>CAYZUY010000040.1:8499-14174 GCA_964481495.1 uncultured bacterium
CTGCGGAAGGCTTCGGGCTCCAGGTCCGGGGCCTGGGGGCGACTGCGGCGGGCCTGATCCTGCAGTGCTGCCACTTCCCCGGACGGCAGTTTCTCCAGACGACCGGCACTGGCACTGAGGCTGGCCTGCTTCTGGGCGAACTCGGCGGTCAGTTGGGCCTGGTTCTGACTGTTGATGCGCACGGCTGCGGAGATCGCCAGCGGGAAGAGCAGCAGGTAGGCGATCGCCACCCCCAGCAGACTGCGGGACATCAGACGCAGCAGACGACGTTCGGGGAGCCCCCGGTACTGGATACCGCCCTGGAACACCAGCATCAGCGCCAGCAGCGGTACCGGCGCGATCTGCACCAGCTCCGAGGCCTTGCCGAACTCCCAGACCGGGTTCCCCACCTGGGGCGGCAGCAGCATCTGCACCAGATCCACCAGGTAGAGCAGCAGCAGTCCCCAGCCCACAGCTCGGAAGATCAGCAGCGATCGCTGCTCCTGCTCCTCCAGCGCCTGGACCTGAGCAGTGGGGAACTCCAACGGAGGAGGAGCCGGTTCGGACATGGTTGCAGCAGATCGGTTTAAGGGTGCTGAATCAGCATCTGTAAACTCCAGCAATCAGAGTCATCAGAGCTCAGAAATCATCTTCAGAACATCTTCAAAATTCAGTAATTTCCAGAGATCGAAGGCTTTCCTTAAGACTTGCGGGAGCAATGAAAAAGCTTCGTTAGGGTTCAAGGTGAGCAGATTCAGCGGCAGACGATGGCGGCCCAGAACATCACCACCGGCGGCAAAGCTGGCGGCCAGGCATCAGTGCAGTTACAGGGCGTCAACGCCACCAACCTCAGTGCTTCCGGGCTGAATGCGATGCAGGGCGGGAACAGCGCCGCCAACGGCAATACATCAGCCGCCAGTACCCCGGGGGGCAGCAACTCCGGCAATGCCGGTGCGGCAGTTCTGCTCGATGCCACCACTCTGCTCTCGGATGGCAGTACTCCGCTCCAGGGCAGTAGCCTGGGGCCGAACAGCAGCACGCCGCTGAACTCCAGCCTGATTGGGCCTACCAGTTCCACACCCGCGCCCAGTTTCAGCCTCAGTCAACCGACCAGTGGCACCCCGGCGCCCATCAGTTTCAGCATCTACCAGCCCAATCCCACCGGCGGGAATGGGGGTGGCAATGGCAATGCTGGCGGTAACGGCAATCAGAGCATGAGCGGAGGGAGTTCCACCACGTCCCTCAGCGACCTGGCCAGTACCAGCGTCAGCGGCGGCAGCAGTAGCGGAAGTGGCACCAGCACATCCGGCAGCTTCACCATCGCCAGCACCACCAATCCCTCCGAGGCTGTCCCCTTCGAACCCCAGATCACCCTGGCACTGCTGCTGGTCGGCAGCTGCACCTGGCTGCGCCAGCGACGGCGCCAGCAGCAGACCCGACGCTCCGGGGCCGGAGCATGACCGCCTCGGATCAGCCCCTGCGTCTGACGCTGATCAATCAGTTCTTTCCCCCGGACTTCGCCGCCACCGGTCAGTTCATGGAGGAACTGGTGCGCTTCCTGGCCCGCAGCGGCATGGAGGTACGGGTCTTCACCAGCCAGCCCAGCTACGCCTTCGACCCGAGCCAGGCCAATGCCCCGGTCCGCGAACTGGACGGTAATCTGACTATCCATCGCTGCCGACCGCTCTTCCGCCGCAGCCGCAATGCCATCGGCCGCCTGCTCCAGGGGCTGGTGTTCAGCCTCAAGACCGTGCGCTTCCTGCTGGCCCGGCGGGAGCACTGCGGTGATGTGCTGTTCATGACCAGTGAACCGCCGTTCGGGGTCTTCTTTGTGGCCGCCGTCGCTGCCATCCGTCGCATCCCCCTGGTCTACCTGATCTACGACTTCTACCCGGATGTCGCCGTGCGCCTGGGCTGGCTGCAGGCGGGCCATCCGGTGCAGCGACTCTGGCAGATGCTCAACCGCTGGGTCTGGAAGCAGGCCGACTGCATCATCGTCCCCTGCTCGACCATGGGCGATCGCCTGCTCGCCCTCGATCCCAGCCTCAAGCCCAAGCTGCGCGAGATCCACAACTGGTGTGACCCGGAGCAGCTGCGGCCCCTGCCCAAAACCGAAAACCCTTTTCTGCGTGAGCAGGAGATCAGCCCCCGGTTCACGGTGCTCTACTCCGGCAACATGGGCCGCTGTCACGACTTCGACACCCTGCTGGGAGCGGCGGAAATTCTGCGGGATGAGCCGATCTCCTTTTTGTTCATCGGCGGTGGCGCCCGTCGCTACCCGGCCCAGAAGCGCGTCAACGCCAGCGGCCTGACCAATTGCCGCTTCCTCGACTACCAGAAGCGGGAAGATCTGCTCTACTCCCTCAACGCCGGTGACCTGAGCATCGTCAGCGTCGACCGCGGCGTCGAGGGTCTGATCGCCCCGAGTAAGCTCTACTCGGCCCTGTCCATCGGTCAGCCGGTGGCGATCATCTGCGAAGACCACTCCTACCTGCGGCCGCTGATCAGTCAGGCCCGCTGCGGCGCCGCCTTCCATCCGGGCGAGTCCCGCCACCTGGCCGAGTTCATCCGCCACCTCTCCCAGAACCCCCGCCTCTGCCGCACCATGGGCCAGGCCGGCCGGGACTTTCTGCGCCACCGCTACACCCTGGCCCACTGCGGCCGCGAGTACCTCTCGGCCATCCACTTCGCCCTCTTCCAGGACCGGCAGATTCACCGGGCGGCACTGCGGGGCGATCTGGAAAGCCGATTCCAGCCCATCGTCGATCTCAAGACCGGTCAGCCCGTGGGCCTGGAGGTCTTCTGGCACTGGCAGCACCCCCAGCGGGGCAACCTCTCCTCCGGTGACTTTCTGCCGGCCCTGGAGCGCAGCGGCCTGACGCCGGTGCTGGGCTGGGCCCAGATGAACGAAGCGATGATTCTGGTGAAGCGTCTGCAGCACCAGGGGCTGCTGCCACCGCGCTGCCGCCTCAGCTTCAACTGGTCGGCCAGCCAGTTCCGCGAACATGACTGGATTCAGAAACTCGATCAGCTGCTGGAGGATTACCGGTTCCCGCCCGAGCAGCTGATGATCGAGCTGGACGACGCCACCCTGATGGCGGACCCCGCCGCCACCACCGCCCGGCTGCTGCAGTTCAAACAACGCCAGATTCGGGTAGCGATCAACGATTTCAGCAGCCGCTTCTCGTCCCTGTCCTACCTGCACGACCACAGCGTCACGGTCCTGAAGGTGGCCCCCGATCAGCTGCGGCAGATCAGCCACGACCAGTCCTCCCGCGACTGGGTGCGCACCATCCTGCTGAATGCCAGCAACCTGGGCGAGCAGGTGATCGCCGTCGGGGTCGAGGCCGAGAGTCAGCGTCAGGTCCTGCTGCAGGAGGGTATCCATCTGGCCCAGGGACGCCTCTTCGGAGCCCCCGGCCCGGCCCCGGAACTGATGCGTCTGCTGGAGCAGTGGCAGGTCCAGCCTGCCTTCGAGGCCAGCGATCGCACCACCGGTCAGCCGCACTCCCGAGAGCAGTCCGCCAGCGCGCTCAGGGCACTGATCGTGGAGGACGATCCGGTCAGTCGCCTGATGCTGGAGCGGCTGCTTCAGGAGGAAGGGATCGAGTTTCAGGTCGCCGACAGCGGTCGCCAGGGGCTGCGGCTCTACCGACGGCAGCCGAGCCAACTGGTATTCACCGATGTGATGATGCACCAGGGCGACGGCATCCGTCTGATTCAGGCCCTGCAGCGCGGCCCGGGCAAGCGGCCCTACATCTTCTGCATATCCAGCCTCGATGACGGCGACACCATCCGTCAGGCTTTCGAAGCCGGGGCCGATGAGTATCTGATCAAGCCGATCCGCTGGACCAAGCTCCGGTACCGGCTGCGGCGGCTGATGAGTCAGGGGCTCGAACGGGAGCTGGGCTGAGTCCCGGGGGCGGCACGACCGACAGCCGTCCCACCCCCGCAGGTCCTAGACGAAGCGGATATCCGCACCGGTCAGCTGGGCCGTGGTCACGCCACGCACAAAGGCGATGTAATCGTCCCGGGAGTCCCAGCTGCCATTGGTCGAGCCGTTGTCGATGTAGATGGCCACACCGCTGGTAGTGCCGCCGATCTGGGTTTCCGAGCGCAGCCAGTAACTGCCGGTGCGCAGCTGCAGGAAGTCCTGACCATCGGTGAAGTCCTGGATCAGGGCATAGTCCTGCTTGCCATTGGACTGTCGGGAACCGTCATCGTAGAACACCCCCCGGCTGTCACCGAGCAGGAAGGTATCACTACCGGCACCACCGGTCAGCTGGTCGATGCTGCCCCGGCCCGGATTGCTCCCGGTGGCAGACACCCCGGCAATCTGGTCGTTGCCGTCGCCCCCGGTAATCGTGTCACTGCCGGTCGTCCCCCAGAGCGTCTGGTTCGCCGGGAGGACCGGCGGGGCAGTCGACAGCAGGGCATTGACGTCCAGACGTCCGCCGGTGACCGTTCTGCCGGTCAGCGAAGCGGTTGGTGTGGCCGTGGCACTCTGCAGCAGGGCCGCTCGGATCTGGGCAGCGGTCGCCGTCGGGTAACGGGAGGCGTAGAGGGCGATCGCCCCACTGACGAAGGCCGCCGCCTGGGAGGTACCATCGCGGCTGGCGTAGCTGCCGGAAACCAGATCGGTGGTCGGCGCCGTGGAGAGAATACCGCTGCCAGGAGCGGCCAGATCGACAGTCTGGGCGCCGTAGTTGGAAAACGGCGCCAGGGAGCCGTCACTGCGGAGGGCAGCTACGGAGATCACCGCCTCATACCCGGCCGAGGATTCGGCTGTGGTCCCGAGCAGAGTGCTGTAGTTGGCCGGATAGATGGGCGTGGTGTCGTTGTTGTCGCCCACCAGATCCGACCCGCCGTTACCGGCGGCACAGACCACGAGGATGCCTGCCTTGGCGGCCCGCAGAATCGCAGTATGCAGGTCGGCTGCATAGCCGGTGCCGGTCCAGGAGTTGTTGATGACGGCGATGTTGGCCCCACGGGCCGGATTCGCCAGATAGGCCTGCTTGAGTGCCGTCATGTAGTTGATGGCGGCGATCGCCCCGGCCAGGGTGCCGCTGCCGTTGGCCCCCAGAAACTTCCCGGACACCATCGAGACCGTCCAGTTCACCCCGGCGACGCCGATGCCATTCCCGCCTTCGGCGCCGATGATGCCAGCCAGATGGGTGCCGTGGGCATCCGCCCCGGCATCGTAGACAGTCCGGTCGTTATTGGCGAAATCCCAACCGTTGAGATCGTCCACGTAGCCGTTGCCGTCATTGTCGAGACCATCACCCGCAATTTCGCCGGGGTTGGTCCAGACATTGTTCTTCAGGTCTGGATGAGTGATCTGAAACCCCTCATCCACAATGCCGACCACCACAGAACGACTGCCCGTGAACCCGGCATTCCACGCCGCTTCTGCCTGCGTCCCATAGAGGCTGGTGGTGCCGGATGGACCCACCGCCGCCGGGCTGTCGGCGCTATAGACCCCCCAGAGGCTGCCATTGACGTAGAGCGAATCATTACCGATCGCCTGGGACCAGTACCGATTCGCTTTCGCAACCGGCTGGTCCGCTTCCGGCCTGAGCAGGAACGCAGGGGGTTCCGGATCGGGGGTCCGGACCGGACCAGCCTCGTTCAGGGGTCGGGACATCAGACCGGCATCCGTGTCCTCTTGGCGCCAGAGAGCTTGCCCCCCGGAAGCC
>CAYZUY010000041.1:0-10317 GCA_964481495.1 uncultured bacterium
ACGCAGCCGCAGAGGAAGATACTGGGGGCGACCAGCCCGACGAAGCGGGCCGTACGGGCCTCGGCGTCGCTGGTCTCCAGCCGGTAGGCGCGGCCTTCGAAGTAGCGCTGCAGTTCCGCCACCAGGGGCCCCGGGTCGCGCTCGCTGCGGTAGCGCGCCCGGGTGGTGCGATCGCGGAAGGACCCGCGCACGAAGAACACCAGCCCGATGGCCATCAGGAGGGTGATCAGGAAAATCGAGGGCAGCGTGGCGTCGGCCATGGGAACCCGAACTGCAGAAGCGGCAAGTCCCACTCTAGGAGATCGGTGCGGGGGGCCGAGCGGCCCCCGACCCTAACCGCGGCTCATCACCTCGAGCCGCTGACGGGCGTACTGGCGCCAGAGATCGGCCAGTTCCCGGGCGCGATCGCCCCACTCGGGGTTGATCTGATACATACGGCGGGGGCGGCCCCGGCCTTCCACCTTGCGCCAGTAGCCCTGGATGGTCTGCTCGTCCTCGAGGAACTTCAGGGCCGTGTAGAGCACGGTGTCCGAGAGCCGGTAAGCCGGATAGTTCTGCTCCAGCAGCAGAATCAGCTCCGTGCCGTAGGAGTCCTCCGTCAGCAGCACCGACAGGACGTAGCAGACTGCCAGTTCCTTGTTCAGGTAATGCGGCGGCGGTTCACGGAAAAACCGGTAGATATCGTCGAAATTCATCATCCTGACTCCCGCTGGGTGAGGGGCGGTCACACCATCGGCAACAGCCACGGCACCTGTACGACCGGACTGGGCGATGGTCATCGGAAACGGACACCTCACACCGGAGGTCGCGTCGGAGGTAACCAGACCGAAAGGGCTGGGGGACGCGGGGCAAACCTGGGGTTGAGACGGCTCGGACAGCCGCGGTCGCTCACCTTACAATTCATTCTAGACAGGGAATTTCCGCAACTAACACCCCGTCCTGCCCGCCCAGGCGGTCACCGGCCGGTGACCGGTGAACCCAAGCCATGAGCCCCACCGACTTCGCACTTTTCGACCAAGATCTCGACGCCCGCACGCTGGAGCGTTACCTGGGGTCGTCCCACCTGGCGGTGGACACCGAGACCATGGGCCTGATTCCCCACCGCGATCGCCTTTGCCTGGTGCAGCTCTGCGACAACGACGGCTTCGTCAGCTGTGTGCGCATCGCCCGGGGCCAACGCAGCGCCCCGAACCTGCAGCAACTGCTGGAAGCGGCATCCGTGCTCAAGGTCTTCCACTTCGCCCGCTTCGACATCGCCACCCTGCGCTTCCACCTCGGCATCCGGGTGCAGCCGCTGTTCTGCACCAAGATCGCCAGCAAATTGGCACGCACCTACAGCCCCCGCCACGGTCTCAAGGATCTGCTCCAGGAAGTCGCCAAGGTGGAGCTGGACAAGAAGGCCCAGAGTTCCGACTGGGGCAATGCCGCCAACCTGAGCGAGGAGCAGCTGGCCTACGCCGCCAACGATGTCCGCCACCTGATCGGCGCCGCCCACACCCTGCGCACGATGCTGGAGCGGGAGGAACGCTGGGAACTGGCCCAGGACTGCTTCCGCTGCCTGCCCACCTTCGCCGAACTGGATCTGAACCTGTTCCCGAACGTGTTCGAGCACTAGAGCAGCGGCAACTGCTCGTAATCGCGGTGGGCGATCGCCCCATTCAGCACCGCTGCCGCCAGTCCACAGCGGGCTCCCACCGCCTCCGCCCGGGCCGCCGTGGCAGCAATGTCGACCTCCGGCACCCGACGCCGGTCCGCGTCACTCTGCCAGCGGACCACACTGACCGCCTCCGCCTGCGAGCGGTCGTAGTAGAGTGTCTGGCCCGCAAAGCCCGCCTGCCCGGCGTTGAAGGCAGCCCAGACCGCCTCCACCTGCCGCCAGCAGTCGAGTTGCTCGGGAGCGATGCGCTGCACCAGCACCTCCACCCGGGGCTGCTCCGCCGCCAGGGCCGCCGGAGGCCCGGCCAGAACCAGAAGAAGAAGCAGGGTCGCGAGGTGACGAAGCGTAGCGAAATACATTCCAGCGACTGGGCTCGGGTTAATTTATTTACGCAGCAACGGGTTACGGAAGTCCCATGCGTCAAGTCAACTTTGTCGTCATCTTCGTGATCAGTCTGGCCCTGGTGCTGTTCGGGCTGGAGAACACGGACATGGCCACGATCCACGTCTACGGTGACCTGGAACTGACGGCGCCGCTGTGCGTGGAGCTGATTCTCTCCGCCGGTATCGGCGCTGTCCTGGCCTGGATCTTCTCGGTCTGGACCGGCCTGCAGCGCAAGGTGCAGACCCAGGCTGCCGATGAGAAGGTTGAAGCCCAGGAGATCGAAATCCAGGAACTGCGCCAGGACGTGGCCCGCTACAAGGCCGAGGTGGAACAGCAGAAGCTGCTACCCTCCGCCTCCAGCAACAGCTGATCGCTCCCGACCATGAGCCAGCCCAACGGGCCGGATGCCCTCATACCGCTGCTGCTGCTCTTGTGCATCGTCGGCGCAGCGGTATACTTTGGTCGCGCCGCCCGCTCCTAGTGGCGAAGGACACGTCCGCCTATGTCTTCCGCGGCCCGCGATGCCATTGCCCTGCTGATCGAAATGGCCGAGCGGGGTGAGATCGACCCCTGGGACGTGCAGGTGATCACGGTCATCGACCGCTTCCTGAGCGAACTGCAGGCGCGCGAAGACGACCTGCCCCTGGTCACGGCCTTCAGCCGCAGCCGCTACGAGGCGGATCTCTCAAACTCCGGTGAGGCATTTCTTTACGCCTCAATGCTGGTCTACTTCAAGGCCGACTCCCTGACGCGCACGGCAATTCCCGAGCCGGAGCCCCTGGAGGGTCTTGAGGAGTTCGTCGACAGTTTCGAGGATCTGGCCACCAGCCCCGGCAGCAGCCTGCCCCGCAATCTGGAGCTGCAGCTGCGCCGCCGCGCCGCCGCCCTGCCGCCGCGCCAGCGCAAGGTGACCCTGACGGAGCTGATTGAGCAGCTCGAGAAAATGGCGGTCGCCCTGGAATCCGACGGCAACCGCAGTCGGGTGCGCCAGCCCAAACCCCAGCCCCGCCGTCAGGCCGCCAAGGCGATCGCCCAGCTGGCCCACCAGGAGAATCTGGCGGAAACCGCCGCCGCCCTGGGGGACTTCCTGCGGGAGAACTGGCTGCGCATCGCCCGCGGTGCTGAATGGCTCGACTTCGAGGAACTGGTGCGGACCTGGGGTGACAGTCAACCCCAGCAGGGTCTGGATGGCGATCGCGTCGGCGTCTTCTGGGCTCTGCTCTTCCTCTGCGCCCAGTCCCAGGTGGAGCTGCAGCAGGACGAGCTGTTCGGTCCCCTGGCGATCCGCTGTCTGGCAGTAGGTAGCGAGACCTGGCAACCCAGTCTGGAACTGGCGACGGTCTAGATAACCGAACCTCGGTGCCGGACGCTGTCTGATACCATTTGGGCACTCACCCGGCCTCTGGCCGAGAACGGATTTATTTTTGCGCCTATGAAAGCGATGATTCTGGCCGCCGGGAAGGGAACCCGGGTTCGCCCGATTACCTACACCATCCCCAAGCCGATGATTCCGATCCTGCAGAAGCCGGTGATGGAGTTTCTGCTGGAGCTGCTGCGCAAACATGGGTTCACCGACATCATGGTGAACACCAGCCACCTCGCCTACGAAATCGAGAGCTACTTCCGGGACGGCCAGCGCTTCGGCGTCCAGATCGGCTACTCCTTCGAAGGCCGAATCGAGGATGGCGAACTGATCGGCGATGCCGTCGGTTCCGCCGGAGGCATGAAGCGCATTCAGGACTTCAATCCCTTCTTCGATGACACCTTCGTCGTCCTCTGCGGCGACGCCCTGATCGACCTCGACCTGACCGAGGCCGTGCGCTGGCACAAGGCCAAGGGCTCCCTGGCAACGATCATCATGAAGGATGTGCCCCGGGACGAGGTTTCCAGCTACGGGGTCGTGGTCACCGACGCCGACGGCCGCATCCAGGCCTTCCAGGAGAAGCCCGCTGTCGAGGAGGCTCTCAGCACCAGCATCAACACCGGGATCTACATCTTCGAACCCGAAATTCTCGACTACATCCCCTCAGGTGTGGAGTTCGACATCGGTGGCGACCTCTTCCCCAAGCTGGTAGAGATGGGTGCCCCCTTCCATGGCATTTCCATGGACTTCGAGTGGATCGACATCGGCAAGGTGCCGGACTACTGGCAGGCGATCCGCAGCGTCCTGCTGGGGGAGGTGAAGAACGTCGCTATCCCCGGCCACGAGGTACGTCCGGGGGTCTATACCGGCCTCAACGTCGCCGCCAACTGGGACAAGGTCGACATCCAGGGCCCGGTCTACATCGGCGGCATGACGAAGATCGAGGACGGCGCCCGGATCATCGGCCCGGCGATGATCGGCCCCAACTGCCACATCTGCAGCGGCGCCACCATCGACAACAGCGTCATCTTCGAATACTCACGCCTGGGGGCCGGGGCCCGGCTGGCGGACAAGCTGGTGTTCGGTCGCTACTGCGTCGACAAGACCGGTACCGCCATCGATGTCCAGGCTGCTGCCCTGGATTGGCTGATCACCGACAGCCGCCGCACCGAATCGGTGCAGCCCTCGGCCGAACACCAGGCGATCGCCGACCTGCTGGGCAATGACGTGATCGGCTTCCCCGGAAACTCAGTTCGCGCCGCCATCTGACGCCCGCACCGCCCCGGTAGCCATCGGGTCAGCCGTCAAAGTCCGCCTTCAGCTGGGCGTAAAGCGCCTTGAAGTGCTTCTGCTGACGGTTATGATCGACGATCGGCGCCGGATAGTCGCCCCGCAGCATCGGGGCCAGTTCCCCACTGAGCAGTTCCACAGTGGAGCGCCGGGCCAGTTCCGGCAGCCAGCGGCGGATGTACTCGGCCTCAGGGTCGAACTTCTTCGCCTGGGTAGCCGGGTTGAAGATCCGCAACGGTTTCGGATCCATGCCGCTGCTGGCGCTCCACTGCCAGCCGCCGTTGTTGGCCGCCAGATCGCCGTCCACCAGACGTTGCATGAAGTAGCGCTCGCCCCAGCGCCAGTCGATGATCAGGTCCTTGACCAGAAAACTGGCGACAATCATCCGGCAGCGGTTGTGCATCCAGCCGGTCTCGTTGAGCTGGCGCATGGCGGCGTCGACGATCGGCACACCGGTGCGGCCCTCGCACCAGGCCTGGAAGCGACGCTCGTCGTTCTCCCAGGGGAAGTGCTTCCAGAGGGGCCGGTAGGGGCCATCCGCCAGTTCCGGGAAATGCCAGAGAGCATGCTGGTAGAACTCCCGCCAGGCCAGCTCCTGCTGCCAGACGCGGATGCTGGCACGGCCTTCCTCGCTGCGGCTGAGGTCGGCGGCGGTCTCGGCCTGCTGCCAGGCACGACGGATGCCCAGGCAGCCGAACTTGAAGGCTGCGCTCAGGCCCGAAGTGCCGGGTTCCGCCGGGAAGTTACGGCCGGGTTCGTAGGCGGCAATCGCCCCATCGCAGAAGTGCTCCAGCTGGTCCCGGGCCGCCGTTTCCCCGGGCTCGAAGGGCAGATCCCGCTCCCAGGACAAACCCAGCTGGGCCAGGGTGGGCAGAGGCTGCTGGGGAAGCCGCCGCAGGATCGGCAGTGCCGTCTCCACCGCGGGCCAGTCGATCTCCGGTAACCCGAACGCTGCCGGAGCCTCCAGAGGGGCATCCTTCGGCTTACCCAGCAGATTCTTCCAGAAGGGGCCGTAGACCGTATAGGGATTGCCGTTCCCGGCCCGAATCATCTCCGGGTCATGCAGCAGTTGATCCCAGCCATGGGTGACCACCACACCATCCCGGGTCAGGGCCTGCTCGACCGCCACATCCCGCTGGCGGGCGTAGGGCTCGACATCGCGGTTCCAGACCACCCGGGCCGCCCGCAGCTGGTGGGCCAGCCGGGGCAGCAGCTCCACCGGATTGCCCTGGAGCAGCAGCAGTTGCCCGCCCTGCTGCCGGTAGCGGCGAGCCAGATCCGCCAGGGCTCCCAGCAGAAATACCACCCGCACCGGGGCGATATCCGGGGCCGTGAGAATCCCCGGGTCAAGGCAGAACACCCCCAGGGTGGCGGGGTCAGCCGTCACCGCCGCCGTCAGACCGCGATTGTCATCCAGCCGCAGGTCGCGCCGGTGCCAGAACAGGGTTGTCATCGTCGCTTCAGCTCAGGTGAGGCCGGGCCAGGAAGAAACCGGTGATCGTCTTAGCATCAACGCCCTCCCCCGCCAGGATGGCGGCTTCCAGCTCCGCCGGGGTGAGCAGCACCACTTCGATGTCCTCGTCCTCGTCGCCCTCCGGCGGGTTGTCCAGGGGCGTCAGCCCCTGGGCCAGATAGGCGTAAATTACCTCATCGGAGTAGCCGGGGCAGATGAAGAAGTCCCCCAGGTGAGTCCAGCGGTCGGCGCGGTAGCCAGTTTCCTCCTCGATCTCCCGCCGGATCGTATCCGCCGGGTCCTCGCCGACCTCGACGGTTCCGGCCGGGAACTCCAGCAGCCACTGCTGGGTGGCGAAGCGGTACTGACGCACCAGCACCAGTCGGCCGTCATCGGTCACCGGCACGGCCATCGCGCCGCCGGGGTGCCGCACACAGGCCCACTCGCCCTCGACCCCGTTGGGCAACCGCATCCGGTTGGACTCGAAACTGAACTTGCGGGCTTTGTAGAGAAAGCGCGGCTCGAGCAGTTGCGGCGGCTGGGAACCAGGCATGGCAGCGGGGGGCGCAGAAGACCGTTACATCCTATCGGACCCGTCCGTCGCGGCTCCATCGAGGAAGTCCGCCAGCCAGCACTTCAGGTGCCAGGTGGCCCGGCAGTCGTCCTCGTTGTAGATCAGGATGCGCTCCAGGTGACGGCGATCGCCGCTGGTCAGCCAGTGGTCGTACCAGGAGATCGACTCGGCCCCGTTGGCCTCCTCGTCGCGCCAGTCGAACCCCAGCCAGCGGGCCAGATGCTTGAGGGCGTAGCTCTCCACCGGCAGGGTCACCGACTGCACCACCGCCGCATGCAGATCGACCATGCGCTGGCGGATCGGTTCCAGCCGGGCCGGGTCGGTACCGAAGCGATCGCCCAGCTTGCGCAGGCTGGTGACCTCGAAGTCGCAGAAGTGGAAGATCGGTGCCCGGTCGAAGCGCTCGAACAGCTCCAGCAGCCCCCGCCAGGCGTCGGCTTCCGCTTCGGGCTGCTCCGCCAGCAGTGGCCGGAAGTGGCTGCGATCGCCTTCTACCACCAGCACCCCGTGCAGGTAGGCCAGATCCCGCTCCGGTTCCGCCTCGATGTCGAAATAGAGCTCCAGGGGCTGGCGCGGCAGGGCCAGCGGCGCCGGGCCGTGGGCAATCGGCTGCCCTGAGAGGGTGGCCCGGGCCTGACGGATCAGCTTGCGGCCCACCCCGTCCTCCAGGCCTTCGAACTGCTCCAGCCAGTCCGCCTCCAGGGCCGCCAGATCCGCCAGTTCCCGCACGCCCAGGTCGCCCAGCAGTTCGTAGCGGCGCTCTGACACCCCCGGCAGCAGACAGAGGTGGTTCACTGCCCGGGCCTGGGCGTAACAGTCGCCGTGCCACTGGCAGAGAGAGCAGCGCTTGCGGGCGATGAAGGGGTCCGGCGGCTGGGCGCGGCGCAGCAGCGATCGCCAGAGCGGCAGCACCTCGGCCAGCTGCTCCAGCCGCAGGCTCAGGTTCACCCGGCACAGCCCCTTCTGGCGCAGCAGCGGCCAGCCATCCCGGGGCAGACAGCCCTGGTTCTGTTCAAGCAGCAGCGCCGCCAGAGCCACCTGCAGCCCATACTCAGGCTTGGGCGACTTCCCGAGCTTGATCATCAGCGGCTCGTACTGCCAGTCGCCCCACCAGGAGCGTCCCGGCTGGCGCAGCAACAGGTCCGGGCGGGCCTCCAGGGTGACGCCTTCGGCCTCGCCCTGGAGCAGACCGGCAGCGATCGCCGCCACCCCATCCTTCATCAGGGCCAGGGTTTCCGCTGCCGCCCCCGCCGGGTCCCGGGCCGTCACCGTCACTGGGTCGTAGGTCGCAACTGCCTCTGCCCGATGCTGGCGGCTGTCGCGGCCCAGCTTCAGCAGATACTCGCTCGGCGGCTCCCGGCGGCCGGGGTCACCATAGGCCTCCAGCCAACTGCGGCGGGGACAGCGCAGAAAGTCGAACAGCTGCTCGTCACTGAGGCGCAGGCTCATCGGCGTTGGGGCTGCAGTGTCTCGCTCAGCCCCTCACCCAGCAGCGACAGCGCCACCACCAGCCCGGTCATCGCCAGCCCCGGGAACAGAGCCGTCCACCAGATGCCGGTGGGTAGAGCTGCCAGCGCCTGCTTGAGGTCGTAGCCCCACTCGGGGATGTCCTCGGGAATCCCCAGGCCGAGAAAGCCGAGGCTACCGAGGATCAGCACGGCATCGGCAGCGTTGATCGTAAACAGCACCGGAATGCTCTGGACCACGTTGCCGAACAGGTAGCGGCGCAAAATGTGCAGCGGTGATGCTCCCAGGGCCTGGGCCGCCTCGACATAGACCTCGTTGCGCACGCTCAGGGTCTGACTGCGTACCAGCCGGAAGTACTGGGGCACGTAGGCGATCGCCAGGGCGATCGCCGCATTGGGAATCCCCCGACCGACCACGAAGGCCAGGGTCACCGACAGCAGCAGCCCCGGCAGGGTGTAGAGGGTATCCATCAGGAACACCAGCAGCCGGTCCACCGGACCGCCGAAGTAACCGCTGACCATGCCCAGGGGCACCCCGACCAGCAGACTGAGGCCAGTCCCGAGCACCACCACCAGCAGCGCCACCCGCGTTCCGAACAGGGTGCGGGTGAAGACGTCATAGCCCTGGCGAGTGGTACCGAACCAGTGCTCCCAGGAGGGCGGCTGGTGAATCGGGTTGAGCAGTGCCTCGCCGGGGTCCTGCAGCCAGCCCCAGGACTGGAGCAGCGGGCAGAGCAGGGCGATCGTCACGTAAATCAGCGTCAGCCCCCAGCCGATACGGCTGAAGCGCCCGGTCACCGTCCGGGCGGGGGCAAAGAGGTTGGGCAGAGCAGGCAGGCGCACGGAACCGACGGGAGTTTCCGCCAGTCTAGCGGAGCCGCTGCCCCGCCCCACCCCTCAGGCCAGCAGCGGCTCCAGCGCCGCCCGGTAGTCGCTCTTCATCTTCACGCCCTTGAACTCGCCCACCTTGGCTTTGTCCTTGAAGATCTGCACCGTCGGCGTACCGGTGATGCCACCCGCCTGGGCGATTTCCGGGTCCTGCTCGATGTCGATCAGCACGTACTTGATCCGACCGGTGAACTCCTCGTCCACCAGCTTCTGGAGGATCGGCTTGAGGCTGCGGCAGGGACCGCAGGTGGGCGAGGTGTAGAGCACCAGAATCGGCTGGCTGGTCTCGTGGTAGAGCTTGCGCAGGGCATACCCACCGACGAAGCAGGTGGCGTCCGGATCGAAGTTCGCGGAGGTGGTCACCACCGGGCCACTGGCCGCTGCGGTCGCCGCCGCCGGAGCCGACTCAGCCGCTGCAGCCGGAGCCTCCGTCTTCACTTCCTCGCCTAGGCCCTGGGCCGAGAGCCAGCGTTCCGCCAGCAGAGCGGCCATACAGCCGGTGCCCGCCGCCGTGATCGCCTGCCGGTACTCGTGATCCTGCACGTCTCCGGCTGCGAACACCCCCTCGACGGAGGTCGCCACCGAGTGGCCACTGGTGCGGATGTAACCGACCTCATCCAGGTCAATCTGCCCCTGGAACAGCTGGGTGTTGGGGGTGTGGCCGATGGCGTAGAACAGACCACCCACCGCCAGATCCCGGGTGGCACCGGTGACTGTGTCGCGCAGGCGCAGCCCCGTCAGCAGGTCGCCGCCGAAGGCATCGTCCACCGCCGTGTTCCAGTGCACGGTGACCTTGGGGTGGGCCAGCACCCGATCCGCCATTGCCTTACTGGCCCGCAGCTGATCGCGGCGCACCAGCAGGTGCACATGGCTGCCGTACTTGGTCAGGTAGACCGCTTCCTCGGCGGCGGTGTCACCGCCCCCGACCACCGCCAGTTCCTTGCCACTGAAGATCGGGGCTGCACCATCACAGATCGCACAGGCGGAAATCCCAGCGTTCCAGAACTTCTCCTCGCTGGGCAGTCCCAGCCGCCGGGCCGTGGCTCCGGTGGCGATGATCACGCTGTGGGCCAGCACCTCACGCTCAGCCGAGCGGATGCGGAAAGGACGCTGGCTGAAATCCGCCTCGACCACATCCTCGGTAACCAGCTCCGCACCCCAGCGCACGGCCTGAGCCTTCATGCGCTCCATCAGCTGGGGACCGGTGATGCCCTCGGGGAAGCCGGGGAAGTTCTCCACCTC
>CAYZUY010000041.1:10327-14143 GCA_964481495.1 uncultured bacterium
TGGTCATCAGCTGACCGCCGGGAATCCCACCGGCCTGCAGACCCTCGAACATGAAGGGCTTGAGATTGGCCCGGGCCGCATAGATCGCAGCGGTATACCCCGCCGGACCGGAGCCGATGATCACCACATTTTCCACAGCCATGGGTCAAATCAAACTCATAACGACTTCATTTTAGGGCCTGCAGCGATTCCCGGGGGCTCCGGCGCCGTTCTGGACTGACCTCAACCCGCGAATTCGTAGTCCGAGGCTGCCTGCACAGACCAGTCACCCTCGCCCCGGAACTCCAGCACCCGGTCGTGAAAGTCCCGCAGGGTAGGCCGGTGGCCGACGCTGAGGTAGGTGATGTCGAGATCCCGCAGCAGGGCGTAGACCATGCGCTCGGTCACCACGTCGAGGGCACTGGTGCTCTCGTCGAGGATCAGAGTACGGGGCTTGGTCAGCAGCACCCGGGCAAAGGCCAACCGCTGCTGCTCACCCAGGGAGAGGGTACGGGGCCAGTCTTCCTCGACGTCGAAGCTGCCGTAGCGCTCCAGCAGGTGACCCAGCCTGACCCGTTCCAGGGCTTCCTGCAGTTCGGCATCACTGTAGCGGGCCGGGTCGTTGGGGTAGACCAGTTGCTCCCGCAGACTGCCCAGCAGCATGTAGGGCTTCTGGGGGAGGAACATGATTTCGTGGATCGGCGGCCGGTGAATCACCCCGCTACCGGTATCCCAGAGACCGGCGATCGCCCGCAGCAGCGAGCTCTTGCCGCAGCCGCTGGGGCCGACCACCAGCAGGCGCTCGCCCGGCTGCAGTTCCAGGCTGAGGTCGCGCAGCAGCAGGCGGTTCTGATCGGGAATCAGCAGGGTGACGTTGTCGATCGCCAGGCGATCGCCCCGCTCGGTGCGGATGCGCTGCTCCTGGGGCCGCCGCTCCGTGCCCTCCATCACGTGCTCAAAGCTGCCGAGACGGTTCACCCCGGCCGAGAAGCGGGAAATCGCCTGGATCTGGTTGGTGATGATCGACAGCGAGGAGAGGATCAGCGAGTAGGCCAGCTGGGCCTGACCGATGGCGCCGAAGTCCATCTTGCCGCTGAAGAACAGCGGCACCACGATCAGGTAGGGCGGAATGCGCGAGAAGTAGTCGTACATCCGCTGGTAGACCGACAGCGACGTGTTCCAGACGATCAGCTTGTCGTAGTTGCGCACCGCCGAATCCAGCCGGTCCGTCACCTGCCCCCGTTCCTGGCCCTCACCGCGATAGAAGGCGATCGACTCGGCGTTGTCGCGCACGTGCACCATGCCGTAGCGGAAGTCGGCCTCGTAGCGCAGCTGGTCGAAGTTGATCTTGATCAGCTTGCCGCCGGCAATCACCGCAATCAGCGTCCCGACCAGGGTGTAGCCCAGCAGGCCCAGGGTGAGCGAGGTGGAGATCGACAGCAGCACCGCCGTGAAACTGATCAGCGTCAGCACCGAGTCGAAGATGTCGATCAGGAAGGTCAGAGTCTGCTCGGTGAAGGCTTTGACGTCCTCGGTGATCCGCTGATCCGGGTTGTCGATGTCGGTGTCGACGGAGTTGGAATCGAGCTTGTAGTAGACCCGGTTGGCGAAGTAGCGCTTGATGAAATCGTCACTCAGCCACTTGCGCCAGAGCAGGCCCAGCTTGGCGGGCAGGTAGAACAGCCCGGCCCGGATCGGCAGCGCGAAGCAGAGGCTGACGACGTAGATGCCGAGGAACTTCCAGAATTCGTTCTCCTGCTTGGCGATCAGGCTGTTGTCGAGCAGCCGCGACAGGAAGGTGATGCCGACGTTGATGCTGTTGATCGCGAACAGCAGGAAGATCAGCACCCCCAGCAGGACCCAGGGCCTCCAGCGCTGCTGCAGCTGTTTGCGGCAACCAGCAAAAGCCCCCAGGCCCAGGGCCAGGGACAGTCCGGCCACCTTTGGCCACGGGGAATTGATCCAGCCCGTGACATTCTGCGTCAGGGGCACCGTAATCGGGTCACAGAAGGGCGGCAGCACCAGATCCGCCAGCCGCACCAGTCCCAGGTAAGCGAAGAAGGCAACACTGATCGAGATCAGCAGCACCGCCACCAGCAGCATCCCGAAGCGCCAGCGGCCTCCTTTCTCAAGGGGAAAGAAATAGGGCTGGGCAATGTCGATGAAACTGTTCCAGAGCGCGCGGTCGAAGCGGAATCCGCGCTGCTGGACTGGGGCCTCGGCCATCGGCTGTCTCACGCTCAGTCAGTCGATTTCACATTAACAAAGACCCCCTGCAGCCAGACCCGCTCGCCATCATCCGTCCAGAGGATCCGGACCGGGGTCCCATCATTGCTTTGGACAGCGCTCAGCAGGTCCGCCACCCGCTCCACTACCGCCCGGGGCAGTTCACCCCGGCAGCCCTCCTGGGGTAGCCAGTGTTCGTCCACCCAGGCGTAGCGATCGCAAGGCATCGAGGTGGTCTCGAGGCGCTGGCGATCGCCCGGCAGCCCCTCAATCCAGGCCGGACCGTCAGCATCCCAGCCTGCCCGACCACTGAACCGCTCCGGGTGAGCGGGCTGCACCGCAATCAGACCGTAATCCCAGCGCTCATCCGTCGCCAGCGCGGTCTGGATTCGCTGCAGCAGTCCGTAGACCCCGGACACCAGATCCTCCGGCCGGTCAGCCAGCACGGCCGCGCCGGAGCGGGTACGACCGCTGCGACGGCTGAACAGGTACAGCTGCAGTCGCCAGGGCTGGGCCGTCAGGTGGGCCAGCAGCAGTTCCGGGTCATGCCCCGGCAGCAGCAGCCAGGTTTCCGGCACCGCCAGACCCTGCTGGCGCAGTTCCCCCAGTCGCACCCAATCCGCACCCACCTGGGCCGGATCGAGATAGCCATCCAGGGAGAGCATGCCACGCGGGGTGGCGGCGACCGGCTCAGCTCCCGCTCCAGGAGACGGCAGCAGCCAGGCCACCACCAGGGCCACCAGAGCGGCGATCGCCACCCGCAGGCCATCGCTGCTGTGCAGCAGCGCCGTCAGCACCGGCAGCAGGGTCAGGCCAGCCAGGGTGGTCGCCCGGGTCTGGCGCAGCAGCAGATGCGAACCGGCCAGCAGCAGCAGTGCCAGCAAAGCCACCAGCGGGTCCGCCAGCAGCCAGCCGCCCCAGAGCGCAACCAGCGGCTGGGGGCGCCGACGGCAGGCCGCCAGAATCAGCAGCGGCAGCAGCACCGTCAGCGCCCAGGGCGACTCGGGCCACGCCAGCCGGAACAGACCCACCGGCAGCAGACCCTGCAGGGCTTCAGCGGCGATCGCCAGCAGACCCCAGCCGAGATAGTTGCGCTCCAGCAGCAACTGCGGCTCCGTCAGCGTCTGACCCAGACGACGCGGTGCCCCCAGACGATCCAGCAGCACCTCCCCCGGCCCGAACCAGCCGAACACCGCCGCCAGCACAAATCCCAGGACCGTCAGCATCACCGCTCTCCCACAGCACAGAAACACCGTAGCCCCCGGAGTCGGGGGCTACGGCATGAAAAAAGGCCCCCGAAGGAGCCTTTTTTCAGAGTTTCAACTCAAACCGATTAGCCGTTGATGGCGGGGGCGGTCAGAGCAACCGGGGTGGCTTCGCCAGCGGCCAGGTCGAGGGGGAAGTTGTGAGCGTTACGCTCGTGCATCACTTCCATGCCCAGGTTGGCGCGGTTCAGCACGTCAGCCCAGGTGCTGACGACGCGGCCTTGGCTATCCAGCACAGATTGCTGGAAGTTGAAGCCGTTCAGGTTGAACGCCATGGTGCTGATGCCCATTGCGGTGAACCAGATGCCGACCACAGGCCAGGCAGCCAGGAAGAAGTGCAGGCTGC
>CAYZUY010000042.1:0-14137 GCA_964481495.1 uncultured bacterium
CTTGCCGCAGCCGGAGGGACCGATGAAAGCCGTGACCTTGTTACGCGGGATGTTAAGGAAGACGTTCCGCACGGCGGTGAAACTGCCGTAGCTGATGCTGCAGTTCTCCAGTTCGAAGACGTTCTCGGTCAACGGGGGAGTCATGGGGAGAGCCTCAGGAGTGGGTCAGTCAGAGCAGAAGGGAGGAGGGAATCAGCGTTTCAGACGACCGACGGCCAGTCGGGCGATGACGTTGGCCAGCAGCACCAGCATCACGAGGATGAAGGAGGCGGCCCAGGCGAGGTCATTCTGGGCCTCGTAGGGTGCGGTGGCGAACTTGTAGATCAGCACCGCCATCGAACCGACGGGCTGGAGCAGACTGTCGGGCCAGAAGGAGGTGAACAGCGCCGTGAACAGCAGAGGCGCCGTTTCCCCGGCGGCCCGGGCGATCGCCAGGGAGATGCCGGTGATGATCCCCGAGAGAGCGGCGGGCAGCACCACCCGGAAGGTGGTGACCATCTTCGAGGCGCCCAGCCCGAGGGATGCCAGCCGCAGCTCGTTGGGCACGAGCTTGAGGGTCTCGTCGGTGGTGGTGATGATCGTCGGCAGCATCAGCACTGCCAGGGCCAGACCGCCTGCCAGGACGGAGAAGGTGGCCCCGAAGAAGAACTTGGTCACCACCACGAGGCCGTAGACGAACACCCCGAGGATGATCGACGGCACACCGCTGAGCACGGCGGCCCCGAAGCGGATCGCCTGGGCGACGCGACCGTTGGTGGAGAACTCGGACAGATACGTCCCGGCCATCACGCCGACGGGAATCGCCATCAGCGCCGCCACGATCAGCAGCAGCACGGTGCCGGCGATCGCACTGCCGATGCCGCCACCGCTGTCCCCGGCCACCGGCGGAATCTCCAGAAACAGGCGCAGGCTGAGCATCGAGCCGCCCTTCTGGATGACGAACAGCAGCACCAGGAAAAGCGGCGACAGGGCCAGCAGGCAGAACAGCCCGGCCAGACCGTTGAGCAGCAGATTGGCGATGTTGCGCCAGAGGCCGGGGCGGTAGGTCAGGGCCGGGCGCAGGCTGGGATTGGGAGTCGCGGAGGCGGTCATGGCGAGGAGATCCTAGTAGCGCAGCCGCAGACGGCTGACGATCAGCTGGGCCAGCATGTTGACCACCAGGGTGCTGAGCATCAGCACCAGGGCGGCGTACATCAGTGCCTCGATCTGCAGACCATCCGCCTCGGCGAACTCGTTGGCGATCAGCGAGGCGATGGTGTTGGCGGGGGCCAGAATCGAGGGCGTGAACTGCTGGGAGTTGCCGCAGATCAGCGTCACGGCCATGGTTTCGCCCATGGCGCGACCGAGGGCGAGCATGATGCCGCCGACGATGCCCGAGAGCGCCGCCGGGATCAGCACCTTGACGATCACGCTCCAGCGAGTGCAGCCGAGCCCGTAGGCCGCCTGACGCAGCTCATCCGGCACCTGCATCAGCGAGTCCTTGCTGATTGAGGTGATGATCGGCAGCACCATGATCACCAGCACCACCACTGCCGGAATCATCCCGGGCCCCTGGGGCGGTTCGCTGAAGATCGGCAGCCAGTTGAAGTGGTCGTAGAGCCACTGCTGGGGGCCCAGCAGCAGCGGCACCAGAAAGGCGAAGCCCCAGAGGCCGTAGACGACACTGGGGATCGCAGCCAGCAGCTCGATCAGCAGACTGAGGGTATTGCGGACCGCCTTGGGCAGGAAGTTCTCCGTCAGGAAGATGGCGGAGCCCACCCCGATCGGGATGGCGAACAGCAGGGCCAGCAGCGAACTGACCAGCGTGCCCGACAGCATCGGCCAGATGCCGACGGCGGGATTCCCCTCCACCGGCGGCCAGGCGCTGGTGAACAGGAAGGGCAGGCCGTAGAGGCCGATAGCCTGCCTCGACTGACTGCCGATCACCCAGAGGATCCCCAGCAGCAGGACGCCGACCGTGCTGGCCATCACCAGGGTCAGCCACTGGAAGCCCTGGTCGAGGCGCCGCTCGTTCGGATCACGGCGGCGCTGGAACATCGGTGGATTGGTGCTTGCTTGCATGACGGGAGGTTCCTGGGGCAGAAAGCGCGGCGGAGCGATCGCCTACTTCAGACCGGCGATGGCGCTCTTGACCTGGGACTGGACGTTGGCGGGCAGGGGCACGTAGCCCAGCTCACTGGCCTGGGCCTGGGAGTCCGGGGCAATCATTGCCTCGAACAGCTGGCGCAGCACCGCCGCCTTGGCACCGTTACCGTTGCGGTAGGCCAGCACCCAGCTGTAGGTGACGATCGGGTAACTCTCGGCCCCGGCCGGGTTCGGGTCACCCTGGGTCCGGTCGGAGCCGAGGTCGATGGCCGCCAGAGCCGCCGAAGCGCTCTCGGCACTGGGGGTGATGAAACTGCCGGCCCGGTTCTGGATGGCGGCGGTGCTCAGCTTCTGCTGAATCGCATAGCTGAGTTCGACGTAGCCGATGCTGCCGGGGGTGCGCTTGATGGTTTCAGAGACGCCATCATTGCCCTTGGCACCGATGCCGGTGGGCCACTGCACGGACTTGGCAACGCCGACCCGGGTCTTCCAGGCCGGATTGAAGGCGGCCAGACTGTTGGTGAAGTTGAAGGTGGTGCCGGAGCCATCGGAGCGACGCACGACGTTGATCCGGCCGGGGGCGCACCCCAGATCCTTGAAGTCGGAGATCTTGCCGAGGAAGATATCCACCAGCTGGGCCTGGGTGAGCTTGAGACTGCAACCGGGCTGGTTGTAGACTACGGCGATCGCCCCGGCGGTCATGGGCAGATGAGCCACACCCCGGGCTACCTTGGCGATTTCGCTGTCCTTCATCGGCGCATCGGTGGCGCCGAAATCGACAGTCTCGGTGATGAATTGCTTGATGCCCGCGCCACTGCCGACGGACTGGTAGTTCACCTTGGTGCCGGTCCTGGCGGTGAACTGTTCGAACCAGCGCTCGTAGATGGAAGCGGGGAAGGTGGCACCGGCACCGTTGAGGGTGCCGGTGGCAGGGCTGGTGGGCGTGGTGGCCTGGGGGCGATCGCCACCGGAACAGGCCGTCAGGCCGGCAGCCACAGCGGTGGCCAGTCCGAGCAGGGCAGAGGTGCGCAGGGACATAGGAATCGGGTATGACGTCAGAACGGCAGTCGTCCGGTTGAACGGCCCGGCGACAGCACCCGTCGGGGGGGCTTCCATCACCACCGTTCATCCCCCGCTATCTTCGCCCAATTCAGGACGCAGCAGAGCGACGAAATCAGCTTGGCGGACCCGGCTGAGGCCAAATCCGCCAACGTTTCTGCGTGCTACGCAGCCATCTCTACTTGATGTTGCGGATGGCGGCCTTCACCTTGCGCTGGACATCGGCAGGGATGGGCACGTAGCCGATGGATTCCGCCTGGTTCTGGGCTGCCGGGGAGATCATGTAGTCGAACAGCTTGCGCAGGTCGATGGCCTTGGAGCCGGAACCGGTGCGGTAGGCCAGGATCCAGCTGTAGGTGACGATCGGGTAGCTGGCCTTGCCGGCGGGGTTGGGATCGCTGTCGATCAGGTCGGCACCCAGGTCGATCTGGCTGAGGGCGGCGGAGGCGGAGGCGGCAGAGGGCTTCACGAAGGCACCGGCCCGGTTCTGCACGGCAGCGGTGGCCAGATTCTGTTCCTTGGCGTAGCTCAGCTCGATGTAGCCGAGGCCGCCCTTGGTGCGCTTGATGGTTTCGGAGACGCCTTCGTTACCCTTGGCGCCGATGCCGGTGGGCCACTGCACGGACTTGGCGACACCCACTTCCTTCTTCCACTCGGGGCTGAAGGCGGCCAGGCTGTTGGTGAAGTTGAAGGTGGTGCCGGAACCGTCGGAGCGACGCACGACGTTGATTCGACCGGCGGGGCAGCCGACCTGCTTGTAATCCTTGATCTTGCCGAGGAAGATGTCGGCCAGTTGCTTCTGGGTCAGCTTCAGGTTGCAGCCGGGTTGGTTGTAGGCGATGGCGATCGCGCCGGAGGTCATCGGCAGCTGGATGACGCCACGGGAAACCTTGGCGATATCGCTGGCCTTCATCGGTTCGTCGGAAGCGCCGAAGTCCACGGTCCCGGCGATGAACTGCTTCACACCGGCACCGCTACCCACGGACTGGTAGTTCACCTTGGTACTGGTCTTAGCAGAATATTGGGCGAACCAGCGCTCGTAGATGGAAGCCGGGAAGGTGGCACCGGCGCCGTTGAGGGTGGGACCGGCCACCGCCTGGCGGGCGGGCAGAACGACCGAGGAGACAGTGGTGGCTGCCAGGGCCACGGTGGCAAGGCCCAGCAGGGCAGTCCGGCGCTTCGACATGGGTTCAGGAATAACTCAGCGTTTGCGTGCAGGCGCACACCTAATAACGCTAGAAGCCCGTCGTTAACCCATGGTTAAGAGCGTGGGGATGTTGAATTAACTTCCGCTGAACTTCGATAGAAATGTATCGACGGTTACTGCGCAGGCCATTGGCTCTGTCATCTGTACCCAGTGATTACCCGGCAGCGGGGTCACCTGCAGTTGTTCCGCATAGGTGAGCAGCGAGCGGATCTGGCGGCGGCTGCGGTTCAGACCCTGCTCGGGCAGCAGCAGCAGCACCGGGGTCGCCAGAGGTGCCGTGATCGCCGCCTCGAACAGGCAGGCCTCGAACACACCATCCCGGGCGGCGGCACAGAAGCGGCTGCCCCAGGTGCCATCGGGCTTCTGCTCGATGGCGGCCTCGAACACCTGCTGCTGCAGGGGTGTCCAGTCGTGGTACTGCTTGAGCTGGCGGGCACAGGCTTCGGCTGCTGGCCGATCCGCAAAGGGGCCGAGCAGTCTCAGAAACGGCAGGGTGCGATAGAGCAGCGGAAAGGTGATCTTCGTCCAGCGCGGAAAGGGCTCGAGGAAGAAGGGGTCGATCAGGGTAAGGCTGCGAATCCGCTCGGGCTTGCGGGCGACCCAGATCAGGGCCACTTTGGCGGTCCAGGAGTGGGCAATCACCTCGCACTCAGGCCAGCCCAGGTGGTGCAGCAGCGCTTCCAGATCACCGATGACGGTGGGCGAGTCGTAGCCCTGTTCCGGTTTGTCGCTGAGGCCGTGACCGCGCAGATCCGGTGCCACCCAATCGCAGCCGCTCAGGTGCTCCGCCAGTCCCTGCCAGACCAGCCCCAGGTCGCCGAGACCGTGCAGCAGCAGCACCCGGCGATCGCCCCGCTGCCAGCGGTAGTAGTGCAGGCTCAGCTCGGGGGTTCGACAGAAAGCGGAGGTCGGGGTGATCATCGGCGAAGGATGGCGAAAAACCCACGGTATTCCTCGCTATCGTAATTTCCACGACTGCAAGAAATCTGGTCATGTCCCAGCCGACGATCGAATCGATTCTCCAGGAACAGCGTCTGTTCCCGCCCAGTGATGCATTCGCCGCGTCGGCGCGGGTGTCCGGAGCTGCCGCCTACGAAGCCCTGGCGGCCAAGGCCAAGGCGGATCCGGCCGCTTTCTGGGGCGAGCTGGCGGCTCAGGAACTCTACTGGTTCCAGCCCTGGGAGCGGGTACTCGACTGGGATAACCCGCCCTTCGCCAAGTGGTTCAGCGGCGGCCGCATCAACATCGCTCACAACTGCCTCGATCGGCATCTCAACACCTGGCGCCGCAACAAGGCGGCGATCATCTGGGAAGGGGAGCCCGGCGACAGCCGCACGATCACCTACGCCCAGCTGCACCGGGAGGTCTGCCAGTTCGCCAACGCCCTCAAGCAGCTGGGCGTGCAGAAGGGGGACGTGGTCGGCCTCTACATGCCGATGATTCCGGAAGCGGCGATCGCCATGCTCGCCTGTGCCCGCATCGGTGCCGTCCACAGCGTCGTCTTCGGCGGCTTCAGCGCCGAGGCTCTGCGCGATCGCCTCAATGACGGCAAGGCCAAAGTGGTGGTCACCGCCGATGGCGGCTGGCGCAAGGACGCCATCGTGCCCCTCAAGGACTCGGTCGACAAGGCGATCGGCGACGGTCACTGCCCGACGGTGCAGCATGTGCTGGTGGTGGAACGCACCCGCCAGGGCGTGACTATGCAGGAAGGTCGCGACCACTGGTGGCACGAGCTGCAGCGCCAGGTGAGCGCCGACTGTCCGGCCGAGCCGATGGAAAGCGAGGACCTGCTGTTCATCCTCTACACCAGCGGCTCCACCGGCAAACCCAAGGGGGTGGTGCACAGCACCGCCGGGTATCTGCTTTACGCCCACATGACCAGCCAGTGGGTGTTCGACCTCAAGGACACCGATGTCTACTGGTGCACCGCTGATGTCGGCTGGATCACCGGTCACAGCTACATCGTCTACGGGCCGCTCTCCAATGGCGCCACCACGGTGATGTACGAAGGGGCACCCCGGGCCTCCAACCCCGGCTGCTTCTGGGATGTGATCGAGAAGTACGGTGTCACCACCTTCTACACGGCACCCACCGCCATCCGCGCCTTCATCAAGATGGGCGACCAGCACCCCAACGCCCGCGACCTCAGCTCCCTGCGGCTGCTGGGCACTGTCGGCGAGCCGATCAACCCTGAAGCCTGGATGTGGTACCACCGCGTGATCGGGGCGGAGCGCTGCCCGATCGTCGATACCTGGTGGCAGACCGAGACCGGCGGCCACATGATTGCGCCGCTGCCGGGAGCGATCGCCACCAAGCCCGGGTCTGCCACCAAGCCCTTCCCCGGCATCATCGCCGACGTGGTGGATGCCGATGGCAACCCCTGCAAGGACGATGAGGGTGGCTATCTGGTGATTCGCTATCCCTGGCCGGGGATGATGCGCACGGTCTATGGTGATGACGATCGCTTCCGTCGCACCTACTGGGAGCACATCCGTCCGGCGGACGGCAGCTACCTCTACTTCGCCGGGGACGGCGCCCGTCGCGATCCCGACGGCTACTTCTGGGTAATGGGCCGGGTCGATGACGTGATCAACGTCTCCGGTCACCGCCTCGGCACCATGGAAGTCGAGTCGGCCCTGGTCAGCCACCCGGCGGTGGCGGAAGCGGCGGTGGTCGGCCGCCCCGACGAGATCAAGGGCGAGGGCGTGGTGGCCTTCGTCACTCTGGAAGGGGAGGTCGAGGCCAGCGACGACCTGGCCAAGGTGCTGAAGAGCCATGTGGTGCAGGAAATCGGGGCGATCGCCCGTCCGGACGAGATCCGCTTCAGCGATGCCCTGCCCAAGACCCGCTCCGGCAAGATCATGCGCCGCCTGCTGCGCAGCCTCGCAGCCGGTGAGGAAGTGAGCGGCGATACCTCCACCCTCGAGGATCGCTCGGTGCTCGACAAGCTGCGCGCCAACAGCTGAGTTCCCCACTGACGGCTTAGCCCTCGGTTCCGGAACAGGAATGTTCCGGGAACTGAGGGCCCTGCGCTGCAGACAAGCCCTGATGTGGACGTCTAACGGAGCCTAGACGACCGACAGCGATGTCAGGCTGCCGGTGAAACCGGTGACCTCGATGACGGCATCCTTGGTGCTATCGAACCCGGCCACGGCATCGTTCAGGGCCAGGAATGTCTGTGTGCCAAATGAGAAGGTCGCTGCACCGCGGGCGACGAATGTTGCGGTTGTCAGCAGAGCGGCAATTCCGACCTGATCCAAAGAAGAGACAGTGCCGAGTTCAACCAGGTTGGCTGCGGGTACCGCCGAGGGACCATCGATGACATCCACACCAATCACCAGATCGGAGATGGTGTCATAACCCGGCAGGAGAAGTGAGTCGGTAAGGGCTGTGAACCTGAAGGTATTGGAACCCAGACCGCCGATCAGCCAATCGCTGCCTGCGCCTCCAATCAGGATGTCATTGCCAGCATCTCCATCGAGGTAGTCATCCCCACTTCCGCCCGTGAGTGTGTTGTTCACCCCATCCCCATAGAGGGTGTCACCGAAGGAGGAACCGGTCAGGTTCTCAATGGAAATAAGTGTGTCGATTCCGGCCCCGATGGTGTCCTGCGGCCCGGCAACGGTCAGATCGACCCACACCCCAGAGGTGATACCGGCATAGGAGGCAGTATCCACACCGACGCCACCGTCCAGGAGATCATTCCCCACGCCGCCAAGCAGGCTGTCACTGCCGAGTCCCCCCAGGAGATCATCATCTCCGGCAGCGCCACTCAATGTGTCATTGCCATCGCCACCGGCAAGGATATTGCGGGCTGCATTGCCGGTGATCACGTTGTTAAGGGTATTACCGGTGCCATTGATGGCTGCAGTGCCTGTCAGGGTCAGATTTTCGGTGCCATTGTTCGGCAAGGAGAAAGTGATCGAGGACTGAACTAGATCGGTGCCGGCGTTGAAGAACTCAACAACAATATCGCCGGGGTTATCAACAACATAGGTGTCATTCCCAAGTCCGCCTGCCATCTCGTCAGCTCCTGCGCCTCCGTTGATGGTGTTGCTGCCGCTGTTGCCGGTCAGATAGTCGGCGAAGGAAGAACCAATCAGATTCTCAATTGAGAAAAGTGTATCTATTCCAGCGCCGAGAGTATTCTGGGCTTCCGTCACCATCAGATCGACCCGGACGGCAGATGAACTACCTGCATAGGAGGCCGTGTCGGTGCCAGCTCCACCATTCAGCAGATCATGACCAGCTCCACCGATCAGTGTGTCATTTCCCAGCCCGCCGAAGAGCTTGTCATCACCAAGGCCACCATTGAGCGTATTGGCGGCTGTATTTCCCGTGATGGTGTTGTTGTTGGCGTTGCCCGTGCCATTGATGGCCCCGGTGCCGGAGAGGATGAGATTGGTGAAGATAGCGTTGAGTGATGTAACCGTTGCAACTGAGATGTAGGTGTCAGCCGGTCGATTGGAAAAGCTGTTGAGGTCGACTCCGGCTGTGTTCTCAATGACTCCTGTCACGTCATTGAGTAGGGTTTTGTCGTTGTAGGTGACCGTAACTACATCCGTGGGGGCTACGGCAGAAATCAGTGTCAGGCTAACGGTGCTGCTTGTCGTGTTGACCGAAGTGGAAAGAACCTGCCTGGGGGTGCCATTCACGGCAACGAAAAAACGGTTTATATCCGGAACTGTTGCGGCAAGGTTGCCGCTTAATTGCAGTATCAGAGTTGCGCTGTTGATGCTGATACCTGAAACTGTCGGTGCCGGTTCCGGTGGCGTGACATTGAGGATGGGGAGATTGGTGGCATTGAGGAGATCATTGCCGACAGCATCTTCGATGACTCCAATTGTGTCATTGAGGATGCTTTTATCTGTGTAGCTCAGGGTAACTGTATCTGAACTGATGACTGGAGATATGAGCAGTAGATTGACTTCATTGGATGAGACGATGTCTGCTGACGTGATCGCTCGACCAATCCCATTGACACTGACGGTGAAGCGCAGCAGTTCAGGAACGGTGCTGGCCAGCGTTTCATTAAAGATGATTCTCAGGAGAGAGCCATTAACGCTCAGGCTTGTGATCTGGGGTGGTGTTGTATCGACGGCAGGGGTGCGGTTCACAACCGGAGCTGTCGAGAAACTGACTAGATCGTTGCCGGGTATATCCTGAATAATACCGACAGAGTCATTCAGGTTAGTCTTGTCGGTGTAGCTAAGTGTAACGACATCAGAAGCAGTGACAGGTGTGGCAAGCTGCAGTGTGGCAACACCTGCTGACGCAGCGATGCTGACGGAACTGATGGTGCGACTGAGACCGTTGACGAGGACATTAAAGCGAGCAATTTCCGGGATGCTATTGGCCAAGGCTTCATCGAAGCCGAGAGTCAGAATGGCCCCGTTGATCTCACTGCTGATGACTTTGGGGGGGGTATTGTCTCCAGCTGGAGTCAGGTTTGTGACTGAAATGGGATTGCTGTTGGGTAGGTCGTTCCCGGCTGCATCCTCAATGATGCCTGTGGTGTCATTGAGGGAAGTCTTGTCGGAATAAATTAATGTGACTGTATCTGAGGCTGTTACAGGCACAACTAATGTCAGTGTGACTGTGCGTGCTGTGGGATTGCTTGTTACCGAACTGATCGTCCTCGCAATACCGTTGACATTGATTAGGAATCGAGCAGTGTCGGGGAGAATGCTGGAGAGCGTCTCGTTTAGAGTGATTGTCAGGGAGCTGCTGTTGACCGAGACGTCAGTGATGCTTGGTGCGATCGCATCACTGAGATTGGTGACTGCACGTGGAGCACTGAAGCTGGCGAGGTCATTGCCTGCAGCATCCTGGATCACCCCTGTCAAATCGTTGCCGATGGTGCTGTCTGTATAGTTGAGTGTGACCGTATCGGTGAAAATGACCGGAGTAGACAGGGTCAGAGTCACAGTCCTTGCGGCAGAATCGACCGTAGCTCCACTGATGCTTCTGGAAGTACCATTCACAACCACGTTGAAGCGCGCAAGTGCTGGTACCGTGCTGGAGAGAACCTTGTCCAGAAGGATGATCAGTGATGTGCCGGATACGGTCAGACTGACAACGTTGGGAGGCAGCAGCCCGGCCGTCCCGGCATCCAGCTTCGATAGGAAGATATCAGAGGTATTGAGACCTGAGTTGGTTTGTCCGTTCAGGTTGCCGGTTGTGTCTCCAATTACATACAGGCTACTGCCTGATGAGATCAGGTCACGCGCACTATCTTCTCCAGATGTGCCAATCAGGTTGGACCATAATCGGTTCCCAGTTGCGTCGAATTGACTGATAAACCCATCTGTCCCACCATTGCTGGACTGCCCGTCTAGACTGCTGGTGGTTGTTTCACCACTGACGTAGATGAAGCCATCTAGGCCAGTGCTGACAGCGTAGGCCTGTGTAGAACCGCCGGTGCTTCCCTGAATCAGTCTTGTCCAGCTTGCGGTTCCATCGCTGGTAAAACGACTGATAAACCCATCTCTGGCTCCTGTTCTTGTCTGACCCAACAAGTTGGAACTGTTTGTGTGTCCTACTGCATAGACAGAGCTATCGGCAGCAGTGGCTAGGTCCGTGACCTTGTCCTCGAAGTCACCTGATATGACTCGGGTCCATAGCCTAGTTCCAAGAGGATTAAATTTGCTGATGAAGCCGTCGTGAGTTCCAATCAGAATGCCGCTGTTGTTTGATGGTTGTCCATCCAGGATCCCGTAGGTTACTCCGCCGATAAATACGGAGCCATCAGGTGCAACCGTAACACTGAAAGAAGAGTCGACATTGTTTGAGCCAAATTGTCGAACCCACTCCTGTATTCCGTTAATATTGTATTTCGCTAGGAAAATATCGGTCGAACCACTGAATATGTCTGTGGAAAGCTGGCCGGCCGTTCTTCCAGTGACGTAAATTGATCCATCACCAGCAATCGCAACGTCTGTGGCCTCAGAATTGAAAATTGGTGTTCCTCCCGGGCCCAGAGGACTCAGCCTTTTGCTCCAAGCAGTTGTACCGTCTGAGTTAATCCTGCTGATGAAAGCAGTTACTTCTGTTGAGCTATTGATTGATGTACTGCCGACTATAAAGAGAGAATTATCGATGCTGACGGCTGCTGAATTTGTCCGGACATCCGGGCCTGCGCCCACATCCTGAATTGTGCTCTGCGATAGCAGTACTCCGTCGCTACTGTAGTGTCTTAATAGTCCAGAAAAGGAGTCGGTTAAACTTCCATTTAAGCCGAATTCTGAGCCGCCGCTAGGTCTGCTCCATGCACTGAAAAGTCTGACTGAGTTTGTGTTGTTGACTCCGATGCTGTAGATCGAACCATCGCTTGCAGCTGCGACGGCTAGTCCGAATTCAGCACGAGGTGATTCGTACAGCCGAGTCCAGACATTTGTTGCAGCCGCTTCAATCAGTATTCTCTGGCCGGCTACTTCTATGGTTCTATGATCATTTTCGGTGGCGGCTGAGATCGGAGCATCGATGCCGCGTAACAGGGCTGAAAAAATCTCTCCTTCATCACCGATGGTGTCCTGGCTGCCGTTGATTCGGAAGTCCAGTGCGTGGCCGAACTCCTCAAGCAGAATGGCTTCGATTTCCTCGCCCGATGCAGATTTCAGCCACTTGCTATTTAGATAGATCTCTTCTCTGTTATCGATACCTGAACTTGTATAGCCAGCTTTGATGTCACTGGGCAGGCCTTCAACTACCCGAATCGAGATCGAAAGTCTTCCGGAGAGAATCTGCTGCCTCAGGGCGGTTCCAGTCGTACTGCTGGAACCGCCGAATACCCTCATCAGCAGACTCTGAAAGGTGGCACTGTCGCCTGCCCATGCCAGAATCCGTTGCTTAGCCAGGCTTGCGCCTAGAGTCAGTAGCCCCAGGTCATCACTGATCAGAAATTCCGTCGAAAAAATGTTCATGATGAACTCTTGGTCTTGGCTGGCTGGCAGGGCTTTCTCCGTATGAACTTTAGTTGCTCTGTGTCTATCTAAAGTAATAAGAAGAACACTTGTTTTGTTGTTTCTTTGCCTTGTGTTTGTCAAATTACTCGCTTTTCTGTGTTGTTTGCCTGTCTTTTGCTAAGTTTTGGATGCTTACTCTGCAAAAGTGATTGAGATTATGTCTGTCTGATTGTCTTTAGCTCTCTGTGACCTTTGTCATGACCTCCCTATCTTTTGGATCGACTGATCGGTTCGAGAGCTCTGATTCGGAGGTGCTACCGACCTCTTGGGTGATGGAGAGTGCTTCTGCTACCCCGCTGTCTGGGAGTGTTGGTGCCTTATGGATGCCAGGTATGCCTGCCCCCGCTGGGCTGGAGTGCTGATTTGATGAAAATCCTCTGGGTGCGTCTCGGCACTATTGCGGTTGAGTCAGTCTTGGTTGCTCACTTGGCGGTGATCCTGAGAGCGAGGCGAGCGTTGTTCCGGAACATCTGATCAAGAGCCTTTCGCTCTGGGGTTCGGGCGATCACCCACCGATGAGAGTTCGTTCAGCTTGGTGCTGCCCCAGGAGGTCACCGCGTTTGAGAAGCTGCGCGCCCTCAAATGACACGCACACTGACGGGTAGATGCATGAACGCCCCGGAAAGAACTGCCTTTCCGGGGCGTTCGTTGGATTTGAAATGGTTAGTAGCCGTAGGGATAGGAGCCTGGGATCGGCTCTGCTTCCGGCTGTCCGGTAATCATGTAGTCGAGGTTGTCGATGTCGTCAGCGTCCTCGATGCCCAGATTCGGTTGTTTGAACTTGCCGATCAGGCTGCGGTTGACCTGACCCTGCACCTGCTGGAGGTTACTCTTCAGTTGCTTGTACTCTGCTGGGTCCAGCTTGTTGTCGTTGAGTCCGGCGCAGATGGGCAGCAGGGCCTGGTAGTTGCTGTTGCTGATTGGCACGTCCTTGCGAGTCAGGGTGCCGTTGTTCAGACCCTTGCAGATCGAGTAGATTACCGCCGTGTCCAGCATGGAGTTGGACGGTTTGCCGCGCTGGGGCTGCCCGGTGGGGGCGTTGGCCGGGATCTGAATCGGCTGCCCGGAATTGGGCTGGGGAGTGGTTCCGGTCTGGGCATGGGCACCGCCCGCCAGGATCACCAGACCGGTGGCAGACAGGGAAGCAAGCAGAGTACGGCCGAGCATGGCGGATCGTCCTGGCGAAGGCTGGACAGCAATATAGAGCAGACTATCCCGCCGCCGCACCCGGTGATGCCTTGGTGGCGGGAAACCAGTGACGGGTGCGGTTGACGAGCCCCACCAGCGCCAGCATCATCGGTACCTCGACGAGGACGCCGACCACGGTGGCGATCGCGGCTCCGGACTGCACGCCGAACAGACTGATCGCCACGGCCACGGCCAGTTCGAAGAAGTTCGAGCAGCCGATCAGGGCCGCCGGGCCTGCCTGGTCGTGGGGTAGTCGCCAGCGCCAGGCCCAGCCGTAGGCGATGACGAAAATCAGCAGCGACTGCACGATCAGCGGTACGGCGATCAGGGCGATTGCCTGGGGCTGGGCCAGAAAGGTGCCGGCCTGGAAGCCGAACAGCAGCACCACCGTCAGCAGCAGGCCGCTGATGGCGAAGGGCTGGCTGAGGCGGTCGAAACGCTCCAGCCCGGCGGCACCGTGGCGCAGGAGATGCTGTCGCAACTGCTGACCGAGCAGCAGCGGAATCGCCACGTAGATCAGCACCGACCAGAACAGGGTGCTCCAGGGGACGCTCAGGGTGGCCAGACCCAGTAGCAGACCGCAGATGGGCGCGTAGGCCACCACCGTCACCAGATCATTGGCCGCCACCTGCAC
>CAYZUY010000043.1:0-13655 GCA_964481495.1 uncultured bacterium
GGTAAGGGCGGCTTCCGGCGTAATCTGGGTCGGCACGAGATTGTCGATCAGGTGCTGACGGTGCAGGAGACCTTCGGGCGCCGGGTCAGCAACATCGTCTTCATGGGCATGGGCGAACCGCTTCTCAACGTCGATGCCGTGCTGGGAGCGATCCGCTCCCTCAACCAGGACATCGGCATCGGTCAGCGGGGTATCACCGTCTCCACCGTCGGCATCCCCGGCCGCATCCGGCGGCTGGCGGAAGAGGGCCGGGTGGGCGATCGCCCGATCCAGTTCACCCTGGCGGTCAGTCTGCACGCCTCCAACCAGCGCCTGCGGGATGCCCTGATCCCCAGCTCCCGCCAGTACCCCCTCGAGGATTTGCTTGAGGAGTGCCGCGACTACGTGCGCCTCACCGGTCGGCGGGTGACCTTCGAGTACATCCTGCTGGCGGGCTTCAACGACGAACCTGAGCATGCCCGCGAACTGGCCCAGCTGCTGCGGGGCTTCCAGAGTCACGTCAATCTGATCCCCTACAACCCGATCTCCGAGGTCGACTACCAGCGCCCCAGCCGGGAGCGGGTGGAAACCTTCGCCGAGATCCTGCGGCGACAGCGGGTGGCCGTGTCGGTGCGCTGGTCCCGGGGCCTGGATGCCGATGCTGCCTGCGGTCAGCTGCGGGCTGGGCGGGAGAAGCTTCAGGCCGAACGGCTGGCCTCGCCCCGCAACCCCGGTGCGTAGGCTTCAAGCACCCGACCGGTGATCAGACAGGTGACCAACAGATAGTCGCACTCCTCGCAGCAGAGTTCCTGGCGTTGCCGACTCTGGGAGCGGACCCGCTGGGCCAGACGGCCGCAGTTTGGGCAGCGAACCTGATGGATGGTGGGCATCGTCCTGGGGTGAGGAGGCGCACCGGGGCGCCGGTTCCATTCATCCTAGTTCTGCGGAAAATCCTTGGGATCGATCCAAAACGAAGGAAATTCTGTAGTTCCGGGATAATCGGAATTCAGGTGGATTTTGGCTCCGCTCTCAACGGAAATTGTCGGTTGTCCGCAATACCAAAGCTCCCCTATCCTCCTCATTGGCGGACGCTGCCCCGGGGCATCTGGGACTGCCAGGGAGCGAACCAGGGCAGCAGTGCCAGCCCGGGCAGGGCGATCGCGATCGTCAGCCCGAAGAAGCCGACCCAGCCCACCTGTTCGGCCACCCAGCCCGCCGGAGCCGCCAGCAGATCGCGGCTGAAGGCCATCAGGCTGGAGAGCAGGGCGTACTGGGTGGCGGTGAAGCGGGCGTTGCAGAGGCTCATCAGAAAGGCGACGAAGGCGGCGGTGCCCAGGCCCCCGCAGAAGTTCTCCAGATTCACAGCCAGCAGCATCGCCTGCGGCTTCGGCCCGACCAGGGCCAGCCCCAGGTAGGCCAGGTTGCTCAGGGCCTGGATGCCGCCGAAGACCCAGAGGGAGCGGTTGACGCCCCAGCCCTGGAGCAGCCAGCCGCCGCAGAGGCCGCCGACAATGGTGGCAATCACCCCGAAGAAGCCTTTGGCGACGCCTACCTGGGCGGCGGTGAAACCCAACTGCAGCAGAAACGGTGTGGCCAGACTGGCGACGTAGGCGTCCCCCAGTTTATAGAGCACCACGAAGGCCAGCAGCAGCAGGGCCTGCCGTACACCGGAGCGCTGGAAGAACTCCAGAAACGGCTCCACCACGGCTTCGCGCAGGCTCTCCGGTGCCTTCTCGGGTTGGGCCGGGTCCGGGGCGGTCAGGGTGACCAGGACCGACAGCAGCATCAGGCCGCCCATCAGGGCGTAGGTGCCACCCCAGCCGAGTCGGTCCGCCAGCAGCAGTCCGCCCGCCCCCGCCATCACCAGCCCGATGCGGTAGCCCATCACCCCCAGAGCCGCCCCCAGCCCCAGGTCCCGATCCGGCAGCACGTCGGTGCGCCAGGCATCGAAGGCGATGTCCTGACTGGCGCTGAGGAAGGCGATCGCCAGGGCATTGACGGCGATTAGCTGCAGCGACAGCTGGGGGTTCTGTGTGCCCATCAGGGCGATTGCCCCCGCCAGCAGCACCTGGGCGATCGCCAGCCAGCTGCGGCGCCGTCCCAGCCCCAGCGGTGGCACGAAGCGGTCCAGTAGGGGCGACCAGAGAAATTTCAGCGAGTAGGGCAGGGCCACCAGCCCGAACAGACCGATGCGCGTCAGGTCCACCCCCGACTGGGTCAGCCAGGCCTTGAGGTTGTCCTGCACCAGCAGCAGTGGCAGACCGCTGGCGAAGCCCAGCCCCAGCACCGAGGCCAGACGGCGCCAGCGCAGCGGATCGACAGCAGGCTTGGACACGGTGGCACCCGGAATCACGTGCCGCGATTCTCCCACGCCTCAGGGACGGGGCCGGAAGTCCTTCCAGTCGCGGATCACCGCCTGACGCACATCCTCGCTCTCCGCCAGCACCCGCAGGTCGGGGTTCTGCCGCGTCAGGAAGCCCAGGTCCTGCTCCTCGCCGGTGAGCAGATAGTCACTGATCGCGATCCGGTACCAGCGCCGGGAATCGATCGGCTCGCCGTTGATCCGCCAGTTGCCGTCGGTCTGACGGGTGATGCCGGACCACTGCAGGAAGCCGCCGTTGCCCATGTTCTCCCAGCCTTCGATCAGCAGCATCTGCAGCAGTTCCCCCCGCATCTCGATCTGCGTGATCCGGCCACCGAAGGGCAGGACCCGCAGCAGGTCGTACTGGCTGATGGGCCCGGCGGGCAGCCAGTCGTCGATGCGGATTGAGCCGGAGTTGAAGATCGCCGCCTCGGCCTCGGGCCAACTGCGGCGCATGGCCGCCGCAATCCGCTCCGTCAGGACGTTGGAGCGGCTGCGGACGGTGCTGGAGCGTCCGTCCAGGGGGATGGGCGTCTCGCCGATGATCGCCTCCATCTGCATCCCCTGGGTGGCGAAATAGGCTCGTCCCCGCTCCACCCAGGTACGGACGACGGCAGCCACCGCCGGGTCCTCCGGTAGCGGGTCGGCCACCGGAATCAGCCGCGACCGGATGCTCAGGTCCCGGCTGACAGTGTCGTAGCGCAGCTCGTGCAGGTAGACGGACCGGCCGTTGGCATCCGCCTTGGCCAGGGGCCGGAAGCCGGGGCTGATGTAGCTGAGGCTGTTGTCGTGGTCATGGCCGCCCATCAGCAGCTTCAGATCGGGCAGGGACTGGGCCAGCAGCCGATCGTCCTCGAGGTTGAGGTGGGTGAGGGCGATCACGGCGTCGGTGCGCGACTGCAGATCCGGCAGTACCTGGGCAATCGCCGCCTGCGGTGCCCGGTAGCGCACGTAGGGTGTCCGGTTGCTGTCGAGGGTGACACCCACCAGCCCGATCCGCAGCGGTTGGCAGTCGTTCGGCCGGGGTATGGGGCGGCAGCGATCGCTCCAGAAGGTCAGCACTTCGCTGCGCTTCACCCCCGGGAAGGCCGCTCCCCGGGCGTCATCGACGTTGGTCGAGATCCAGCCGAAGCGGGATTCCCTCAGCCGTGCCTGGAATTCCGGCTCCTTGAGGTCGAACTCGTGATTGCCGAAGGTGGCGTAGTCGAGTCCGAGGGCATTGAGACTGGCCACCATCTGGGCCCCCGCCAGCCGTTGGCCGTTCCAGCGGGCCGTGCCCAGGGCGGAGGGGCTGAACAGATCCCCCGCCAGCACCGTCACCGTCTGAGGGTTCTGCTGCAGCAGCTGACGGCGCAGCGTGGCGATGCGGGCTACTCCCCCCTCCCGTCCGGCGGAGACCGGGGTGATCTCGTAGATGTCGTTGATCTGCAGGAACTGGGCCCGGATTTCCTCGGCCCGCAGTCCGGTGGTACTGAGAAGAGTCAGCAGCCCCCCCAGCAGCAGCGTGCGGCGGGAGAGCTTCGGCGGGACGCAGACAGGGACAGGCATGGGCAGCGGCTCGACAGAGGGGCGGTGCCGTCGCCGGGATCCGGTTTGGCTCCGGTCCCATTCTGCCGATACTGTGCAGAAGCGCACCCGTCCCGCCGTCCGGGGAACCGTTCCCATGCCCCTGCTCCAGACCCTGTGGAAACTGCTGCCCCGGCAACTGGGAGGACAATGCCTGCTGGCCCTGGGCCTGGGAGCGATCGCCGCCCTGCTGCTGGGGGAGCGGACCCAGCTGCTGGCGCCCCTGGGGGAGGTCTTCCTGCGGGCCTCCCAGGTGGTGGTGATGCCCTACCTGATCTGCGAACTGATCGGGGCCCTGGGGGCGCTGCGCGATCGATCCCTGCAGGTGTTCCTGCGTAGTGGTGCCCTGGTACTGCTGGGAACCCTGGCCGCCGGGGCCCTGACGGTGATCCTGCTGCCCGCCTTTCTGCCGCCCCTGACCTACTCGGCCTTCTTCAGCCCCGAGGTGCTCACCACGCCGCCGGAGGCGGATCTGGTGGCCACCTACCTGCCCTTCAATATCTTCGAGGCCCTGGCGGCGGATAACTTCCCGGCGGTGGTGCTGTTCAGTGCGGTGATGGGGATCGCGCTCCAGGGCATGCCCCAGCGGCAGGTGCTGCTGCAGCCCCTGGAGCAGCTGCGCCAGCTGTTCGGTCGGCTTAACCGCTGGGTGGCGCGGATCACGCCCTACGGCATCTTCGGGCTGACGGCGGTGGCCCTGGCGCGACTGCGGCCCGAGGACCTGATCCGCATGCAGGGGCTGCTGCTGCTGCACCTGCTGGCTCTGGTGCTGCTCTCGCTGCTGCTGGCAGGCCTGCTGCTCAGCCTCACTCCCCTGACGTTGCGGGAGCTCTGGGGGGCGGTGCGCGGTCCCCTGGCGATCACCGCCAGCAGTGCCAACCTGCTGATTGCCCTGCCGATGCTCAACGAGAACCTGCGGGCGGTGCTGCAGACGCGACTGGCGGGACAGGACGCGGAACTGCTGCAGGTGGCCGGGGAGGAGGTCAGTGCTCTGCTGCCCATCGGCTTCGCGCTGCCGACCCTGGGCAAGGTGGTGACGCTGATCTTCATCCCCTTTGCTGCCTGGTATGTGGACCGGCCGATGGCGCTCCCGGCGGTGCTGCAGATGCTGGCCACCGGCATCCCGACGGTGATCGGCGGTCTCAAGGCGGCAGCGCGGCTGGAACTGCAGCGGGCGGGGCTGCCGGAGAATCTGCTGCAGCTGATCTATCTGAACTCCGACTGGCTCTACCGGGTCGAGAAGGTGCTGGCCCTGGAGGGGCTGGTGCTGCTGGCGGTGCTGGTGGTCTGCCGCAGTACCGGGCTGCTGCGCTTCCGCCCGGAGCGGCTGCTGGCGACCCTGCTGGTGACCCTGGGCACGACCCTGGGGCTGGGATTGGGCAGTCGCAGCCTGCTGGCCCACACCCTGGAGGGCACCTACCGCAACGACCGCATTCTGCTGGCACTGTCGCCCCGGGTTCGCCCCCCGGTGCCGGTGCGGGATCGGGGGGCGATCGCCACGGCCGTCCAGGTCGATGCTCTGCCGGTGCTGCCCACGTCCCTGGCCGAGATCCGCCGTCGGGGCGTGCTGCGGGTGGGGGTGCGCTCGGACGGTCTGCCCTGGGCCTACCGCAACCGGCAGGGCCAGCTGCTGGGTTATGACATCGATCTGCTGCAGACCCTGGCCCGCAGTCTCAATCTGCGCCTGGAGCTGGTGGAGGCCCCTCTGCCTCTGCTGGAAGCGATGGTGCAGCAGGGGCGTCTGGATCTGGCGGTGGGCGGCATTCAGAACAGTCTGGCCCGCACTGCCCGCCTGCGGCTGAGCGAGGGGTATCAGACCGTCCATCTGGCCCTGGTGGTGCCGGATGACAAGGTCAGTCTGGTGCAGTCCCTGGCGTCCCGGCCCCTGGGGCGGCCCCTGGTGGTGGCGGTCACCGACCCCAGCCTGCTGACCCCGCCCCTACGGGAGCAGATTTCCCGGGATCTGGGGCCTCCCGGTGCTCCGGTGCCCATCCTCTTCCGACCGCTGGCCCAGCGGCAGGACTTCTTCACCCCGACCGGGGCCCGGCGCTTCGATGCCCTGCTCACCACCGCCGAGGGTGGGTCCGCCTGGGCGGTGCTCTACCCGCGGACGACGATGCTGCCGGTGTTCGGCGATCGCCTGCCCACGGAACTGGTGATCCTGATTGCGGGGCAGGACCCGGCCCTGCACGACTACCTCAATGCCTGGATCACCAGCCAGCAGGCCCAGGGGCTGTTCCGCAGCCTGTTCCGGCACTGGGTGCTGGCGAAGCCGTAGTCCCCGGTCGCAGCCTCCTATGATCGGGGAACCGTTCGGATAGCCGAAGCCATGCAATTTCTGCGCTCTGTTGTTGCCCCGCTGCTGATCGTGCTCACCTTCGGCTTCGCCCTGGTGGCGGTGGCGGCCCGCTCCTTCCTACCCGGCGATATGGCCGCCCCAGCGCCGATTCTGGAACTGCTGCCCCTGTGGTAGATCTGCCACCGGGGTACCGGCTGCGGGTTGGTGGTCCCGGCGATCGCCCCCTTCTGGCCCGAGGGTGCCGTCGGGCCTACCGGGAACTCGGTGCCGCCGAGGGAGACCACCTGACCCGCAGCCTCGACCTGCATCTCGATGACCGCAGTCTGGTGATGGCCATCGACCACGATGCCGCCCCGGCTCTCGGCCTCAGCCCGGCTTTGCGGCAGCCGAGCGTGGCTCTGCTCTGGGGGGTGCCTGCCCTTGATCAGCGGCGTGGCGATCGCCAGCTGCAGGTCTGGCTGCTCTACGTCGAGCCCGAACACCGGCGGCGGGGGCTGGCCCGAGCGCTGCTGGCGGCGGCGGAAACGGCGGCGATCGCCCGGGGCTTCGCCAGCCTGGGCCTGCAGGTGTTCTGCGACAACGAACCGGCCCGGGCGCTGTACGCCGCCTGCGGTTTCAGCCCATCCGCCCTGCTGCTGGAGCGGTGGGTCGCACCGTAACCGCCAGCTTTTATAGTGTTTAGGACGCCACAGGTATCCCCGTGAAAGCCATTACGCTGCTCGGATCCACCGGTTCCATCGGTACCCAGACCCTGGATATTCTCGAGCAGCACCCCGACCAGTTCCGGCTGGTGGGGATCGCGGCGGGGCGCAACGTTGAACTGCTGGCGGAACAGGTGCGGCGTCACCGGCCGGAGATCGTCGCCATCCAGGATGAGAGCCGCTTCGGCGAGCTGCAGGCGGCCCTGGCGGACCTCGACTACCAGCCCCAACTGCTGGCCGGGAACGAGGGCATCGTCGAAGTGGCCCGCTACGGCGACGCGGAAGCGGTGGTCACCGGCATCGTCGGCTGCGCCGGTCTGCTGCCCACCATCGCGGCTATTGAAGCGGGCAAGAACATCGCCCTGGCCAACAAGGAAACCCTGATCGCCGCCGGTCCGGTGGTGCTGCCGCTGCTGCAGAAGCACGGGGTGACGATCACTCCGGCCGACTCTGAGCACTCGGCCATCTTCCAGTGCATCCAGGGGCTGTCCACCCACGCCGACTTCCGCCCCGGTCAGCCCGCTCCCGGGCTGCGGCGGATCATCCTCACCGCCAGCGGCGGCTCCTTCCGCGACTGGCCGGTGGAGAAGCTGGCCAATGTCACCGTCGCCGATGCCCTCAAGCATCCCAACTGGTCGATGGGCCGCAAGATCACCATCGACTCCGCCACCCTGATGAACAAGGGGCTGGAGGTGATCGAAGCCCATTACCTGTTCGGGCTCGACTACGACCACATCGACATCGTCATCCATCCCCAGAGCATCATCCACTCGCTGATCGAGACCGCGGATACCTCGGTACTGGCGCAGCTGGGCTGGCCGGACATGCGCCTGCCCCTGCTCTACGCCATCTCCTGGCCGGAGCGGGTGTTCACCGACTGGAAGTCCCTCGATCTCGTCAAGGCCGGAGATCTCACCTTCCGGGAGCCCGATCACGCCAAGTACCCCTGCATGGGGCTGGCCTACGCTGCCGGTCGGGCCGGAGGCACCATGCCCGCCGCCATGAATGCGGCCAATGAGCAGGCGGTGGCCCTGTTCCTGGATGAGAAGATCGGCTTCCTCGATATTCCCCGCCTGATTGAGCAGGTCTGCGATCGCCACCGCAGTGACTTCACCGCCGCCCCCAGTCTCGACGACATCCTGCAGGTGGATGCCTGGGCCCGGCGGGCGGTGCTGGATGTGGCTGCCGTGCCCGCATGAGCCAGCTGGCGCTGCTGATCGGGGCGCTGCTGGCTAGCTGGCTGGTGTTCACCTATCTGCTGCGCATCCTCAGAACCACCCTGAAGACGGCGCTGCTGCTCTCGGGTCTCTGCCTGGGGCTGTGGCTTGGCTTTGGCCTCCAGCCCCAGCAGTTGCTCAATGAGACGCTGCGCCTGACCCAACTCAGCCGTTAGCGGTTTCGATCAGGCTGACGGTCACCGCCAGCGTCTCGGCGTAGAGGGGGTCGCCCGTGGGCTGCTGCAGCTGCCGGGCCAGCAGTTCCTCGGAGGTGCGGTCATGCTCCGGAGACACCGTTTCGGTATAGATCTGCTGAGCCCGCCCGCCGGTCTCCATATGCATGCAGCCGGTGGTTTCCGAGCAGAGCAGGGTGCCGCAGTCGATCTCCGGATTAGTGGAGGTGAGGCGGATGCCCACCAGCTCACCGACCACGTCGCCGCTTTCGCCTACGGGCAGGCTGCCGAGTTCCGCTTCCACCTGCCGCCCCTCGGGGCCATCCAGGCCGAAGCGGCGCAGATCGTAGTCACCGCCCAGCCGCTGCTGCCACCGGGGTTCCCACCCGAGGCGACCGGCCAGCCAGCCCAGGAACAGCAGCGCCAGACCGTTGTTGCCGCGTTCGTAGTCGATCGCCACCCGGTCGATGGCGCTCAGGCCGAGGCGCCGCTCCGGTGGGTCATAGGCGGCAGCGGTCAGTTCCTGCCAGGCGGCCAGCCGCAGCCAGTTCAGGTCCGCCAGGGTGGCACCCTGGTCCTGCAGCTCTCGATAGCGGCGGAATTCCCGGGCCGGAGCCGCCAGGGTGGCGGAGTCGACCATTAGCAGCTGGCAGTGGGGCAGCAGGCTGGTCAGCAGCGGATGCTGGGGATCGGCATCGGCCTCCCAGTAGAGGTAGAGGGGCAGGCCGGGGCGCATCAGCCGCAGCAGTTCCGGCCCGGCGCTGCGGAAGGATTCCTCCCGGCCCCGCAGCACGATGGTCTCGCAGTAGAGCAGCCCGTCGCGATCGCCATCCTCCACCGGTCGGTAGGCCGAGACCTCTGCCGTGATCTCGGCACTGCCGAGCAACTGCGGGCAGATCAGGATCAGGCGGCAGGGATGCTGACGGGCAATGCGTTCGGTGAACACGGCGCTGCGCCGGTCCAGGCTGGCGCGGGCTCCGTCCCGGGCAGCCAGGGACTGGCGCAGTGCCACCAGGGTGGCTTCGTCAGCCTGACCGGTGACCGGTAGCCCCAGGGCTGCCTGGGCGCGGCTGAGGGCGGCGCGGGTCTCGTCCCCGGCTACGGCATCGATCGGACCGGCGTACCAGCCCAGGGCCGAGAGCAGCTGCTGCTCCTCGGCGGGCAGGTAGAGAATCAGGGTGAAACTGCAGGCGCGGGTGCTGCCGCCAGCGGCCAGCAGGCGCTCCAGGGCCTGCTCGGTGTCCGCCAGGGGCACCCGCTCGGTCGGGCTCAGGGGGGATGCAACGGTCATGATCGTGGACTCCTTCCGTTGACCTAGAGACGGCGCCAGCGGCGGCCGTCCTGTTCAATCAGGCGTTCGGCGGCAATCGGTCCCCAGGTACCGGCCTCATAGGGGGCGACAACCGCCGGGTCGGCGGGCAGATCCCAGCTCTCCAGCAGCGGGGTGACCACCCGCCAGGCAGCTTCAACCTCGTCGGCGCGGGTGAACAGCGTCTGGTCGCCGAGCATGGCATCGAGAATCAGCCGCCCGTAGGACTCCGGCTGGGCCTGGCCGAAGGCCGTGTCGTAGCGGAAGTCCATGTTCACCGAACGGGTGCGCAGGGTGCCGCCGGGGGTTTTGACCTCGAAGCGCAGGGAGATGCCCTCGTTGGGCTGCAGCCGCAGCACCAGCAGATTGCGGTTCAGCTGCTGGGCCGAGGGGAACATCGCCACCGGCACTTCCCGGAAGCGGATGGCGATCTCGGTCACCTTCTTGGGCATCCGTTTGCCGGTGCGCAGGTAGAAGGGCACCCCCTGCCAGCGCCAGTTGTCGATCTCCAGCTTCAGGGCGACGTAGGTGGCGGTGGTGGACCCGGCATCTACCCCCGGTTCGCTGCGGTAGGCAGGCACGGCTTCGCCGCGCATCCAGCCCGCGCCGTACTGGCCGCGTACGGCGCAGCACTCCAGCCGGTCCGGGTCCGCCAGGTGCACCGCCTGCAGCACCTTCACCTTCTCGTTGCGGATGCTGTCGGCTCCGAGGTTGTTGGGGGCTTCCATGGCGGTCAGGGCCAGCAACTGCAGCAGGTGGTTCTGCACCATGTCCCGCAGGGCCCCGGCGGTTTCGTAGTATCCGGCCCGGCCCTCGAGCCCCACGGTTTCGGCCACCGTGATCTGGATGTGGTCGATGAACTGGCGGTTCCAGAGCGGCTCGAAGATGGTGTTGGCGAAGCGGAAGACCAGCAGATTCTGGACTGTTTCCTTCCCCAGGTAGTGGTCGATGCGGTAGATCTGCCGTTCCTGGCAGACCTGACGCAGTTCCTGGTTGAGTTCGCGGGCCGAGAGCAGGTCGCGGCCGAAGGGTTTCTCGATCACCAGTCGGGTGCGCAGCGGGTCCGCCAGCAGCCCGGCGTCCCCGAGGGCGCGGGCGATCGGCCCGAAGTGTTCCGGTCCCACGGAGAGGTAGAAGCAGCGGTTGCCGCGGGTGCCCCGTTCTGCATCCAGCTGGCCGAGGCGATCGCCCAGGGATCGGTAGTAGGCCGGGTCATCGATATCCCCCCGGCTGTAGAAGATGCCTTCGGCGAAGGTATCCCAGCCGCTGGCATCGCTGCCGACGCCCTCGCGCAGGTGATTGCGCAGATACTCGTCGCTCCAGTCGCGCCGCCCGACGCAGACCAGGGTCAGTTCCGAGGGCAGACGCCCCTCCTTGTAGAGCTCGAACAGAGCCGGGACAATCTTGCGGCGGGTGAGGTCGCCGGTGCCGCCGAAGATGGTGAGAATCTGCGGGGCGGGGATCCGTTCCTGACGCAACCCGACCCGTAAGGGATTTTCCTGCAGCATGACCATGAACAAGACCTAGGAACGCGATGGGGAAGCCGGAGCCGGGGCGGTGAAGCGGGCCACGGCGGCCCGGCTGCCGAGAATCAGCGGGGTGCGGGCGTGCAGGCGATCCGCCTGCCGGTCGAGGATGGAGCGATCGCCATCGCTGGCGGCTCCACCGGCCTGTTCCGCCAGGAAGGCCAGGGGAGCCGCTTCGTAGAGCAGGCGCAGTTTGCCGTTGGGACGATCCGTTGTGCCGGGGTAGAGAAACACGCCGCCCTCCTGCAGGATCCGGTGGAAGTCCGCCACCAGGGCCCCACTGTAGCGGGCACTCCAGTCACCGTCAGTCTGCAGGGTGACCATTGCCTGACGTAGCGGCTCCGGCCAGCGACCGAGATTGCCCGTATTGGCGCTGAAGATACGCCCGTCCTCCGGCATGCGCAGGTTGGCCTGGGTGAGCACGAACTCGCCCAGGCTGGGGTCGAGCACGAAACTGTGTACCCCCCGGCCGATGCTGTAGACCAGCACCGTGGCCGGCCCGTAGAGTACATACCCGGCGGCGATCTGACTATGACCGTCGCCCAGCAGGTCCCGGGCTTCACCGTCGGCATCCACCCCGGTCTGGGTGCGGATGGCGAATATGGAGCCCACATCCAGGCCAACATCGACGTTGCCCGACCCATCAATCGGGTCGTAGAGCAGGGTGTAGCGCCCGAGGGGGCAGTTCTCGGGGATGTAGTAGGGGTGCTCCATCTCCTCCGAGGCGAGGCGGCAGACCAGGCCGCTGTGACGGAACACGGAGATGAAGACGTGGTTGGCGTAGTCGTCCAGGCGGTGCACCGATTCCCCCTGGACATTGACTTCACCGGTCAGCCCGAGGGCATCATCCAGCAGCCCGGCCCGGCTGAGGTGGCGGGCAATCAGTTTCGCTGCCAGACCGATACGGCCCAGCAGAGCACTCAGATCCTGGGCCTCCGGTCCGTAGCTGCCCAGCTGTTCGAGCACGTGGCGCGAGAGGGTCTGGCAGTCGCGGTCCAGATCCCGCTCAAGGGGGGTGATCAGGTCGACCATGGGCGCATTCGTCACTGGCCAAAGCCTAGGCGCTGCGGCCCGCCGCGATCGCCCATGGTCCGGATTATTTAAGTAAACCTTCACAAAAAAACCGGGGATGCCCCCTGGACATCCCCGGTTGATGGTCTGGTGCGGAACCTAGTAGGTTTCGACGTGCCAGTATTCGGCCTTCTTCAGCTTGCTGCGGTACTCGCTCCAGTTGACTCCATCCTTGGCGGCAGCGGCAGTGAGGGCGGCGTCGATGCCGTCCTCCATGCCCTTGAGACCGCAGATGTAGACGTGGGTGTTACCGGCCTTGAGCATGCTCCAGATCTCGTCGGCGTGCTCGGCGACGCGATCCTGGATGTACATGCGGCCGCCCTGGGCGTTCTGCTGCTCACGGCTGATGGCGTAGGTGAGGCGGAAGTTGGGGTTGGCGGCGGCCAGTTCCTCCAGCTCCTCCTTGTAGAGGATGTTGGCGGTGGTGGGCACCCCGAACAGCAGCCAAGCGTTGCCCTGGAACTGGTAGTCAGGGTTGGCGGCGCGCTCGGCATCCTTGAACATCCGCCACAGGTAGGTACGCATCGGGGCGATACCGGTACCGGTGGCCATCATGATGATGTTGGCGTTCTCTTCCTTGGGCAGGAGCATTTCCTTACCCACGGGGCCGGTCACCTTCACCTCGGCACCGGGTTCCAGACCGCAGAGATAGGTGGAGCAGACGCCGTTGACGACCTCACCGTCCTTCTCGTACTGCAGCTGGCGCACGCAGAGGGAGATGGTCTTGTCATCGACGCGATCGCCGTGGCGGGTGGAGGCGATCGAGTAGAGGCGCAGCTTGTGGGGTTTGCCCTTGGCGTCGGTGCCCTCGGGGATCACGCCCATGCTCTGGCCTTCGATGTAGCGGTAGTCGGTCCCTTCCAGATCGAAGACGATGTGCTGGACAGTGCCGATTCCGCCCTCGGCCACCAGTGCCTCGTTGGAGATCACCTTGATGGTCAGGGGCTTGGAGGGCTTGTAGAGGTTGATGGGCACATCCTTCTCGAAGCTGGGATGGCCCTGGGGATCAGCGACGGGAGCCGGAGCCGCGACAGCGGGAGCCTCGACGGCGGCCGGAGCGGGGTCCGCGGCGGGGACGCTACCGGCGGGGTGGATGGCGACAATCCGGCCACCCAGCTTGGAGATGCGCAGGATCTCCTGGTTCATCCGGCCGTAGGGGACGTTGATGAAGACGCTGCCGCTGCGACGGATCGGGAGGGTGCTGTCGGTCGTCGTGGTCTGACGCAGGCCCACCACTTCGAAGACGAAGACGCGACTTCCGAAATTGGTGTTGCCCGTGGTGTTGGCGTTATACATTCACTCTCTCCGAACCTGTTCTCAGCCGTATGGAGTTTCGGGACGCTCCCGGACTCGGTGCCCGCTGCTGCCTCGGGTTCGCGGGGAACCGAAACGCCGGCGACGTGCACCTATCAAGAATTCTCAGCATTTAAAAGACTACCACCGTCCCGTCTC
>CAYZUY010000043.1:13716-14123 GCA_964481495.1 uncultured bacterium
TAACGGCATCCGTGGACCTGGCGCGTCGGTGCGCCACCCGGGTCATCCCTGCCGCTCCCGAGGTATTCCCGATGACTGACTCCGCTGCCCTGCCATCGGCCCCGCTGCCCCTGACGCTGCGCACCGAGATCGCCCTGGCGGACCGGGCGCCGGGCGATCGCCCGGCGCTGGAGTCCCAGGTCTGCCCCCTCAGCGGGCGGGTGACCACGGTCTGTCCGCCGGAACTGCTGACGATGCCTGGCAGTGAGCAGATCTGGCGCTTCCAGGCCCGGGCCCTGCAGGCTCTGCTGAACCGGGGGCTGACACCGGCGACGGTGACTGGGGGCGTAGCTCCGGCCGGGAGCCCGCCAGTCGAGGCGATCGCACCACCCCCGCCGTCGGAACCGGTTCTCCCTGAACTGCCTCTG
>CAYZUY010000044.1:0-5773 GCA_964481495.1 uncultured bacterium
TGAAGCTGCGATCCAGGGGCAGCGGCGCCACCGGTTCACTGAGCAGGAACTCACCGGCACTGATCCGCGCCTGCAGCAGCTGGGCGATCGCCCGGCTGCGGGCCAGACTGGCCAGGGGCGCGGTACGCACCCGCCGCCCGTCGATGGTGATGCTGCCGGACTTGAGTTGCTCGTAGCTGACCAGCCCGAAGGTGGGCCGCACCCGCCGCGGAATCGAGAAGTCGACCACCGGCGCCACCAGTTCGCTGTCGAGTACGGCGCAGGCCTGCACCACCGCCTCGTCGAGGACCGGGAACGGCACCGCCACCCCCAGCATCAGCGAGGGTCCGTAGCGGTGGAACCAGCAGCCGCGCACCCACTCCGGCAACATGGTGCGGGCATCGCCGATCAGGGCGACGGTGGCGGCAGGGCCGACGGGGGTGCCGTTGGGCAGGCGCTTCTGAAGGGGGAAGTGCTGGGTGCCCTCCCAGGCGATGTAGCCCTCGCCGCCACCAAGCAGGATGCGGCTGCCGATGCCGATGGCCCGCAGGTAGGGATCGTTGAGCAGCGGCGCCAGGGCCCCGGGACTGGCGTAGACGGCATTGCCCAGACGGGGCTGCAGCGGGCCCAGGTAGGTAAAGAGGGGCTGCTCGCCGCCATTCACCCCGACGATGAAGTTCTGGTAGAGATTGCGCGGGTTGAACAGGTAGAACTGGTTGATCCGGTCGCGGTGGATCACCGTCTCGAAGCTGGCGCGGGGGTAGCAGTCACTGGCCTGACCGGTGGCCCGCAGGCGCAGGCTGCGTCCGGCAATCAGGTCGGCGATCGCATGGCCGCCCCCCCGTTCCGAATCCGGGTCATCGCTGGGCTGGGCTGCTCCCAGGTAGAGGTCCACGGCCCCGAATCCGGCATAGGCGGGCACCTCGTCGATCCAGCACTGGCGCAGGCGCAGGGGCGGGTCCGTCTGGCCGAGGTTGAGGATGGCGCCCGAAGCCTCCATCGGCTCGAAGGTGCCGGCGACAATCACATCCACCTGGCGGGCGATCGCGGCAATTCCCTGCTCGGCTGCCGCGGCCTTCACCTGCTCGACGGTCCAGCAGACGACTGTGCCGTCACGGATGCGGTCGTTGATCTCGGCGATACTGCGCATGGATGAACAGAGACGGGCGATGCCTCCCCAGGGTAAGCCGACCTACCCGCACCCTCGGCAGATTTGCCGCGCCATCCATTGAGTTACCGGCACTGGAGTATCATCGACGCCTGCGGCATGGTCATGCCCGAGGACCTGCGCAAACGCTTGCCAGGCGTCGAAGGCGAACCGGAGGGCTAGGGCGATGTCGGGTAGCGACACCAACGACGACATTTGGTGGCGTTGCCTACACGTGATCCGCCGGGGCTGACAGAGGGCAATGCAGCATTCCGGGCCGCGGTCCGACCTCGGTCCCTGTTCGGTGATCGGGTGCGGTGCCCCCCGGTGCCGAGGCGCTGGACGGCTACTGGCGCAGTTCGAAGCGGCCGCTGGATGTGTTGCTGAAGCAGGAACGGCTGCGACGGCTACGGCCACTGCTGCTCGATGGTGATCGCTGCACCGGGTGCCCCTGGCTCAGTTGTTCGAACGCTGTGGCCTCCCCTACTGCGGCGCCAGCCAGCGGGCCTGCAATCGGCTCTACGGCGGAACCCTGGTTCACATCCGGCACTGGGTGCGTGGCAGTCGTGGCTGATGCCTTGCTCTTCACGTGATCTTGCGTAGTAAAGGATAGCTGCTGCTCCGGTCGCAATTGGGCTATCTGCTTTTGTTTCCCAGGCCGTCATGCATGTCCATTCTGGTTTTAAACCAGGCACGAGAGTGGATGTAAGCATGGGCGAATCACCCCTGGCACCGGGCCTTTACGAGCAGGTGGTCACCGAGGCGCTTCACCAGCAGCTGAAAACCCTGGCCGAGACCCTGGTGGAACGGGAATCCATCGACCCGGAGGAACTGCCCCGGCGTCTGGCGCATCACCTGAAGTCACTGGTGCAGATCGCCCTCGCCAGTGGGTCGGGGGAATCCGGGAAAGCGAGTGCCCAGTTGGCGCTGGCAAATCAGCTGGTGATCCTGCTGCAGACGGAACGCCCCCGGGCGATCGCCCCGGATGACTGCCTCCATGCCGCCGCTCAACTGCTGACGGAGATCCGGTCGCAGCCGCTGCTGCCGGGGCAGTCCCGGATAGTGCAGCCGCTGATTCCCCTGGCCGACAGCACGCTGCTGGTTAACTCCCCCGGAGAACCGAGCGTCGGGCAGGCCCTGCAGCATGAGCTGCCCTCGGCAGATCGGGTGGATCTGCTCTGTGCCTTCATCAAATGGTCCGGCTTACGGCTGATGCAGGAACCTCTGGCCGCCTATCTGCAGTCCGGGCGATCGCTGCGGGTGCTGACCACGGTCTACATGGGAGCAACGGATCGGCGGGCCCTGGACTGGCTTGTCGACCAGGGGGCCGAGGTGCGGGTCAGCTATGACACCCGCCGCACCCGCCTCCATGCCAAGGCCTGGCTGTTCCATCGCCGGAGCGGTTATTCCACCGCCTACATCGGCTCCTCCAATCTCTCGACCGCTGCCCTGCAGGACGGTCTGGAGTGGAATGTCCGCCTGGCGGAAGTCGATAACGACAGCATCCTGCGGAAGTTTCAGGCCGCCTTCGATAGCTACTGGGAGGAGGGCGAGTTCGAGCTCTACCGGGCCAGCGAACTGGAGCAGCGCCGCATGGAGCGGGCCCTGCGTCAGGAACGCAGTGATGACCCGGCCGAGTTTATCTGCTTCGACATTCACCCTTATCCCTACCAACGGGAGATTCTGGAACGGCTACAGGCCGAGCGACTGCTGCACAACCGCTGGCGGAATCTGGTGGTGGCTGCCACCGGCACCGGAAAAACCGTGATCGCTGCCCTGGACTACGCCCGACTGGCCCGGGACCTGCCACCGTTCGACGGACCGGGGTTACCCAGCCTGCTGTTTGTCGCCCACCGCAGGGAAATCCTCACCCAGAGTCTGCAGACCTTCCGGATGGTGCTCAAGCAGGGGGCCTTCGGAGAACTGCTGGTGGATGGCCAGCGCCCCGAGGCCTGGACCCACGTGTTCGCGTCGGTCCAATCCCTGGCCCAGTTGGGGACCGAGGCGATCGCCCCCGACCGCTTCCAGGTGGTGATCATCGACGAGTTCCACCATGCCGCTGCCAGCAGCTACCGACAGTGGCTGGAGCATCTGCGCCCCCAACTGCTGCTGGGGCTGACCGCAACGCCGGAGCGTCCGGATGGGGAGTCGATTCTGCCCTGGTTCGATGGCCGGATTGCGGCAGAACTGCGTCTGTGGACGGCTCTTGACCTTGGCCTGCTCTGCCCCTTCCACTACTTCGGCATCCATGACGGTACTGATCTCTCGCGGCTGGAGTGGCGGCGGGGTGGCTATGTCAGTGAGCAGCTGACCCACCTCTACACCGCCGACGATGCGCGTCTGCGGCTGGTGCTGCAGCAGCTGTACGAGAAGGTGACTGACCTCGATCAGATGCGGGCCCTGGGCTTCTGTGTCAGCGTCGACCATGCCCACTACATGGCCTCCCGGTTCCGGCAGGCGGGCCTGCGGGCAGCAGCCCTGCACGGCGCCAGCGATCGCGAGGAGCGACACCGCTGCCTGACCCAGCTGCGTCAGGGAGAGCTGCAGATCATCTTCGCGGTCGACCTGTTCAACGAAGGGCTCGACATCCCGGAGATCAATACGGTGCTGCTGCTGCGACCCACTGAGAGCGCCACGGTCTTCCTGCAGCAGTTGGGTCGGGGGTTGCGGCTGCACGAAGGCAAGGACTGCCTGACGGTGCTCGACTTCATCGGTCAGGCCCACCGCCAGTACCGCTATGACCTGCGCTATCGGGCCCTGCTGGGTGGCAGTCGCCGCGATTTCCAGGACCAGCTGGAGCAGGACTTTCCCTTTCTGCCGGCCGGGTGCAGCCTGCAACTGGATCGGGTGGCCCAGCAGCGGATTCTGGACAACCTGAAACAGAGCCTGCCCAGCCGCCGTCCCCAACTGCTGCAGGCAGTCCGGGAACTGGGGCCGATGGGGCTAGCCGACCTGCTCACCCACCTGGGCATGGACCTGCGGGAGTTCTACCCGCTGGCAGGCAGCCTCACCGCGCTGCGGCGGGATCTGGGTTGGCTGACCGGGCTGGGGTCGGAGGATGAGCCGCGACTCGGCCGGGATCTGGGGCGTCGGCTCTGGCATCTGGATGATCCCCGGCGGCTGGACTGCTACCGCCGGGGTCTGGCCCAGGAACAGCCGCCATCCCTCGGACTGATGGATGAGAGCGAGCAGCGACTCTGGCAGATGCTGATGGTGCAGATCTGGGGCAGCGGCCAGCAGTACGTCCCGCTGGCGGCGGCGCTGGAGCGACTGTGGCAGGCTACCGCCATACGCGAGGAAGTGATCGAGCTGCTGGAACTGCTCCAGGAGCAGACCGGACATCTGGTCCGTCCCCTCACCTGGGAGCTGCCCATCCCGATTCAGGCCCATGGCACCTACCATCGCGCCGAGGTGTTCGCAGCGTTTGGGCAACTGACCGACCAGCAGCCCTTCCCGGGCCGGGAGGGGGTCTGGTTCGACGCCACCAGTGGCTGCGATCTCCTCTTCGTCACCCTCAAAAAGTCCGAGAAGCTGTTCTCGCCCAGCACCCGCTACAACGACTACGCCATCTCTCCCCACGAGTTCCACTGGGAAAGCCAGAGCACCACACGGATCAGCTCCAGAACCGGCCAGCGCTACATCCACCACCGGCAGCAGGGCTCCCGGGTGCTGCTGTTCGTGCGCGAGGAGTCCCGCCGCCAGGGGGTCACCCTCCCCTTCCTGTGCCTCGGCTTCGCCGACTATGTTCGCCATCAGGGCGAGCGACCGATGGCGATCACCTGGCGGCTGCAGGAGCCGATTCCGGCCGAGTTCTACCCGGCGATGGCGATCGCGGTCTAGGACTCCCTGGCTCCGTGCCACACACACAAAACCGGGGCCACCCACACTCCAGAGGAGACGGACAGCCCCGGTTCAGTTCTCAGACCGTGTTGGCCTGCGTGGGTCTAACCCCGACGCACCTGCTCGGACCAGATGCGGGTGGGCATACCCCAGACGTAGATGAAGCCTTCCGCCGCCTTGTGGTCGAACTTGTCCTCTTCGCCGTAGGTGGCCATATCCGGCGTGTAGAGGGAATTGGCCGACTCGCGACCGACCGGGGTGGCCGTGCCCTTGTAGAGGCGCATGCGCACCGTGCCGGTGACCCGCTCCTGGGTCTGGGCGATGAAGGCATCCAGGGCCGCCTTCAGGGGGCTGAACCAGAGACCGTTGTAGATCAGCTGGGCGTAGGTGGTTTCGACGCCGCGCTTGTAGTTGCTGACATCGGCGGTCAGGCAGAGGCTTTCCAAATCCTGATGCGCCTGGATCAGCGTGAGCAGGCCGGGGACCTCGTAGATTTCCCGGGACTTGATGCCCACCAGCCGGTTCTCGATCATGTCGATGCGGCCGACGCCGTTGTCACCCGCCAGCTGATTGACGCGGGTCACCAGCGCCACGGGGTCGAGACGGACACCGTCCAGGCTGACCGGGAAGCCCTGCTCGAAGCCGATGGTGACGTAGGTGGGTTCGTCGGGGGTGTCGGCGATCGCCTTGGTCAGGTCGTAGACCTCCTCCAGGGGCTCGTTCATCGGGTCCTCGAGCGGACCAGCCTCGATGCTTCGACCCAGCAGGTTGCGGTCGATGCTGTAGGGCGAGGACTTCTTCACCGGG
>CAYZUY010000044.1:5783-13945 GCA_964481495.1 uncultured bacterium
ATGCCGAACTGCTCGCCGTAGGCGATCGTCTGCTCGCGGCTCATGCCCCACTCACGGGCGGGGGCGAGCACCTTCAGGTCGGGATTGAGGGCGGCGATCGCCACATCGAAGCGCACCTGGTCGTTACCCTTGCCGGTGCAGCCGTGGGCCACGGCATCGGCCCCGTACTCAGCGGCGGCTTCCACCAGACGCTTGGCGATCAGCGGCCGGGCCAGCGCCGTGGAGAGGGGATAGCGGTTCTCGTAGAGCGCATTGGCGCGGATGGCCGGGAAGGCATAGTCGCGGATGAACTCCTCGGTGCAGTCGGAGACCAGGGACACCGAGGCACCCGAATCGAGGGCCTTCTGGCGGATCGGTCCCAGTTCCTCACCTTGGCCCAGGTCGGCCGCCAGGGTAATCACTTCCTCGACGCCCCATTCCTGCTTCAGGTAGGGAATGCAGACGGAGGTATCGACACCGCCGGAGTAGGCGAGGACGACTTTCTTGGCGCGACCCATGGAGATTCCTTCACGCGTACGGACAAACGTCCATTATCGCAGGGTGGCGCCGCTATGATGACAGGGCAATCAGCACCCCCCGGTCATGGTGCCGACCATCGTCGTAATCAATCTGCTGCTGGCGGCACTGCTGCTGCTGGTGGCGTTTCACATCCGTCAGCTGCAGGGGCAGCTGCGGGAGTGGCGTCTGGGCGTGGCGCCGCTGCTGCGCCGCGAGGGACCGCTGCTGGTCTCGGTACCGACGGCCTGGCCGGACCGGATTCAGGTCGGACGGCAGCGCTGGCACCAACTGCAGCTGGCCCGCCGTCAACTGGGGCTGCTGCTGCTCTACGTGCGGCTGCTGCGCCCGCTGCTGCCCTGGCTGACACTCTGGACGAAGCGATGAGCGAACAACGGGACGGAGGACGGTTCCTGGGGGGACTGCTGCTGGGCGGCGTCGCCGGGGCGATCGCCGGGCTGGTGCTGGCCCCCGAGAAGGGCCGTGACCTGCGCCGCCGCCTGCGCGACACCCTCGAGGAGTGGCCCCAGTGGCGCGACGAGGCGCTCGACACCCTGGGCGAACTGAGCGACGACCTGCGCCGGGAACTGCGCGAGGGCGAACTGGCCCCCCTGCCCCGGCTCAAGGAAGCCCTGCGCAGCGGCCTCGAGGCGGGACGCCGGGAGTGGGAAGCGGCCGGCCAGCGGCTGAGCGAGGCGACCGACCCCGAGCCTGAACCCGAACCGACGGATGACGGGGAGACGGCGTGACACCGGCGGAATGGCTGGGACTGTCCCTGCTGCTGGTGGCCGTCAGCCTGACGCTGGTGCTGCTGGTGGCCCTGCCCGCCCTGGCGGAACTGTCCCGGGCGGCCCGCAGTGCCGATCGCCTGTTTGAACTGCTCTGCCGCGAGCTGCCCGCCACCCTGGATGCCCTCAAGGACACCGGCCGGGAACTGAGCGACCTCTCGGATGAGATGACAGACGGGCTGCGCAGCGCCGGGGCAGTGGTGCGCCAGGTGGACGAGGGCCTCGGGGATGTGCGCCGCAACGTGGCGATCGCCGAGCGCACCGGTCGTAGTTTGCTGGCCGGACTGGCGGCGGGCCTGAGCACCCTGGTGACGGGCCGTGCCTCCCGTCGCCGCCCCCACAGCGAGGCGCCCCTGCCTGCTGAATCCGAGTTCTACGACTGAGCCGCCTGACCCCGCTCTGCTGCCGAGGCTAAGGTGGGGGAATCGTTCCCGGTGCTTGGACCATGGCCCAGGGTTGGCGCGTCGGTCAGCTGTTCGGCATCCCCCTCTGGATTGACCCCTCCTGGTTTCTGGTACTGGCCCTGGTGACGGTCAGCTACGTCGGCAACTACACCCAGCTGACACCCCCCCTGGCCTGGGGTGCCGCCCTGGCCACGGCTCTGCTGCTGTTCTGCTCGGTGCTGCTGCACGAACTGGGCCACAGTCTGGCGGCCCGGCTCCAGGGCATCCGCGTCGAGAGCATCACCCTCTTCCTGTTCGGGGGCATCGCCCAGATCGCCCGTGAGTCGAACACCCCGGGTCAGGCCTTCCAGGTGGCGATCGCCGGGCCCCTGACCAGCCTCAGTCTGTTTCTGCTGCTCACCGGTGCCACCGCACTGCCCCTGCAGGCTCCCGCTGCGACCATGGCGGGCAGTCTGGCCCAGATCAACCTGATCCTGGCGCTGTTCAACCTGCTGCCGGGCTTGCCCCTCGATGGTGGGCAGGTGCTCAAATCCCTGATCTGGCAGGTGAGCGGCGATCGCTGGGTCGGCACCCACTGGGCCGCCCGGGCCGGGATCCTGCTGGGCTGGGGCGCGATGCTCGGGGGCGCGGCCCTCTGGTGGGTCAACCCAGCGGATGTCAGTGGTCTCTGGCTGGTGCTGCTGGGTTGGTTCGGGGTGCGCAATGCCGACCGCTATGACCGCCTCACCAACCTGCAGGAGGCCCTGACCCGACTGACGGTGCAGTCGGCCCTGCAGCGCCATTTCCGAGTACTGGACGGAAACGGGACCGTGGAGAGCTTCGCCGCCGACTGGCTGCGGATGGCCGAGGTGCCCCAGGCCCTGTTCGTCAGCCGTAACGGTCGCTGGAGTGGCCTGCTCGATCTCGAGGACCTGCGCCTGCTGCCCCGGGAGGTCTGGGGCAACCGTACCCTGGCGGAGCTGGCCCGCCCCCTGACGGACCTGCCCTGCCTGCCCCTCGACGCCAGTCTGGGCACCGCCATCCTGGCCCTGGAGCAGTCGCCCCTGCCGTTTCTGGTCATCCTCTCCCCCGCCGGAGCAGTCGAGGGGATTGTCGACCGGGCTGACTGCGTTCAGACCCTGGCCCGGGAGCTGGGCTTTCCGCTGCTGCCGGGCCAGCTGGACCAGATCCGGCGGGAGGGCCGCTACCCCGAGAGACTACGGCTGGACCTGATGGTGCGAGAGGCGGAGACCCCGGCCTGAGACCGGGCCTCAGGGCAGTGGCGGGAGACCGGGACGGCTGGGCGATTGCCCATCCAGGGTGCGGATCGGCAGCCAGTTGATTTTCAGCTGCATCGGCTGACCGAGACGGCGGCTGACCAGGGCTTCCACATCGCGGATCTGGACCGAGCTCGGCGGCTCCTCCGCCCCCAGGTCGAGGGTGGCCAGGGGGGGACTGGCGTTCCAGTCGAGCTTGACGCGGTAGAGCTGCGCTCGCTGGCCAATGGTGATCGTCTCGCGCTGGACGACCCGCTGCAGCAGCCGCTGCAGTTGGGCCTGCTGCACCAGCCGCAGGAAGCTCAGACCGAGGGGAATGACCAGCAGCAGGGTCATGCCCAGGGTCAGCCAACCGGCGGGCTGGCGCAGCAGATGGCGGCCCGGGGCGACCCCCGCCAGCCGGAACACCAGCATCCCGGCGGAGGTGATGCCGAGCAGGTTGGTGCCGTAGAGCAGCAGCGCCCCCCCGGCCTCCTGCCACTGCCCCTGGGAGAGGGTGATGCCGATCACACACAGGGGCGGCATCAGAGCGACAGCGATCGCCGTGCCCGGTAGGGTGTCGGCAATACGGGGGCGCAGCTTGGCAAAGGCACTGATTCCTCCGGCGGCGATCGCCACCCCCAGGTCCAGCAGGGTCGGCCCGGTACGGGCCTGCACCTCGCTACCGAAATCCGGAATCCCGGCCCCCCAGCCGATGGCAAAGGCCAGCCCCAGCCCCACCAGGGAGCCGGCCCCCAGGGACAGCAGACTACGCAGCAGCAGACGCCGTCCTCCCAGGAGAATCGCCAGGGACAGACTGCGCAGCGGCAGCATCAGGGGGGCAATCACCATCGCCCCGATGATCACGGCGGCGCTGTTGGAGAGCAATCCGAAGCTGGCGATCGCACAGGCCGCCGCAGAAAGAACGAGGTAGTCGGCACCGAGGGCGGAGTCCCGCCAGAGGGCGCGGCGCAGCTGACGCAGGGGCAGATCGACGGAGGCCATGGTCCTGGGGTCGGATGGGAGGCCCGGCGCGGAGCCGGACTCCCCACAGGATGGCGGCAATCCGCCGGTTCGGCATCGGTCCCTCAGCGACGGTAGGTTTCGACCACCCGGATCGGAACCGCCCGGCGACTGCTGCCGCTGCCCTGCCAGCGCCGGATCACCGGCGGCGGCAGTTCCTCCGCTACCGCTGGGGTCTGGGGTTCCGGGGTCTGCAGGGCCATCGACCCATAGCAGAAGGCATTGCGCCCGACTTCACTGCCGAGGGGAATCGTCCAGCCGTAGGCGTCCTGGCGGCTGAGCAGGGCCGAGAGGGCACCGCCGACCGCGGCACCGAGGCTGCCCGCTGTGCGACAGCTGCGCTCCCGGGCGGCCTCCTGCTCCAGCTGCTGTAGGCGGCGGTTGACCGAGACCTCCTGGGCCTGGACCTCGGCGGTCCCCAGTAGGGCGGCGGTGAAGAACAGGGCAGTGAGCATCCGTTGCATGGTGATTCTCCTAACGGGCCGTTCTAGGCTGGTGTCCAAGGACGGCGGCGGTTCCCTGCGGGTTCTGGCGCGCCGACCAGTTCCCTGACCGGCCCCTGCCCCATGACCGCTCGAATCGCCTACTGCAACGGCTGCTGGATGCCCCTGGCAGAGGCCACGGTCTCGACGGCGGATCGCGGCTTCACCCTCGGGGATGGGCTGTTCGAGACGCTGCTGGTGCTGGGCGGGCGGCCCCGGCTGGTGGAGGCCCATCTGGCGCGTCTGCAGCAGGGGGCGCAGACGCTGGCGATCGCTCTGCCCCATACCCTCGATGCCCTGGCGGACCTGCTGCAGGAGGCAGTGGAGCGCAATCACCTCGACACTGGCAGTCTGCGCCTCACCCTCACCCGCGGGGTGGCCAGCCGGGGCCTGTGGCCAGCCGATCTGGGCCAGCCGACCCTGGTGATCGTGCCGGGGCCGGGGCAGCCCCACTTCGAACCTCTGAGCGTGGTGGTGGCCCGCAGCACCTGCCGCAACGAGCGATCGCCCCTGAGCCGAATCAAGAGCCTCAACTATCTCGATGGCATCCTGGCCCGCCGGGAGGCACTGGAGCGTGGGGCTGAGGAGGCGGTACTGCTCAATACCTGCGGCCAGCTGACCGAGGCGGCGATCGCCAACCTGTTCCTGCAGCGGGATGGGGAATGGCTCACCCCGCCGCTCACCGATGGGGTGCTGCCCGGAGTGATGCGGGGGCAGATGCTGGCTCGGGGCCTGGCCCGGGAGGCCAGCCTCACCCCGGCTGATGTCGCCTGTGCCGAGGCGGCCCTGCTCACCAGCAGTCTCAGCCTGCGGCCGGTACGGACCTGGGAGGGGCGATCGCTGCCCCGGGTGCCCGAGGCGGACTGGTGCCGGATGCTGTTCCACCGCTTGCTGGAGAAACCGGAAGCAAATCTTTAGTCTTCCGGCGACTGCGGACTGTAACAGCGGGTTTTCGTTTACCACTGAAGCCAGCTGGACGTCACGCTGAACCCATGAGCCGCACCGTTGTCATCGATCCGGTGACCCGCATCGAGGGGCACGCCAAAATCTCCCTGTTTCTGGATGATGCGGGGGAGGTCACCGACGCCCGCTTCCACGTAGTCGAGTACCGCGGCTTCGAAAAGTTCTGCGAGGGCCGACCCTTCACCGAGATGGCCGGGATCACCGCCCGCATCTGCGGCATCTGCCCGGTCAGCCACCTGCTGGCGGCCGCCAAGACCGGCGACAAGATCCTGGCGGTGCAGATCCCGCCCGCTGCGGAGCAGCTGCGGCGGCTGATGAACCTGGGCCAGATCATCCAATCCCACGCCCTCTCCTTCTTCCACCTCAGCAGCCCGGACTTCCTGCTCGGCTGGGACAGCGACCCGGCCCGCCGCAACGTCTTCGGTCTGATCGCGGCTGACCCGGATACTGCCCGGGCCGGGATCCGGCTGCGCCAGTTCGGCCAGACGGTGATCGAACTGCTGGGTGCCCGCAAGATCCATGCCGCCTGGTCCGTGCCCGGCGGGGTGCGCAGCCCCCTCTCGGACGAGGCCCGTGCCTGGATCCGCGATCGCCTGCCGGAGGAGATGACCACCATCCGCAACGCCCTCGACCTGTTCAAGGGGCTGCTCGATGGCGCCCTCAGCCAGGAACCGGAGGTGTTCGGCGAGTTCCCCAGCCTGTTCATGGGCCTTGTGGGGGCCGGGGGCGAATGGGAACACTACGGCGGCCGCCTGCGCTTCCGCGACAGCCGCGGCCAGACCATTGCCGATGGCCTGAGCGAGGATGACTACCACAGCTTCCTGGGGGAAGCAGTCGAGCCCTGGTCCTACCTGAAGTTCCCCTACTACAAGCCCCTGGGGTATCCCGAAGGCATCTACCGGGTCGGCCCCCTGGCCCGCCTCAACGTCTGCGACCACATCGGCACCCCCCAGGCGGATGCGGAGCTGCGGGAACTGCGCCACCGGGCTGGTGGCGTGCCCACCAGCAGTTTTCTCTACCACTACGCCCGCCTGATCGAGATCCTGGCCGGGCTCGAGCGCATCGCTCTGATGATGGAGGACCCGCTGCTGCAGTCTGAGCGGGTGCGGGCCCGGGCCGGGGTGAACAACCTGGAGGCGGTGGGTGTCAGCGAGGCACCCCGCGGCACCCTGTTCCATCACTACCGGGTGGATGAGAACGGGCTGATCCGGCGGGTGAACCTGATCATCGCCACCGGCCAGAACAACCTGGCGATGAACCGGACGGTGAAGCAGATCGCCCAGCACTACATCCACGGGGCAACGACAACGGTACCGGAGGAGTTTCTGAATCGGGTCGAGGCAGGGATCCGCTGCTATGACCCCTGCCTCTCCTGCTCGACCCACGCCGCCGGGCGCATGCCCCTGGTGGTGGAACTGGTGGGCCCGGACGGTTCGCACCAGGGTCAGATTCGCCGGGACTGAGCCCATGCCCCTGGTGATCGGCTACGGCAATCCCCTGCGCAGCGACGACGGCATCGGTCCCCGGGTGGCGGAGGTAGTACAGAGCTGGCAGCATCCCGACTGGCGGGCGATCGCCTGCCACCAGCTGCTGCCGGAACTGGCCCCGGAACTGGCCCGGACCGATCTGGCGCTGTTCGTCGATGCCGTGGATGTAGCGGACGAACCAGGGGTAGAGATGCGGCCGCTGCGCCCGGAAGCCGGGGGCCACAGCCAGACCCACCATTGTGATCCGGCGTCACTGCTGTACCTGACCCGGGAGCTGTATGGCGCCAGCCCGACCGCCTACTGGCTGCTGGTGCCCGGCCACTGCTGGGACTGGGGGGAGCAGCTCTCGCCCCGGGCCGAGGAGGGGATGGCGCAATGCCTGTGGATGCTGGAAAGCTGGCAGGAGGAACTGGCCCATGCATGAGCTGAGTGTGATGGAGCAGACCCTGGCGATCGCCACGGACCACCTGCGCGCCCAGGGGGGCGATCGCATCCATCGGCTGGTGCTGCGCATCGGCGAATGGTCGGGAGTCGATCCCCAGGCCCTGGCCTTTGCCTTCGAGGTGGTGCGCGACGGCACACCTGCGGCCGAGGCGGCCCTGGAGCTGGAGACCGTGCCCCTGAGCTGTCACTGCCCCGACTGCGGTCTCGACTTCCGGCCCGAGGGCTGGAGTCTGGGCTGCCCGGCCTGCGGCAGCGATCGCACCGAGGTGCGGGCCGGCAAGGAACTGGAACTGAAGACGCTGGAGGTGTCGTGATGTGCGGAAGCTGCGGGTGCGGAACGGTCTCCCAGGTGAAGGCGGAGCAGCCGACACGGCTGCTGGAGCTAGGCACGAAACTGCTGGCCCGCAATGACCGGCTGGCGGCCCACAACCGCGAGCATTTCCGCTCCGCCGGGGTGACGGTGCTGAATCTGATGTCCTCGCCCGGGGCGGGCAAGACCAGCCTGCTGGAGCAGACCCTGAAACGGCTGGAGGCGGACCTGGCGATGGCGGTGATCGTCGGCGATCTGGCCACCGACAACGACGCCCGACGGCTGGCGGGCACCCGCGCCGATGTGGTGCAGATCGAGACCGGGGCCCTCTGCCACCTGGAGTCGGATCTGGTGCATCGGGCCTGCCACGATCTGGATCTAGCGGCGCTGGACCTGCTGCTGATCGAGAACGTCGGTAATCTCGTCTGCCCCGCCGCCTACGACCTGGGCGAGGACCTGCGGGTGGTGCTGCTCTCCACCACCGAGGGTGAGGACAAGCCGCTCAAGTACCCCACCGCTTTCTCAGCCGCT
>CAYZUY010000045.1:0-4782 GCA_964481495.1 uncultured bacterium
GCTGGTATCCGATCACCGACAGCAACTACCGGACGATGGACGCCGCCAAGCGGGCAGTCCGCTTCCATCTGCAGCTGATCGCCTACCCGATCTATCTGTTCAAGCGCTCCCCCGGCCGCAAGGGCAGCCACTTCAACCCGAGCAGCCCGCTGTTCAAACCCCAGGAGCGGGTCGACGTACTGACCAGCACCGCCTGCCTGCTGGGCATGGTGAGCCTGCTGGCGATCGCCGGTGCCACCTGGGGCTGGGGCAACCTTGTTGCCTTCTACCTGATGCCCTACCTGGGCTTCGTAATCTGGCTGGATCTGGTCACCTTCCTACACCACACCGAGCCGGATATCCCCTGGTACCGCGGTGAGGACTGGTACTTCCTCAAGGGCGCCCTTTCCACCATCGACCGCGACTACGGGATCTTCAATCCGATCCACCACCATATCGGTACCCACGTCGCCCACCACATCTTCTCGAACATCCCCCACTACAAGCTGCATCGCGCTACGGCAGCGATCAAGCCGATCCTGGGCGATCTCTACCGTGAGTCGAAGATGCCGATCTGGCAGGCGTTCTTCCGATCCTCGAAGGCCTGCTGGACTGTGCCCGACCAGGGTTCACCGGTCTACTACCGCCGTCCCGAACGGCCCTAATCGCATCTCCGGATGCCCTTTTTCAGCGGTCCCGCCAGTCGGGGCCGCTTTTTTCATGGCCTGCTACCGGAAAGCCACAGGGGTTAACGCTCCGGGGGACCGTAATCCCGCAGGGAGCGGGCGATCAGCCCACCACCCCCGCCCAGAAGCACCAGCATGGTCAGCAGGCTCCAGAAGTTAGTCGGGCGCAGGTCCAGGCGCAGGGACGCAAACAGACCGGTGACCAGCGCCGCCAGGGGTGCCAGCACCAGGAACAGACCCAGGCGGGAGTCACTGTTGTTGAACAGCATCACGATCCCGGCCAGAAGCGGCAGCAACAGCAGACCTATACCGCCCCCGGAACCACCCCAGGGCAACCCCCAGGCCAGGAAGCCACCGCTGCTGACCATGATCTGACTGGCGAGCAGGAAGCCGCCACTGCAGAGCATCACCAGCCCCAGCAGCAGCAGGGTCAGATCCTGACGAGGATTATGGGTCATCGGCATCACCCATTCTGGATTACTCCCAGGGTTCCCACTCGATGAACTGCCAAAAGCGAACGGCCAGCCCCGAGGGACCGGCCGTTCGCTTTGAGTCATGGGCGATACTGGATTTGAACCAGTGACTCCCACCTTGTCATGGTGATACTCTACCCCTGAGTTAATCGCCCTTGCGGGGATGACTCACAGGTATTTATAGTGCCAGACCTGATATGGGCTGTCAACCCTAGGCTGGCTACTTGCTGGGTGCGGGAGCCGCAGCATTGCTGCCGGTCCCCTGCAGCTTGCGAGCGAAGGCGATCGCCTCCTCGGTGGGAATCAGCTGCACATCCGCCCAGGAGCTGTCGGGCTTCGCTTCCTTGAGCTGCTGCAGAATTGCCGACAGGGGCGCCGCCTGTACCTTCAGGTCCTTCTTGGCCAGATCCGCGTTCTGCTTCTTGGCCTGGCTGATGATGTTGGTCGCCGCCTGGTTCTCGAAGAAGAACGGGGCCACCACCTTCGGCTTGCCGCTGGCATCGGGCACGGTCAGGGTGATCTCCGAGAAGAACACCGGCACGAACATGCCCAGATTCTTGATGTCCTCATCCTTCAGCCCCTGGGCCTTGAGAATCGGAATCGCCGCCTGCATCTGGGCCTGGTCCGGTGTCAGCAGGATGGCGAACTTGGGGTCCTTCTTCACCGCTTCCATGAACAGGGCCTGCACCTGGGCCAGACTGACTACGAGAATGCGGGCTTCCTTACCCAGCTGGGGATTGCTGGTCTGCAGGTTCTTCAGGGATTCCTCGGCTGCCTTCGGCACCATATAGACCGGAAGCAGCGTCGCCTCCGGCTTGCCGTCCTTGTCTTTGGTGGTGATCGTCAGGGGTTGTCCATCCTGACGGGCCAGCACAAATCCTGGTACTTCCTTGAGCTTGGCCTGGATCTGGTCATCGTTGAGGCTGTAGGCCGGGGCCGGAGCAACCAGCGGCGCCAGTGCCACCGGGCCAAGCAGCGCACAGAGGGTCAGACAGCGGGCAACGAAATGCTTCATGATGCAGGCTCGGAAATCGGGGCGAAAAGGCCAAGGCGCGGCTGGCCCTGTCAGCTTACCGCAGCCCCGCTGCCCTACCGACGTCGGACGTGACACCCCAGTTCCGGGACTACGCCGTTATGCTGAGGCGGACGAACGCTCGGGAACTGCCGGGGCTGGGAGGCCTACGATGCTGCGCTCGAGACGACTGGCTCCGATACTATTCACGCTGCTGCTGGCGGGGGGCTGCGAACGCCTCTCCAGCCTGCAGTCCCGCAATCTCACTCTGGTGTCGGTCCTTAGTGAAACCGGCACCCTGGGCGCCACCGGCCGCTCCATGGCCGATGCCGCTGCGCTGGCGGTGGATACCGCCAATCAGTGTGGCGGCATCGGCGGCAGCATTACGCTGATTCGCCGCGACGATGGCGGTTCGCCACAGCGGGCAGCCGAACTCACCCACGAGGCCCTGCAGCAGCCCCGCCTGCTCGGGCTGCTGGGCTCCGTCACCCAGGAGAACAGCCTGGCCATGGCCCAGGTGAGCGCTGGTCGCACACCACTGCTGTCACCCACCGCCAGCGAGAGCAGCGAACTAGCCCAGCCCGGCTGGTGGTTCCGCCTCACGCCCACCGCGACCCTGCAGGCAACAGCCCTGGCGGATGCAGCCAGTCAACGCGGCGATCGACGTCTCGTCCTGATCCGCATGGACGATCGCTACGGCCGCAGTCTGGCTGAGGCCTTCACAGCAGCCGTGGAAAGCAACCGCGGCCTCGTCCTCAACCGGGAGGAGCCGCTGCGGGTGAATCCGATGCAGCCACCCTCGGATGAGGAACTGCTGGATCTGCTCTCCTGGGGACCGGAGGCGATCGCCCTGCTCGGTTACGGCCCGGCGGCCAGCCGCCTGGGTGAGCGCCTGCGCCGGGAGGACCCGCAGTTGCCCCTGCTGGTGAGCGAAGGGATTCCGGTCGAAGCATCGCTGAACCCTATCAGCGGGGTCGAGCAGTTGGAGCGGGGGCCCGGCTGGGAGAGCTTCCGGAAACGGTTCCAGGAACGATACGGGCGATCGCCCCAGCTCAGTGATGCCCGCAGTTGGGATGCCACAGCCCTGCTGCTGCTGGCGGCCGCCGCCGGAACCGGACCGGAGCAGCTGCGCACCCGCATTCCTGAACTGACAGCGGCGAAACAGCCGGGCACTGTAGCTACAGCCGACCTCTGCACCGGGTTGCGCCGCCTCAAGCGCAATCAGCCCACCCGCTATCTGGGCAGCAGCGGTGACCTACGGTTCAGCCCCAGCGGTGGCGTAGACGCCCGCTTCCGGCTCTGGAGCCGCGACCAGGATGGCAAAGCAGGCCCGGATCGGCAGGTGACAATCAGCAGCTTCTAGGGCACAGCCCCTGGAGCCAGGCCTCGAATCGGGCCCCCAGCGCCGCCAGGGAATATTCCTGCTCGGCTCTGAGCCGACAGGTCCGCCGGTCCAGACGGGTCAGGGTCTCAATGCCCCGCTGCAGGTCAGGGATGTCATCCGGCTCCGCCAGGTAGCCGGTTTCGGGGGTAAGAATTTCGGTCGGCCCCCCGCGCCGGTAGGCTACCACCGGCACCCCGCAGGCCAGGGCCTCGATGGCGACATTGCCGAAGGCCTCCACCCACTTGGGCGTCATCACCAGACCCTGGCACTGGCCCAGTTCCGCCTGCAGTTGGGAGGTGGGCAGAAACCCCCGGTACTCCAGCCGCGCCGTCGAATACTGCCGCTGCACCTGAGCCCAGTAGTCAGGCTCGGTGATCGCCCCCCAGATGCGCAGGGGTCGATCCAGCGCCATCGCTACCGCCACCGCATCCTCAAGCCCCTTCTCAGCCGACAGCCGACCCACCCAGCCCAGCCAGGGTCCGGGCTCCGCCACAAAGTCATAGCCATCAAGGTCGAGACCGTTGCCCATCACCCGCCAGTCCGCCGGGAACGGGAAGGTCTCGGCCTGGACTCGACTGTGCAGCGCCAGATGGCCAGGATGGGAGCGGGCCACGGCAGCGATCGCCGTATCCATCGTGTCCGACAGCGAGCCCATGCTCACCAGATGGGCCACCGGCGTGGTCAGAAAGGGCGTCAGGTAGAAAGGCAGCCAGTCGTAGGCGAAGTTGAGGACAACATCGAACTGGGCCTGGGTACGGCGCACCCGCTCCCACATCCGCACAAGCACCGAGTCCCCCGGCAGGATCGTCGGCACGTCCCGGTCCAGGGTCTGGGCGGAGGGCTGCAGCACGCCTGCCTCGGTCCAGAGATGTCCCTGCGCCAGTTGTGAACCCTCGGGGGCCAACACCGTGACAGCGTGGTCCCGGTCGGTTAGCGATCGCACCACGTTGGTCAGAGTCAGTTCCACCCCACCGCCGATGCCGCTGCCCAGCGGACCCACCGGTGTCGAGACACAAAGCAGCCGCATGGCCCTACTCCTGCCCCAGGGGTGACTCGCCCGGCAACCCCTCCCGGGCGGCAAACCCCCTAGCCAGCGCCTCCCGCTGGTTGATCAGGGTGATGCTCACCAGACTCAGACCCACCCCCAGCCACTGTAGCGATCCCAGGCTTTCGCCCAGCAGCCAGCTGCCGAACAGCAGGGCGAACACCGGCGTCAGAAATGTCAGGTCCGTGAAGCTGGTGAGGCTG
>CAYZUY010000045.1:4880-13862 GCA_964481495.1 uncultured bacterium
TCGCGCTGCCGAACACCGTGGCGTAGCCCAGGGCGCCCCAGTCGGCCCAGCCCAGCGTCCGCCAGGGCTGACCCTCCAGGGTCAGGGACCCCAGCAGCAGCGGCAGGCCGCCAATAACCATATGCCAGCCGGTAGCCACCACCGCATCCACGTGACGGCTGACGTAGCGACTGATCACGGTGCCGATCGCCATTGCGATCGACGCCAGCAGCATCAGCCACTGACCGTTGTTGAACAGAGCGACCCCCCAGGAGCCGCTGGGCAGCAGGTCCGCCAGGGATTGGGCCGGGGCCTCGGCCAGCAGCCCGAGGGCATGCAGGGCCTGGGCCAGGCCGGTGACCACCCATTCCGGCGGCAGGGCCAGCAGACTGATGCCGACCAGACCCAGGCCCAGACCCAGGGCCCCCCAGAGACCGATGCGTTCGCCGAACAGCAGCCGAGCCAGCACAGCCACCAGCAGCGGCTGGGAGTCGATCATCACCGAGCCCAGACCGGCGCCGGTGCGCTGCAACCCTTCCGCCAGAAATCCCTGAAAGAGCGTGCCGTCCACCAGGGCGAAGAGGGTGATCCAGGCCCAGGCCCGCCAGCCGACCGGCCCGGGACGCCGCTGCCAGGCCGCCCAGAGCAGCACCAGCAGCCCGGCGGGCAGCAGCCGCACCATGGCCATGAACAACGGCGGGGTCGCCAGCGTCACCCCCTTCATGGCCACCATGGCCGTTCCCCAGAGGAAGAAGGGAGCAATCATCAGAACCGCGGTCAGACCGCGGCGGTTCGGGAGTTCCATCCAGCCGCCGGAAGCACTGCTGACGATTCTGACAGACCCTCGACCGGGCAGGGGTTTCAGGCGATCCCGGAGGGCTCGCTAAGATGGGTCAGATTTCCTTACCCCTCTTCTGAACGCTATGGTCTGGCCGTTTCCCCCTCGGCAGCGCAAACGGATTGCCCGCATCGAGGTCAGCGGTGCCATCGACGGGGCGACCCGCAAACGGGTGCTCAAGGCCCTGAAGACCGTCGCGGACAAACAGTATCCCGCCCTGCTGCTGCGCATCGACAGCCCCGGCGGCACCGTCGGTGATTCCCAGGAGATCCATGCCGCCCTGCAGCGGCTGCGCCAGGATCAGGGCACCAAGGTGGTGGCCAGTTTCGGCAACATCTCCGCCAGCGGCGGGGTCTACATCGGCATGGGGGCCGACCACATCGTCAGCAACCCCGGCACGATCACCGGCAGCATCGGCGTCATCCTGCGCGGCAACAACATCGAGCGCCTGCTCGACCGGGTCGGCGTCTCCTTCAAGGTGGTCAAGTCCGGCCCCTACAAGGACATCCTCGCGCCGGACCGGCGCATGACCAGCGGCGAGAAGGAGATTCTCCAGTCGCTGATCGACACCAGCTATGGCCAGTTCGTGCGCACCGTCGCCGAGGCCCGCGGGCTGGAGGAAGAAACCGTGCGCAGCTTCGCCGACGGCCGCGTCTTCACCGGCGAGCAGGCCCTGACCCTGGGACTGGTGGACCGTCTGGGCACCGAGGAGGATGCCCGACGCTGGGCTGCCGAACTGGCGGGCCTCGACCCCGAGAAGGTGGAGTGCGATCGCATCGAGCAGCCCAAACCGCTGCTGAAGAAGCTGATTCCCGGTCAGGGGGCGATCGCCGCCCTCGATTGGCTGGGCTTCGAACTGAGCACCAACGGCCAGCCGCTCTGGCTGTTCCGCCCCTGAGAAGCGGGCGCAGGGACGGCAAGACGGTAACGTTGTATCAGCATCGAGCGGGAGTCGATCCGGAGTGGGCTGGCGGGTGAAAGCAATCAGGGGCGCGACCACAGTGGAGGCCAATACGGTCGAGGCCATGCGGGCCGCCGTCGAGGAGCTGCTGGATCAGCTGGAAGCCCACAACCCGATCCATCCCGAGGACATCGTCAGCGTCACCTTCTCGGTCACCCCGGACCTGAACGCGATGTTTCCCGCCGCCGTGGCCCGCCAGCGTCCCGGCTGGGACATTGTGCCGCTGCTGGACGTGCAGCAGATGCAGGTCGACGGCGCCCTCAGTCACTGCATCCGCCTGATGCTGCTGCTCAACTGCAGCAATCCTGAACGGCGGATTGTCCACCCCTATCTGCGCGGCGCCCAAGCCCTGCGACCAGACTGGGCCCTGAGCAACTGACCCACAGGCTCTGTCAGATTTACGTGATTTCGCGGTTTTCTTCTGGTACGAATTCTCTCAGAATCTGAGCGTGCCCTTGTCAGTACCGCCATGTCCGTCAGTTCCGAGCCCCGGTCCAACCAGCTGTGTGCGGGACGTTACCGTCTGCTGAATTCCCTCGGGTCCGGTGGGTTCGGAGATACCTATCTGGCTACCGATGAACAGCTGCCCTCCGCACGGCAGGTGGTGGTCAAGCGTCTGCGCCCCCTCAAGGATGATGAGCCTTCCCGGGATGCCGTCACGGCCGCCTTTCATCGCGAAGCCCGCCTGCTGGAGCGCATTGGTCGCGACCACGACCAGATTCCGGAACTGTTTGCCTACTTCGAGGAGGACGGCGCCTACTGGCTGGTGCAGGAGTTCGTCCCCGGCGTCACCTTGGAGAGTCTCAGCCGAATCAGCGGCGAAACCGCCCGCCAGCTGCTGTCGGATCTGCTGCCGGTCCTGGCCTTCCTGCACAGTCGCAATCTGCTGCACCGCGACATCAAGCCGGCCAACATCATCCTGCGCGAGGGCGATCGCCGACCCGTGCTGATCGACTTCGGGGCTGTGCGCGAGACCATGTCCACTGTGGTCCTCGCCACCGGTGCCTCTGCAAGTTCCCTGGTGATCGGCACCCAGGGCTACATGCCACCAGAGCAGGCCGCCGGTCGCCCGATCTTCAGCAGCGATCTCTACGCCCTCGCCCTGACACTGATCAGCCTGCTGACCGGTAAATCGCCTCAGGAGCTGCCCTCCGACCCGGTGTCGGGGGCAGTTCTCTGGCGCAGTGAGGTTTCCGGGATCGATCCGACTCTGGCCGAGGTATTGGACCGGGCCATCCAGCCGATCCCAGCCCAGCGCTTCCCGTCCGCCCAAGTGATGCTCGAGGCCCTCGGTACCGGCAGCCCCGCCGCCACCGTTCCCCCCGTGGCTCCGGCCGCCGTTGCCGCCACCCAGGCCACGGTCGTGGTCGCACCGCAGCAGCAGCCCTACACCGCCATCCCCCAAGCTCCTCCGGCAGCCCCGAGCAGCTACACTCCGGCTCCGGCACCCGCCGCGTCCGGCAACAATTCCATGGTGGCGATCGCCCTGTCCGGCTTCGGCCTGATCGTGGCGGTGGCTCTGGGGCTCGGGGCTCTGTTCATCAGTCAGCAGAACCAGCAGCAGGCTCAGCTAGCTGCTGCCCGCCAGGAAGCCCAGCAGGCCCGGGAACGCCAGCAGCAGCTGGAGAAGGAGAAGACCGAGGCCGATGCCCAGCGCAAGGTCGCAGAAGCCGAAGCCCAGGCCCGCGCAGCTGAGTCTCAGGCAGGAGCCGAGATTGGTCTCACTCGGACTCAGGCTGTGAATCTAGTCAACGGCTGGCTCGGTTCCAAGGGGCAGATCTTCGCCCCGCCCTACGATGCCTCCGCAGCGGCATCGGTGGTCACCGGCACCCTCTGGCAGGACCTGATCAAGGACGATGGCCCCGTCGCCTGGCTGCGCAACAACAACTCCTACTACACGTACACCGCCTCCCGGGTGGATGAGGTGATTAGCTACGACACCTCGGGCAGTCGTCCCAGCCTGCGGGTGAAGGTCTACGAGGAGCGGACGCTGCATACGCCCAACGGCATCGACCGGGCCCAGTCCGGCGTGACCAACGCCATCTTCACCTACTTCTTCGAGCAGGAGAACGGCACCTGGATGGTGGCCGACTACACCAAGGGTTAACAGCAGATGCGATTGCCCACTCCTCCCCAGCGACCGAATCCGGGCAGACTGGCCCTGCTGGGACTGCTCAGCTGTGCCGGCACCCTCGGACTGGTCCTCGGCCTCTCGGCCTTCTTCAGCCAGCAGTTACCGGGCCCCCGGGGCCAGCAGACCGCCAGCACTCCCGATGAGGTAGAGCACCTGCTGGCGGCCAGCCCCAGACCGGCAGCCCTGCCCCCCAGCCAGTCTCCTATCGACCCCGGCAGTCCGCCGACCACTACCGCGACCGGCACGACCGTTACCGAAACCCTACCCTGCCCCACGCAGCTGACCGCCGTTTCACCCGACCGGGCCACCCAACTGCGCACCCGTCAGGAACCGGAAATCCCCACCCCGGCTGCGGCCACCAACTTCGGGGAGCGGGAACGCACCGATCGCAGTCCGGACCGACGCCCGGTGGAGCACACCCCGCAGCTGATCGTGCTGCACGAGACCGTGATTCCCGTGGACGAGGCGATCGCCCTGTTCCAAACGGCCCACAGCGATGATGGCGCCCAGGTCAGCTATCACCTGCTGATCGGTCAGGATGGTCGCCTCTATCGCATCGTGCCGGATGAGAAGCGGGCCTTCGGGGCCGGCAATTCCGAATTCGGCGGCCGGGCCGTCACTCTCAATCCGGATCTGCCCAGTTCGGTCAACAACATCGCCCTGCACGTCAGTCTGGAGACCCCGGCCGACGGCAACAACGATGCCCGTAGCCACAGCGGCTACAGCGATCGCCAGTACCAGGTGCTGGCCCAGGTGGTCGGCGACTGGATGCGCCGCTGGCAGATTCCGGTCAACCACATCACCACCCACCAGCAGATTGACCGGGACAGACGCAAGAAGGACCCCCGCAGTCTCGACAGCGCCCGCTTCTACAGCTACCTGAGCTCCCGGCTCAGTCAGGCGGTCTGCCCCCGAGTGGCCGCCCGCTGAGGGATGCCCCGCCTCCATTTCATCCGCTGCTCCGATGTCCTGCTCACTCTCTGTTGCCCCATGAAGACGCCCATTGTTGGTCTATCCGTAATCGCCACTGCAATGCTGCTGAGCAGCTGCAACTCCACCGCGATGAAGACCTGCGAGTCGATACGCGAGGAGATTGTCGAACTGTCCGAGCAGGACCGGGCTTCCCGCGGCTACGCAATCGTCAAGATTTACGAACCGACCGAGGTCTCCCGCTCCAACGAGAAGCTGGTCTGCGAAGGGCGGGCCAGCTGGAGTGATCAGGACGAAACCAAGCTGAAGTACAGCACCTACAAGGACAGCGAAGGCGAATGGATGCTGGAGTACGAGCCGATCCAGTAACGCCTGCCCCCGTCCCCCTTCCCAGTTATTCCTTCAGTCCTCCGGAGACTTCATCCCCATGCAGAGCAATCCGAATCCCGTCGATCAGATCAAATCCCAGGGCACCGAATACGCCAAGAATTTCTATCTGAAGCACCAGCTGCGGATCACCGCCTTCGTGATCGGCATCGCCCTGCTGTTCTTCATCCTCTCCATTGCCGGCATCGATGTCGGCTACGTGCTGCGGGAATGGAACTGGGTGCTGTTCTGCGCTGCCGGATCCGCCATTTCCCTCTACCGCCGCTCCATCGCCAAGAAGAAGCAGGGTGAGGAATCCACGCTGCCGATTCTCGCCAACGACTACTACTTCCAGAAGTATTCGTCGATCACCATGCTGTCGTTTATGTACGCCGTCATTCAGGGGGCCGCGCTGGTGGGCGCGACCTACACCCTGGTGCGCTGGATCTTCGGCGGCAACCACTTCGAGTGGTTCTGCCTGAACATGCCCTGGTGCGGCTTCCCGGCCCTGTCGCTGATCGGTATTCTGCTGGCCTCGATTCTGATCTCCCGAGTCATCCTCGAAACCTACGCCCTGCTCTACAAGACGGCCCGCGATCTCTCGGCCTATGCCCGCAGCCACACCCACTAAGCTGGCACTCCGGCCCGTCAGGGCCACCGTGGTCTGAGGTCTGAAGATCTCCTGCAGATGTTAACGCTGGCACCAGCGTTAACATCTGTTTTTTGTATGGCCTCAGCGATTACGCACCGGGCGCAGCTGCTCCAGCTTCTGCTCCTGGGCCGGGGTCAGCACCGAGCGGATTTCATTGCGCATCTGCTGACGCAGGCTGCGGAACTGAGGCTCGTAGCGGTTGCGGATGGCCTCAATCCGCTGTTTCTGCTCCGGACTGAGATTCAGCTGCTCCACCATGCGGCTGCGGTACTGCTGCCACTCTCCGGAGGTGGACGGGGTCGCCATCTGGGCTGCAGCGGCTGCCGATAGCAGGGCCCAGAGACCGCCAGGAAACACGATCCGCAGGATCAGCCATCCGAAGGATGCGTGGTGACTGGGCATGACTCTTTCCTGCACAACTCTCAAGCACTGGGCAACCGCTACCAGATTCACACAGACGCCGACGGTGCGGTCGGAGTTCCCCGGCGCTTCCCAGGGAGGGCCCGGACCGTTACAGTGAGCCGGTTCCTGTTCCTGCCCACGATGTCCGGTTCCTCCTCTCCGCCCCCAGATCCAGGGTCCGGGCGTCCCTACCGTCCCAGCTACTTCCGGGAGGAGCAGACACGGCGATCGCCCCTGAGCCTGCACACCGTTCTGCTGGCGACCCTGCTCTGCCTGGGGAGTTTCGGACTGGCCGGAGTGCTGGCCGACCGCTTCACGGGCAGCGATCGCCGCACCGCTTCGCCCTTCGACAATCTGCAGCGGCTGCTGGAGCAGGGACGGGCCTTCACCCGGGCTCCGCAATTCCCCTGGTTCGGTCGCCCCGAGGGCCCCACCCGTCAGATCTTCGGCTCCCAGAATGTGGCCTGTCCGGGGCTGATCCCGGTGCAACCGGCGATCACGGCTCAGATTCAGTCCCTGCGGGTGATGGAGCGACCCTACTACGCCCATCCCAGCAACCGGGGCTATCGGGAGCGGGTCGACCGCAGCCCTCTGCGGCGGCCGGTGGCCTTTCAGCCCAGCCTGATCGTTCTCCACGAAACCGTCTACTCGGTCGAATCGGCGATCAACACCTTCCGCACCCCCCACACCCGGGATGAGGATCAGGTCAGCTACCACCTGCTGATCGGTCGGGATGGCGCGCTCTACCGGACGGTTCCCGATGAGCAGCGGGCCTTCGGGGCAGGGAACTCCGAGTTCCACGGACTGGCAGTGCGACTCAACCCGGCCCTGGACGGTTCGGTCAACAACATCGCCCTGCACGTCAGCCTGGAAACCCCCGCAGACGGCCAGGGCCGAGGAGCGGGGCACAGCGGCTACACCGGGGCTCAGTATGCAGTCCTGGCTCAGGTGGTCGGCGACTGGATGCAGCGCTGGCGCATTCCGGCCAAGCGCATCGCCAGCCATGCCGCCATCGACCGGGACGGCGAGCGCAGCGACCCGCGCAGCTTCGATGCCGGGCTGTTCTACAGCTACCTCTCCGCTCGACTTGGCCAGCCGACCTGCCCCGGCCCCCTACCAGCGGACACTGTGATCACGGATAGATAACTACGCCGACCCGCTCGATGTGCTCCCGCAGAGGCTCGTACAGGGGCCGATCCAGATCGACCAGATCGAACCGGCAGGCCAGGGGCAACTCCTCCAGCGCAGCCAGCAGCCGGGCTGGGGTAAGCAGTTCCGGCATGCCCTCGACGGCCAGGTCCACGTCCGACCCTGGCCGGGCCACGCCCTTCGCCCGGGAGCCGAACAGCCACACCCGCCGTACCGCCGGGACCTCCGCGAACACCGAGCGGATAGCCGCCAGTTCCAGTCTGCTCAGCTGCACCGTCATCCACCCTGGCGCTCCAGAAAGCGGCACAGCCACCGGAAGGCTGGCAGATAGCGTTCCAGCACCACCGGCAGCACCTCCCGGAACACCTGACTGTCGTAGGTGTGGGAGAGGAGGTTGCGATGGAGCATCATCTCGATCCAGACCTGTCCATCCTCCAGCAGCCGGGCTTCCGTAGCCGCCCGGATCACAGTGCGGGGCGTGACGGGGCTGAGGATGATGCCCGAGGCTTCCAGATAATCCTTGAGCAGCTTCCAGCCCAGTTCGTAGGTGATTTCAAATCGCTGGATCGCCCCTTCCTGCTCCAGCTGGGACAGCGCCGCCAGCCCCCGTTCCGCCACTTCCTCCAGTAGACCGGTCGCCTGCCGGAAGTTATCGAACCGCTGCTTCCAGCGCTCATCGGCGGACATCAGGTGGCCTCAGGGCTTCCGGTTTCCCCATCATAGGCAGCGACCAGAGCAGATTCAGTCCGCCATCCGGTGGCAGGCAAGCATCTCCCGGGCCGGGGTGCGATCGCCATTGCAGGCAATCCGGCGGGGAGCCTCCAGCACCTCCAGGGAGAAGCCCAGATCACCGTAGAGCTCCAGAATCCGGGGCGTCGCCTGGTTGGACGCCACCACCGGTACCCCCAGTCCCACCAGCCAGTGGGCCAGACGCACCTGCTCCTCCCAGCCGAAGGCCACCGAAGAGTACTGGGTGAAGTCGCAGTCGTAGGGGGGGTCGGCATAGACCCGGTCACCGGGAACAACCGTCAGGCCCTCGAAGTCGCCGCAGCGGAACGTCCAGCCCTGCATCAGCACCGTCAGGGCCGAGAGGTCGCGGCGGTAGTCGAGGTCCGGGCGACGGTAGCGTCCGAAGGGGACGTTGAAGCCTCCCTGCCGGTTAAAGCGGCAGAGTCCGTTGAAGCCGGTGCGGTTCAGGTAGTAGAAGCGCTGGGCAGCCTCGGCGGTCTCCGCCTCGCCCCGGGCGATCAGCGCATTGAAGCGATCGCGGCAGTCGTAGTAGAAGTCCCGCTCATTACGCATCTCCAGGGTCAGGGTCAGCCCGGCCTGCACCTGCCGGTAGAAGTTAATCAGGTGCGGATTGACGTCGTTGAGCAGCGCCCGCCCGGGCCGCAGGCCCAGAGCGATCGCCAGACCGCCGCAGAAGGGCTCCACCAGCCGGGCGGGCGGCTCCGGCCAGAGGGACTGCAGACGGGGTACCAGCCAGCGCTTGCCCCCGGCCCACTTCAGCGGCGGTCGCAGGTCATCGCGGGTCATCAGCCGGGGTAGGCCTCGAGAATGCGCAGGACCAG
>CAYZUY010000046.1:0-13697 GCA_964481495.1 uncultured bacterium
GGTGGCCCCGGCGGTCGTGAGGCCGGCGCTAGCCCGGCAGGTGCAGGCGCTGGCCGAACGCTTCCGCAGGGGGCTGGGGGCTGTTGCGATCCGCGGCGCTGAGCTCTTCCTCACCGCTGATGGTCAGGTCTCGGTGAACGAGGTGGCGCCGCGCACCCACAACTCCGGCCACTACACCCTCGACGCCTGCGCGACCTCCCAGTTCGAGCAGCAGCTGCGGATCGTTGCCGATCTGCCCCTGGGGCCCACCGGCCTCACCGGTGCCGGGGCGGTGATGGTCAATCTGCTGGGCTACGAGAGCCGCGACAGCGATTACGCAGCCATCCGGGCCCGTCTGGCGGCCCTGCCCGGGGCGCATCTCTACTGGTATGGCAAGAATCAGTCCCGGCCCGGGCGCAAGCTGGGGCACATCACCCTGGAACTGCCCGGTCCCGGCGCTGCCGACTGCCGCCGTCAGGCCTATGCCCTCGCCGAGCAGGTCGAGGCAATCTGGCGGGGGGATGGCTGAGGACAGCCCGGCTGGCTAGAATGAGCCCATCGGCTTCGACGTTGGTGCCTGCCAACAATGTTTTTTGATCTATACCTTTTCGAAGTCGGGAGTTCTGCGGTTCGCTGCGGTAGACCGGGCCTGACCCGGAAACCATAGGCGGACTCCTTGAACACCCCCCTGGTAATTCCAGGTCGAAATCTGAGGTAAGACGGCGTTGCGGTCGAGAGTGAAGGCAGATCCTGCGGGGTCTGCCTTCGCGCTGTTTCTGGGCCGGTTCAGGCGCCGTCCCTGCGGGAACCGGCGGGGGACACCCGCCGTCATAATGGGCCACAGTTCATTCCCGCTTCCGCTATGTTCGCTCCCCGCACCCTCGCCACCCTGGCCCTGACGGGGCTGGCCACCGGATTGCTGCCTCTGGCCCAGACCCAACCGGTTGTTGCCCAGAGTCTGCCGGGGCTGACCCTGCGCTGGAACGGGAATGAAGGCGGTTTCAAGGAACTGAAGTACGTTCTCAACAGCGGTCGCACCAACGCCCTCGACACCTGGATGCTGCTCCTGCCGGGCAAGGAGCTGGACGTGGCGGCCATGCAGGTGAGCGTCACCTACCCCTCCTACTTCAATGGCCGCTTCGACAACAGCGCCGTGAAGCTGAAGCTCTGCAGTGCCGGGGGCGTGATGGCCCGCACCCGCTGCGATGAGGACGTGCCCACCTCCTCGATTGAAGTCGATCGCGACAACGGCCGCATCGACTTCTTCCCAACCAAGCCGATCCCGGCGGGTACGACCATCGGCGTGGTCTTCGACAGCATGATCAATCCCAGTAACCCCGGCATGCTGCAGTTCAATGCCAGCATCATCTCGCCCGGGGATCTGCCCCTGTCCAAATACGTGGGCAGTTGGCTGATCACGATTGAGAACAACTGATCTTCACCCCCCTGCGGTGATAGAATCCTTATTTGTGGAAAATTTACTGGCTGTCTGGAGTCAATCATGACCAAGCGCACCCTCGGGGGCACCAACCGCAAGCGGAAGCGCACCTCCGGCTTCCGGGCCCGGATGCGCAGCGCCACCGGTCGCCGCGTGCTCAACGCCCGCCGCGGCAAGGGCCGTCATCGTCTGTCTGTCTAGGTCGCGGGTGAGGACGGGAGCGCATGGCACTCCCCCAGCACCAGCGGCTGCGCGCACGAAGAGCCTTCAAGGCCATCTATGAGAGGGGTCGCCGTCTGTCGACCCCTCACTTTTTGCTGAGGTTTCAGGCCGAGGGCCCGTCGGAACTGCCCAGCCGCTTCGGCGTGGTGGTCAGCACGAAGGTGCACAAACGCTCGGTGCGGCGTAACCGGATCCGCCGCCAGATCCATGCGGTGCTGATTGCCCTGGGCGATCGCCTGCAGCCGGGTTACCGCTGCGTGATCACGGTCCGGGCCGCCGCTCTCGACTGCGACTACGGTCAGATTTTGCAAGAATTGGAGCAACTGCTCCTGAAGGCGAACATCCTCCATGGCGATCACTGAAGACGTCTACTACGAAGGCGGCCCCCACCCCGGCGACCTGATTGTCGGCATTCTCTTCGGTCTTACCCTGGTGGGTCTGCCGGTGCTGATCGGCTCGGTTGTGCGCAAGCTCTGGCTGCGCTTCCGGATCACCAGCCGCCGCATCGCCGTCACCGGTGGTTGGATGGGGCAGACCCGCACGGAAGTGATCTACTCCGAAATCTCGGCGGTCAACAGCGTGCCCCGCGGTCTGGGGGCCTGGGGCGACATCGCCCTCTTCCTCAAGGACGGCTCCCGGCTGGAGATGCGCTCGGTGCCCAACTTCCGTGAGACCGTGGCCTACATCAAGGAACACATGGACGCCGCCAGCGCTGCCAAGGCAAGCAAAACCGACGCCAAGGCTGCCTAGGGGCACCGGTCCCCGTCTGGATATCCGGTAGAGTGAGAAGGGTTCGGACTCCGGTCCGGACCCTTGTCTTTCGGAGAGCGTTTCCGGCGCAATCGCATGGATTTCGGTATCGGCTTTCTTTCCAGCAACGTCATGCTGCCCATCCTGGATTTCTTCTACGGATTGGTGCCCAGCTATGGCCTGGCGATCATCGCCCTCACCCTGGTGATCCGCTTCGCTCTGTTCCCCCTCAGTGCCGGAGCAATCCGGAACGCCCGTCGCATGCGGATTGCCAACCCGCTGATGCAGAAGCGTCAGCAGGAAATCCGGGAGCGCTATGCCAACGATCCGACCAAGATGCAGGAGGAGATGGCCGGGCTGTTCAAGGAATTCGGTAACCCTCTGGCCGGCTGCTTCCCGCTGCTGCTGCAGATGCCGATCCTGTTCGCGCTGTTCGCCACCCTGCGGGGATCGCCGTTCTCCGACGCCAACTTCACCGTCAACCTGCAGATTCTGCCCCAGGACAAGATCGCCCAGGTTCAGCCCCGGGCTTTCGCCACCAAGGCGCAGAATATCTTCGTGGCTGATGGGGTGCACTACAAGGTGCAGGCCAGCCTGCCCGCCGGAACCCAGCTGGGTGTGGGCGAGTCGGCGACGATCAGTTTCGAGGCCCCCGATGGTACGCCCTTCGCCAGCCTGCTGACCGCCGATGGGGCCCAGCTCACCCCCCACTGGAGCGTTCTCAAGGGCGCCGACAAGGTCTCCGTGGATGACCAGGGCAACGTCACGGCTCTGGCTGCCGGTGATGTCACCCTCCAGGGTGCGATTCCCGGTCTGGCCGCTGACCGGGGCTTCCTGTTCATCAAGGCCCTGGGCAGTGTTGGCACCACCGCGCCCGACGGCAGTATCAACTGGGATGTGATCGGCCTGATCGCCGGGTTCGGTATCAGTCTCTACGTCAGTCAGCAGCTCTCCAGCGGCGGTGGTCCCTCCGCCAATCCCCAGCAGGATCAGGTGAACAAGATCACCCCCGTGATCTTCACCGGTATGTTCCTGTTCTTCCCCCTGCCGGCCGGGGTGCTGATGTACATGGTTGTTGCCAACATCTTCCAGACGGCCCAGACCTTCATCCTCATGCGCGAGCCCCTGCCGGAGAACCTGCAGAAGCTGGTGGATGAGCAGGAGAAGAATCAGACGATCACCGTCACGGCCACCAGCGGCGGCGATCGCCTGCCCTTTGAGCCCGGCAAGAAGAAGAAAGGTTGATGGAACTGCAGGCACGACTGTATCGGCGTCAGCAGTGGCTGACCCAGCTGCTGGAGCTGATGGCCTGTCCGGCCGGGGTGAGGGCCGAGCTGCGGCCGGATCCCCATGCGGCCATTGGCCAGCAGGGCTGGCTGACGATCGAGGATCAGGCTCTGTTTCCGGATCGCATCCAGACCCTGATCGGTCAGGGGGGCGAGGTGATTGATGCCATGCAGTTCCTGGCTAATCTGGAGCTGAACCTGGGTCGGGAACCGGAGGAGAATCTCTCCTACACCCTGGAGCTGGCGGGTTACCGTCAGCAGCGCCTGGCGGAACTGACTTCCCTGGCCGAGCGGGTGGCCGACGCGGTGCGCAGCAGTGGCCAGGAGCAGCGCATCGAGCATCTCTCCTCAGCGGAGCGGCGCCAGCTGCACCAGCTCTTCGATCGCTACCCGGATCTCGAGGCCGTCGGTGAGGGACGCGAACCCCACCGTTACCTGCGGGTCTCCGTGCGCCCTGTCACCCCCGACTGACGACCATGACTGCGGCCTTCCCCCTGCAACCGATTCATCTGCCGAATCTGGCTCAGCATCCCGATGGCACCCGCACCTGGGAGATCAATGATCCGCTGCCGGGCCTGGAGACGCTGACGCCGGTGCAGGGCCGGATGGTAGCCAGTCACCGGGGCAATTTCCTGGAGGTGTCGGCGGACGTCGAAACCATCGTCACCCTCAGCTGCGATCGCTGCCTCTGCAATTACAACCACCGGCTGGTGGTGGAGGCGCGGGAAATCATCTGGCTGCAGTCCCCCCGTGAGGACTTCACCCCCGGGATGGAAGAGGAGGTCGAGTTCGACGAACTGGTCGAGACCCTGCCCCCGGATGGTGACTTCGACCCGGCCCAATGGCTCTACGAGCAATGCTGTCTGGCCCTGCCTGCCAAGTCGGTCTGCAATCCCGACTGCGAGGGGATTCCGGTGCCCGAGGAAGCGGCACCCGCCCCGACGCTGGACCATCGCTGGGCCGCCCTGCAGCAGCTGCGGGACCAGCTGAACCCCTAGATTCGCACGACCAACGGGAGCCCTGGTATGGCCTTTCGGGAAGAGTTTGCCCTGCTGCTGCGGGCCCGCTACCCGCTGCTCTACTGCGCCACCGCCGAGGAGGAGCGGCTGGAGCAGGCGATCGCGGCTGTTGCCGCCGATCAGGGTGGTCGGGCGGTCTACCGCTGGGACTTCGTGGATGGCATCCAGGGCAGTACCAACGAGGCGGGAGCCGCGAAGCGCAACCCGCTGCAGGCGTTGGAGTTCATCGAGAAGCTCCCGGCCAATGCCCCCGCGATTCTGATTCTGCGCGACTTCCATCGCTTCCTCGACGATGTCTCGGTGGGGCGCAAGCTGCGGAATCTGGCGCGGCTGTTCCGCAGTCAGCCCAAGAACCTGCTGCTGCTGGCCCCCCGGGTGACCCTGCCCGACGATCTGGCGGAGGTGGTGACGGTGGTGGAGTTTCCGCTGCCGGATGCTGCCGAGATCCGCGAGGAACTGCAGCGGCTGCTCACCAGCATCGGTCAGCGGCTGGAGGACGCCCAACTGGAGGCGGTGGTGCGCAGCTGCCAGGGGCTGAGCCTGGATCGCATCCGCCGGGTGGTGGCCCGGGCCCTGGCGGCCCACGGTCAGCTGGGGGATGCTGACTTCGATCTGATCCTTGAGGAGAAGCGCCAGACCATCCGCCAGACCCAGATCCTGGACTTCATTCCGGCGGCTGAGCAGATGTCGGATATCGGTGGTCTCGACCAGCTCAAGGACTGGTTGCAGCGGCGCAGCGGCGCCTTTTCGGAGCAGGCCCGTCGCTACGGGCTGCCCCACCCGCGCGGTCTACTGCTGGCCGGGGTGCAGGGGACCGGGAAGTCACTCAGTGCCAAGGCGATCGCCCACTACTGGCACCTGCCCTTGCTGCGCCTGGATGTGGGGCGTTTGTTCGCCGGGCTGGTGGGCGAGTCCGAGTCCCGCACCCGCCAGATGATTCAGATCGCCGAGGCGCTGGCCCCCTGCGTGCTCTGGATTGATGAGATCGACAAGGCTTTCGCCGGGTTGGAGGGGCGCGGCGACAGCGGTACCGCCAGCCGCGTGTTCGGCACCTTCCTGACCTGGATGTCGGAGAAGCAGTCGCCGGTGTTCGTGGTGGCGACGGCGAACGACGTTCAGGCCCTGCCGCCGGAACTGCTGCGCAAGGGCCGCTTCGATGAAATCTTCTTCGTCGGTCTGCCCAATACTGAGGAGCGGCGGTCGATCTTCGAGGTGCACCTGACCCGGCTGCGGCCCCAGAGTCTGCGGCAGTACGACCTCGACCGGCTGGCGGCGGCGACCCCGGACTTCTCTGGGGCGGAAATTGAGCAGTCCCTGGTCGAGGCGATGCACCTGGGCTTCAGCCAGAGCCGAGACTTCACTACCGAAGACATCCTCGAGGCCACCCGCCAGCTGATTCCCTTGGCTCGCACAGCCCAGGCCCAGGTGGAATCGCTGCAGCAGTGGGCCGCCAGCGGCCGGGCCCGCAGTGCATCCCGCTTCGACCCCCTGGCCCAGGCCCTGCGCGATCGCCTCGGCGGCTAAATACCGTCAGCAATTTATCGGACTTTTGAATCAGGACTCATTGTCATTGGGGCCTGCATTGATTTGTGTGTCTGTCGGTATTTTTGACTCACAGTAGATCCTGACTGACTTCTCCTTCCTGAAGGGGTTTTGTTCGTCAGTTAATAGCTACGCCGGATGACCTTACACAGAATAGCTGCGGCATCTGCGGGTCTTTTCTAACTTCTGCTGTGCAGGTGATTGCAACCCAAATCTGAGTGCTACGATTCCGGTCAATGCAGTCCACGCAAACCTGTGATTTAAATCCGTCCCAAAGCATTTGCCCCACGTTAAGGCCCGGCTAGCTGAAAGGCTTACGGGCTCAGCCCAAAAACCACTGCAGTTACTCTGCTCGGGATCTGTCCTTGTAAATCCAACGGCTCTGCAGTCGATGAGCAATGCTCTCCTGCGCCGGGGGTGCCGAACTACATCGGTTCTACTGATGGAGGTGCTTATTGAGGCAGAGTGCTGGGCTTGAATGACGGTGAATCAGGGTTTGGATGAAGGATCGTGGCGGTTGGTGCTGATTGCTGTTGATGGCTGATTATGGTTTTGGGAAGGCTCAACTGTCATGAGTGCCAGAGTGCAATCTGCTCAAGCTTCTCGCCGTCGTACCCGGGGGCAACGTCGGGCTCTCGTCTGTCCCTGGCATGGGTCTCGCCTGGATAGTGCCAGCCAGAAGTATTACCTCTATCTCGACCAGGCTGGACAACTGCAGGTGAGAGGAATTGGCCGACACACCGCCCGGATGGTTCTGGCGGTGCATGGCCAGGTCCCGCTGCGTAACGAGTGGCTGGAGTGCCTCTGGTGTCGGGACTGCCAGCAGCGCCGTTGGTACCATGTGGTCCGAAATGAGGACTGCTCTCATGACCTGCGTCCGGCTGAGGAGCGGCTCTGGCAGCAGGTGAGCGGGGTGATCAATCCCCAGGGCAATCCGACGGTGGGGCAGTTCACTCGGGAGTCGGCCCGGGCTACAGGGGTACATGGCCTGAAGAGCTACCGGTTCCTGTAACCCCGCGACGGTGTCTGCAAGCGGAAGCTCTCTGTGATGCTCGGGAAGGAGTGCGCAGTCTGGAGTTGCTGATCGGTGCCTATCGGTCCACTCGGGATGAATTGACAATGCATCTGCCGCTGGAGTGTTGAGCGTGTTGGGTCAACTTCGAGAATACCTACAGCGCTTTAATCCACAGTCAGACTCGGTACGCAACGTTCTCAAACTTGCAGGCGGCACGGCGGGCAGCCAGGTGATCACGGTGGCAGCAGCACCGGTACTAACACGCCTGTACGGGCCGGAGAGTTTCGGGGTGCTAGCTACATTTACATCGATTCTGGTGATGCTGAATGTGGTGAGCAGCCTGCGCTACGAACTCGCAATAGCCGTACCAGAAGACGACGATGAGGCGATAGCGCTGGTGTGGCTGTGCTTTGTGCTAGTGGCGATCACCACGGCTCTAACGGCGTTGGGGGTGGCTCTGCTGGGCAATCAGCTGGTGAACTGGTTGCAGCAGCCGAAGCTGAAGCCGTTGCTGTGGCTGCTACCAGTGGGGGTATTGCTCATGGGAGTGTATCAGCCGCTGAGCTACTGGGCGATCCGTCGGAAACAGTTCGGCATGTTGGCGCAGATAAAGTTTCGGCAAAGCACTCTAGCGGTAGCCAGCAGCATAGCGGCAGCACCACTGGGATCGATCGGGCTTTTGTTGGGACAAATCGTGAACCAGAGTGCTGGAATTAGCAAACTTTTAAATGATGCTCACCGACCGAGTAACTTTCTTAGGGCAACTAGTCAAGCTCTCATTTCTTTCCGTGAACTCGGAGCAATATCTGCCTTTAGTGGATTGATTGAGGTAATCGGCTGGCAAGCTCCAATCTTGTTAATTGCAAGCTCTTATAGCACATTGGAAGTAGGAGCTTTCAGTGTAGCATTAAGAATTGCGTTGCTACCCGCATCACTTGCGGCACTATCTACGTCGCAGGTATTTTTGCAGAGAATAGCAACAGCCAAAAAACCAAGTGAGGCGGCAATATTATTCACATCGGCGACTCATAATCTTTGTAAACTAGGATTGCTTTCTTGTTTTATATTATCTTTAGCTAGCCCTGCTTTGCCGTTGGTTTTTGGTCAAAGATGGCAGAAAGGAAGCGAGCTCCTTCTGTGCATGATTCCTTTATTATTCTCTCAAATCGCTTTAATTCCTCTAGGTGTAGCCTTTGAGGCTAGGGAGAAGATGAAAGAAGGACTTGCAGCACAAATACAGTTAACCGTATTCAAGATTGTGCCACTCTTTTTATTGCTTAAGAATTTTGAGGTAAGTATTTCCATGGCTGTACTGAGCTACTCTCTAAGTATTGGACTTGGATCTTTAAATTACTTCTTAATATTAAGGAATACCTTTAAACTGCAGTCAGGCTCTCAAGCTCAGTAACTCTTTTTGCTGGGGTTTATTGCTCCGAAAAATTGGATGAAACGTAGTGTGTGTCTGGGCTGAGGGGTAGGGCTGATTTAAAATCAGGGCAAGCCGTGTATGGTAGGTGGGACGCCCAGAGGTGCCCCATGCCCGCAGCCAATGTCGCCCTGATGCACGAGCTGCTGGGGCTGCTCAAAGGCATCCCCGACTGCCGGATGGTACGCAGGGCTGATTATTTTTGGTCAGAGAAGTCATAGTGAACGGGCCATGACTTGAGCTGGGTTCATGAGTCAGCCGTCCCTCACACTGATTGAGTTCCTCAAAAGCATCCCCGATTGCCGGAAAACCCGAGGTGTTCGGTTTCCCCAGTGGTACCTGCTGTTGATGACCCTGCTGGGCACCTTGAGCGGAATGAGTAGCCTTCATGGTCTGGAACGCTTTGGGCAGCGCCATGCCAAGGCCCTGTGCGAGATCCTGGGGCTGGAGTTCCGCGGAGTCCCTGCTGACTCCACCTACCGGCTGCTGTTCTGCAAGCTGGATGTTGCTGACCTCTACCAGCGTGTGGCGGACTGGATGCTGGTACACCCGGCGGTTGTTGGTGCCGGTGGTATCGATGGATTCGTCTGTGACGGTAAAACCCTGCGCGGTACGGCTGAGAGGTGAGCAAGGCCGATGGCACCCCATTTCAGGCGTTCGTAGCCCAGGTGACGCTCTACAGCCAACAGGTGGGGATCGCCATTGCCCAAGCCACCTACGACACCCGCGAGACTAACGAACAGAAGGTGCTGCGGCAGTTGCTGAGCGAGGTCAACCTCGAGGGGGTCCTCATCCAGGCCGACGCCCTGCACACCAATCAGGCTTTTTTCGACTCCTCCAGCAGCGTGGAGCCGACTTCCTGCTGACGATCAAGGGCAACCAGCGACGCCTGTACCGGTTCATCCGGCTGCTGTTCGCCAGTAAGAGACCTCGGCCGGTTGCCCGGGCCCAGAGCAGGGAGACAACTCACGGACGAGACAGCCACTGGTGCCTACGAGCCCTGCAGGCTCCCACATGGGTGACACAACGCTGGCCAGGACTGTGCTGGCTGGTGGAGGTTCGCCAGGTTGGACGACGGGGCCCTAAGCCTGTGGATCAGCGTCACTACTTCGTCACCAGCCTGCAGACAAGCGGCGATGCCCTGCTACAGCTGATTCGGGACCGTTGGTCCATCGAAAACAGCTGGCACTGGGTCCGCGATGTCGTCTTTGGGGAAGACCGACACCGCTACTGGGAGCGAAACGGTACTCAAGTGCTTGCAGTAATGCGCACCCTAGCGATGAATCTGCTGCGTCTGAGTGGCTTCCACTCCCTCACGGCTGGATTGGATGCTGTCGCCCACGATCTGAAGGCCATGCTCAGCCTATGACGACAATTAATTAACTCTGCAGTCCATCCGCGATGGGCTGGTGGCAGTGGCCCACGACATTGGCCGCTTGCTCAGCTGGGTCACCTCGTTCGGCTCACCACCTACACCAAAAACTAGGTTGCAACTTTAAATCATCCCTACGGTGAGCTGGTAGGTGAGCACCTCTTCCCCTCACGCAACACTGACCACTTCAGACTTTTAAAACAGACCCTAGGGTTCTGAGTTCCACCTGAGATGCATAAATTAGTCAAGATATGAATACAAAAAAGATGTTTAACTCTTGTTTCTGGGTAAGCATATTTCTTTTGCTGAGTATAACTCCGCTTCAGAATAGTACAGAAGATCTTGGTAGCAATGGATCGCTATTTGACTTGTCTCTACCTTTTTTAGCTTGGAAATGGGTTTATTCCGATCGACGAAAGATGATTTTTTGGTGTGTCGCAATCGCATATCTATCCATCTCTTTCTTGCTGAAAAACAATGTTAACATATTTCAGTATATTGCCTATTCATTGCGCTTGCTTTTTGCTGTCTTGGTTCTAGATCAACTCCGGTTGGCGCCAAGACTTACTAAAACATCTTGATTAATATTTAAAAATATGAGGATGATAGTCGATCTTGCTAAGAAGTACGTCCCGCAATTACTTCTATTATTTATAGTTTCGTACTCCCTCTTGAGATCTATTTTTGTAGATAAATCCCAGGTTTGGGGTATTGGATTTCCTTTTTATACTGATGCTGGATATGATAGACACGTTTATGGTCCAGCATGCTCGCTTATAGCCTGTATTGTAGGTGATTCGCTGGTAACAAGAGGTAATAGCATTGCAAGTAAAATATTATTAATCTTTATATTTATTTTCTCTTTGGTATCGTCGCTGATGACGGGTTCCCGTGGGTCTATTCTAGTCGCTTGTGTATACATCTTTTCTTTTTTATGTAAGCTATGTTTAAAAAAACATTCAACCTCGATGAATTCTCTAAATTTATTTGTTCTATTCTTTCTTTTGGTTGTTATTTTTTTGGCAACTCAGCTTCTTTTTTCTCTTGATAGTCCTCTAGATTACAATGAACTTCTCAGTCGCACACTTTCTTTTTTCTCTGTTAGCCCAAGTGAAGATGAGTCTAGGTCGGAATCACTAAAGGAGGCAGTTAGAATAATATTTAATCCGTCAAATCTTTTTTTTGGAACGACCCTATTCTATCCTAAACTTGATAGCGGAATTGCCTATTTTACGGCAAACTCTGGCGCTTTTTCATTTGTTTTATTTCTCTTTTATTGCATTAATCTTATAAAGACAAAAACCGTTGATCCGCGCGCGCAGAATGTTATTATATCTATTGTTTTTTTGACTTTAGTTGGGAGTGAAACAGTTTTTATACCGAGATTCTTGCTCGCCATATATTTGTCATTGCTAGTTTCTTGATTTGAGAGCTAAGCAGAGAGCTAGCTGTCCTTTAAATGCAGTTCTATTTCAAGTATATAATTTGTATTTTCTTTGCTTAAGCTGCGTAGCAACGTAGTTGCTTAGTTGAAGAGAGCCTATGTAGTAGATTCAAAAGACTTCTCAGATAAAGATTCTGAGAACCGACTGTTAGACTGATGATTTCCGTGTCTATTCGATATATCCGTCTCCAATAGACAAGCTTAGATGTTGAATTTACGACGGATTCTTGACGAGTAATTTGTTTTAAGCTCTTGTAGCGAAAGCAGAGAATAAATCGTCGCTTAGTTATTATCTATGGACTCCTCATGAGTGACAAAAGTACTATAAATGACGTGTCAAATGATTTTAATTAGTACCAAAAAATAACTCTAATACAGATGTTAATTTTCGATAAAAAGAATGGCTTTAAATTTAATTAACAAGCTTTAATATGGATTAATGACATGACTCGAGATCTACTCCCAGTTCTCTTTGTTAATCAGTCCATTGGTCCGCTCTTTGCAGATCTTGTCGCTGCCAGTGATCATCGGTTTGGGCCAGTTCATGTATTCTCGGGTTTGACCTATCGGCGCAGCCCAGTTAGTGCGCGCCTACTTACTTGGTTGGGTTTTTCTCTGCAGCTGGCTTGGCATCTGTTCTGGCACGGTCACCGCTATCAGCGTGTGCTGGTGGTTAGCAATCCACCTTTGGCACCGCTTCTTGCCCCCTTGGCTCGTAGGCCTTACGCACTGCTGCTCTATGACATTTACCCTCGGATACTAGAACAGCTACAGGTTCGCCACTCATTGTTGCAATGGGCTCTGGAGCAGGTGATGGGGATCTGGAGGTTCGCTAACTCATGCGTGTTTGCCCGCGCTGAGCGCATATTCACCCTTTCAGAAGCAATGGCGGCAGAGTTGAAGCCTGCATTTGCCACAGAGGCACTCTGGCGGCAGAAGGTGGTTGTGATTCCCCCTTGGGCTGATACCACCAGCCTGCGCCCCAATCCAGCCACTGCTCAGGCCTTTCGCAAGCGTCATCAGCTTGATGCTGAACGTCTTCTGATCACATACTCTGGGAATCTTGGCCTTACCCATCCGCTGGAGCCGCTGCTGGAGGCCGCTGCTCTTTTGCGGGAGCAAAGCAATCCTCCGCTTGCTCAGATGCTGCTAATAGGTCAAGGGCCCAAACGCATCCCGCTAGAGATCCTTGCTGGCGATTTGGATTTGCCTGCCACCAACCTCCGATTCCTTGACCCCCTGCCTTACAGCGAACTATCTGCCAGCCTCTCGGCTGCGGACCTAGCCGTTGTTGCTTTAGACGGGCCCGTTGCCTCTGCCTCCCTGCCCAGTAAAACCTTCTCTGCCCTAGCCTGTGGCACTCCTCTGCTAGTCCTCGCTCCAATAACTTCTGCCTTAGCCGAGCTCGTGCAGGAAAATCGCTGCGGCTTAGTGATCGAGCCCGGCCCGGGCGCAGCCCGTAAACTGGTCACCGTTCTTAGTAGCCTGGCAGCTGATCCCGAGCGTCTGCGGCAGATGGCCAACAACGCCCTAGCTGCTTCATGCCACTTCACCCCTGCTAATGCCGAGCGGCTGCTGGAAAGCTGGCTGGGCGACAGTGCTGGGGTACCTCGTCGCCGATCAACCTCCTATTCCCGCTTCAAATCCCTAGCTGATCGCTTCGCTGCCCTGCTGGGACTGCTGCTACTCTCGCCGCTGCTGCTACTGCTGGCGCTCCTGGTACGCTGCAAGCTAGGCTCGCCGGTGCTGTTTCGCCAGCAGCGCCCCGGTCTTTACGGTCGACCCTTCCAGCTGCTTAAGTTCCGAACCATGACCGAAGCTTGTGATGCTGAGGGTAACCTGCTGCCCGATGCCGAACGGCTGACCTGCTTAGGCCGCTGGCTGCGCAGCACCTCTCTCGATGAGTTGCCGGAACTCTGGAACATTCTGCGGGGCGAGATGAGCTTTGTCGGTCCACGACCACTGCTGATGGAATATCTTCCCCTCTACAGCCCCGAGCAGTTCCGCCGCCTCCACGTCCGCCCCGGGATCACCGGCTGGGCCCAGGTCAATGGCCGCAACACTATCTCCTGGGAGGACAAGTTTTGCCTAGATGTTTGGTACATCGACCACCAAAATCTTTATGTCGATCTATGGATAATTATCTTAACTGTCTGGAAAGTAATTCGATGCGTCGACATTAATCATTCCGAGAATTTGTCAAT
>CAYZUY010000047.1:0-13682 GCA_964481495.1 uncultured bacterium
AAGCTGGTCGAACCGCTGCGCAAGCTGTTCAAGGACGAGGTGCGTCAGCTGGGCCGGGCCCTCAACCTGCCCGATGAGATCGTCCGCCGCCACCCCTTCCCGGGCCCCGGTCTGGCGATCCGGATTCTCGGAGAAGTCACCGACGACAAACTGGACATCCTGCGGGATGCCGATCTGGTGGTGCGCGAGGAAATCCGCAACCAGGGCTACTACGACGCCGTCTGGCAGGCCTTCGCGGTACTGCTGCCGGTGAAGAGTGTCGGCGTTATGGGCGACAAGCGCACCTACGCCTACCCGATCGTGCTGCGCTGCGTCAGTTCCGAAGACGGTATGACCGCCGACTGGTCGCGCCTTCCCTACGACCTGCTTGAGACGATCTCCAACCGCATCGTCAACGAGGTCAAGGGCGTCAACCGGGTGGTCTACGACATCACCTCCAAGCCGCCTGGCACCATCGAGTGGGAATGAGTCACCGGCCATGGATGCCCGCAACCTGACCGACAGTCTGGAATCCGCCTTCTGTACCGGTCTCGGGGCCGGGACGGAACTGCTGGAGCTGCTGCCCCAGCCTCGGCTGCTGGCGGACCGCCTACAGGGCGCGATCGCCGACCCGGCTACGGCCCTGGCTGCCCTGGAGCAGCGGGGTCGTCCCCTGGGCGATCCGCTGATTGCCCGCCTCAGTCCCTGGCTGGATCAGCTGGGGCTGGGGGTGGCCGCTTCCGAGGCCACCGTCACCACCGCCGCCCGTGCCGTCGGCCCCACCGCCGCAGACCGGCAGGCGCTGGAACAGCTGCTGGCGGACCTGCGTCAGCTGAACCGACTGCTCGCCGATTCCTGAACTGCCCATGCGCTCCACCTGGACCACGGCCAACCGCACCGGTCGCCGCCTGGGCCGGGATTTTCAGTCTGTGTGGCTGCTCGGCTTCGCCGGGCTGCTGCTGTTCGGGGCCATCGGTTCCCGCCTCGCCTGGATGCAGCTGGTTGAAGGTCAGCGCAACCGCGAGCTGGCGGACGGCAACCGCATCCACCTGATCGCCCGCAATCCCGAGCGGGGACGGATTCTCGATCGCAAGGGTCGGGTCCTGGCCAGTACTAAGCTGTCCTACTCGCTGTTCGTCTGGCCCCGCGCGGTCAAGGACCCCCGCTGGCCCGCCAGCCGCGATCGTCTCGCCCGCCTGCTGGGGGTGCCCCCCGCCAGCCTGGATAGCCAGCTGACCCGCAAGGACCTGCAGGCCGGCTACCGGGTGCGGGTGGCCGCCAATCTCAAGCCCAATCAGCTGGTGGCGTTCGAAGAAGAGCGGCGATCACTCTATGGCGTCGAGTTGGACTACGACACCCTGCGCGCCTACCCCTACGGCCCCCTGGCGGCCCATCTGCTCGGTTACACCGGCGAGATCTCGCCCGAGCGGCTGGCGAAGCTACGCGACCAGGGCTACCGGCCCGGCGACATCGTCGGCAAATCGGGGCTTGAGGCCCTCTACGAAACGCGGCTGCGGGGCGAGTGGGGCGGTCAGCAGGTGGAGGTGGATGCCCTGGGGCGCGCCGTGCGCGTCCTCGGCCAGAAGAACGCCCGCGCCGGGCAGGACCTGCGCCTGACCATCGACCTCGACCTGCAGCGGGTAGCCGAACAGGCGATCGGCAACACCACCGGCGGCATCATCGCCCTTGACCCGCGCGACGGCTCGATTCTGGCCATGGTCAGCCGCCCCGCCTTCGACCCCAACTGGTTCTCCAGCGGGGTGAGTGAGTCCGTCTGGCAGCAGTTGCAGCAGCTGCAGGACCCGTTCCTGAACCGCTCCCTGCAGGGGTTCCTGCCCGCGAGCACCTTCAAGATCATCACCACCGCCGCCGGGATCGAGAGCGGCAAGTTCACCCCGGACTCAGTGCTGACCACGGCCTCGGCTCTCTCCTTCGGCGGCACCACCTTCAACGAGCACGGTGGCCACAGCTACGGCACCATCGGCTTCCCGACCGCCCTGGCCGTGAGCAGCAACACCTTCTTCTACCAGGTAGGGAACCGGATCGGGCCTGAGCAGATTTCCCGTACTGCCCACCGTTTCGGCTTCGGGGAGCCCACCGGCTTCGAGCTGGCCGATGAGGAGTCGCCGGGGCTGGTGGGCGATCCGGCCTGGAAGAAAAAGGTCTACGGCGAACCCTGGTGGCTGGGGGACACGATCAGCATGTCCATCGGCCAGGGACCACTGCTGGTCACGCCGATCCAGCTGGCGCGGATGTATGCGGCGATCGCCAACGGCGGCTATCTGGTCACCCCCCATGTGGTCGCCGACCGCTTTGTGAAGCCGAAGCCCATGGGACTGAAACCGGAGACGATCGCGGTAATCAAGAAGGGGCTGCGCCAGGTCGTCACCGACGGTACCGCCGGGATTCTCAACGATCCCAACCTGCCGCCGGTGGCCGGCAAGACCGGCACTGCCGAGGACCCGCCCCGCCCGGACCACACCTGGTTCGGCGGCTTTGCACCCCTCGACAAGTCGCGCATCGTCATCGTTGCCTTCGCCCAGAACTCGGGGGGCTACGGCGGCACTGTCAGTGCCCCGATGGTGCACAAGATGCTGCTGCAGTTCTTCGGCAAGGCTCAGCCCAAGGAGCAGCCGACACCGTGATCCCGGCAGTTCTGGATGACCGGGCCCGGGATGCCCTGAGACAGCGACGGCGGGAGATCACCACGCGGGTCCGCCATCCGGTCCTGCTCTGGAGCGGTCAGGCCCCGGCACGCAACTTCCCGGCCAACGCCTACCCCTTCCGGGCGGACAGCGATTTCCTGTTTCTGGCAGGCCTGCCGCTGCCCAACGCCGTCCTCGGGCTTGAGGGCGATCGCACCACCCTCTACTGCGACCCGGCACCGGCAGCGGCCACCCTCTGGCACGGTCCCCAGCCAGCCCCGGAGGAACTGGCAGCAGCCATCGGGGCCGACGCCTGGGCCCCGATAGCGAGCCTGCCCCGGGACGGGGCGATCGCCACCCTGCCGCTGCTCGATCCGCTCACCCACGCCCAGCAGGAAGCGCGCCTGCAGCGCCACTGGCAGGGGGCATGGCTGCCTCAGGATGAGCAGCTGCGCGAGGCGCTGATCGCCGCCCGCCTGCGGGTGGATGACTGGGGACTGGGGGAAATCCGCCGGGCGATCGCCATCACCAGTGCCGGGCATCGGGCCGGACTGCGGGCTACCCGCCCCGGTGTTCGCGAAGCCGTCGTCCGCGCCGCCATCGAAGCGGAGTTCATGGCCGCCGACTGCGCGCCCGCCTACCCGAGCATCGTCACCCGCTCCGGCGAGGTGCTGCACAACAACCACTACGGCAACCAGCTTGAGGCGGGCGACCTGCTGCTGGTGGATGCCGGGGCCGAATCGCCCCTGGGCTGGGCCAGCGACCTCACCCGCACCTGGCCGGTGAGCGGTCGCTTCCGCCCCGAACAGCGGGATCTGCATGAGCTGGTGGTCGCCGCCCAGGCCGCAGCAATCGCGGCGATCGCCCCCGGGGTTGAGTTCGCCGCTGTCCACTGGGCCGCCTGCCGGGTACTGGCAGAGGGGCTGGTGGAGTTGGGCCTGCTGCGGGGTACTGTCGACGACCTGCTGGCCCGGGATGCCCACGCCCTGTTCTTCCCCCACGGCATCGGCCACCTGCTCGGCCTCGACGTCCACGACATGGAACGCCACGGAGACCGGGCCGGGTATGCCCCCGGCCGCCCGCGCAGCGATCGCTTCGGGCTCGGCTATCTGCGCCTGAACCGCCCCCTGGCGGAGGGCATGGTGGTCACCATCGAGCCGGGCCTCTACTTCATCCCCGCCCTGCTCACCGATCCCGAGCGGCGACAGCGCTACCGCGACTGCGTGCACTGGGAACGCCTGGAAGCATTCCGCAGCGTCCGGGGCATCCGCATCGAGGACGATGTGCTCGTCACCTCCGCCGGGGCCGAAGTCCTCAGTGCCGAGCTGCCCCGTACCACCACGGCGATGGAAGCCCTGATGCAGGCCTGACCCCACAGACGGGCACGCTCGGGCCATGGACGATCTGCGCCGCACCCTGCAGCAGTTCTGGGGCTACGACGACTTCCGTCCCGGCCAGCGGGCCCTGGTGGAGGCGGTTCGTTCCGGTCGGGATGGACTGCTGATCCTGCCCACCGGCGGCGGCAAATCCCTCTGCTTCCAGATTCCGGCTCTACTGGAGCCCGGCCTCACCCTGGTGATCACCCCCCTGCTGGCCCTGATGGAGGATCAGGTCGCCGATCTGCAGGGCCGTAGCATTGCGGCGGAACGGCTGCACAGCCAGATGGCGCGGGGCGATCGCCTGCGCATCCTCCAACGGCTGCCGCGCTACCGGCTGCTCTACTGCGCCCCCGAAACCCTACTCAGTCCCCCGGTCTGGGAGCGACTGCAGCAACCAGATCTGCAGCTACAGCGTCTGGTGATCGATGAGGCCCATTGCCTGGTGCAGTGGGGAGATGCTTTCCGGCCCGCCTACGGACGCCTGGGCGCGGCCCGCCGCAGCCTGGAGCGGCAGCAGCAACGGCCCCTGCCCCTGGTCGCCTTCACCGCCACCGCCGATCCACTCAGTCGCGCCCGGCTGTGCCACAGCCTCGGCCTGCGGCGACCGGAGCTCGCCTGCCACAGCGTCTACCGGCCCAACCTGCAGCTCTCGGTGCAACGGCTCTGGACCCCACACCAGCGACGGCAGGCCATCCGCGAGTTTCTGGGCAGCGGGGCGGGGCGCCAGGGCAGCGGTCTGATCTACGGCCGCAGCCGGGAGGACTGCGAGGGTCTGGCCCGACAACTGCAGGCAGCCGGGGAAGCCTGCGCCGCCTACCACGCCGGTCTGGGCACTACCGAGCGCCGTCGCATCGAGCAGGACTGGCGCAGTGGCAGCCTGCGCTTCACCGTCTGCACCAACGCCTTCGGCATGGGCGTGAATAAACCGGACGTGCGCTGGGTGCTGCACTTCCAGCCACCGCTGCTGCTCAACGAATACCTGCAGGAAATCGGGCGGGCCGGGCGGGACGGCCAGCGGGCGATCGCCCATCTGCTGCTGGGTCACCCCCTCTGGGAACCCAGCGATCATCAGCGCTGGCAGGCCTTCGAGCAGCAGTCCCGGCAGTCACTGCAGGAGGCCGAACGCCTCAGCCGCCGTCTGCCCACCCAGGGGGATCTGCGGCAGCTGGCCGGGGAAGGGGTGGAGGCTGCCCTGGCCCGCCTCCAGAGTCAGGGGACACTCGACTGGCTCGATCCCTTCCACTACCGGCTCGGCAGTGCTGCCCAGCCGCCACCGCCGATCCCCACCGACAGCCGCCTGCTGCGCCGGTACCTGGACAGTCCCGACTGCCGCTGGCGATCGCTGCGTCTCCACTTCGGAGAAACCCCAGTGGCGGACTGGCATTGCGGCCACTGCGACGGAAGTCCGTGCAGAGCCGACGTCCGTTGCTAGAGTTACAGAAACTTCTGCCTCTGGCGGTCGTAAATAAGCCCAACCCAACTCGCTGGTGCCATGATCCAGACCCCGACCGTGACGGCTGACCAGGTCGCGCAACTGGCGACCACGCTGCATCCGGACCCCTTCGCGATTCTGGGCCCGCACCAGCATCCCGGCCCTGAGGGAGAGCCCGGCTGGATTATCCGCAGCTATCTGCCCCGGGCTACCGCCGTCAGCCTGCTGCGACCGGAGCACCGCCAGGAACTGCCGATGGTCGCCCACCACGATCCCCATTACTTCGAGGTCTGGATCGCGGGCGAGGACCTGGGCATCTACCAGTTGCGCATCCGCGAGGGTGAGCACGAGCGGGTGATCTACGATCCCTACGCCTTCCGCTCCCCCCGGGTGACCGACTTCGACCTGCACCTGTTCGCCGAGGGCAACCACCACCGCATCTACGAGAAGCTCGGGGCCCACACCTGCGATTTCGAAGGGGTGAGCGGCGTCAACTTCGCCGTCTGGGCCCCCTCCGCCCGCGGGGTCTCGGTCCTGGGGGACTTCAACAGCTGGGATGGCCGCCAACACCAGATGGTGCGCCGCGACAACGGTGTCTGGGAACTGTTCATCCCCGGCCTGGACGTCGGCACCGCCTACAAATACGAGATCAAGAATCAGGACGGTCACATCTACGAGAAGAGTGACCCCTACGGCTTCCAGCAGGAGGTGCGCCCGAAGACCGCCTCCGTGGTCGCTGACCTGAACCGCTACGCCTGGAGCGACAGCGACTGGCTGGAGCGCCGCCGCCAGCAGGAACCCCTGCGTCAGCCGATTTCGGTCTACGAGGTTCACCTCGGCTCCTGGCTGAATGCCAGCGACACGGAGCCAGGTCTGGATCACCGTGGCCAGCCCCTGCCGCCGGTGCCGGTGGCCGATCTGAAACCGGGTGCCCGCTATCTCACCTACCGGGAACTGGCAGAGCGGCTGATTCCCTACGTGCAGGAGCTGGGCTTCACCCACATCGAACTGCTGCCGGTGGCCGAGCACCCCTTCGACGGCAGCTGGGGCTATCAGGTGACCGGCTACTACGCCCCCACCAGCCGCTTCGGCAGCCCCGAGGACTTCATGTACTTCGTTGATCGCTGCCACCAGGCGGGCATCGGCGTCATCCTCGACTGGGTGCCGGGGCACTTCCCCAAGGACGGCCACGGGCTGGCCTACTTCGACGGCAGCCATCTCTACGAGCACGCTGACCCCCGCCAGGGCGAACACCAGGAGTGGGGCACCCTTGTCTTCAACTATGGACGCAACGAAGTCCGCAACTTCCTGGCAGCCAACGCCCTCTTCTGGTTCGACAAGTTCCACATCGACGGCATCCGGGTCGACGCCGTCGCCTCGATGCTCTACCTCGACTACAACCGCGATGACGGCGGCTGGGTGGCCAACGAGTACGGCGGTCGCGAGAATCTGGAGGCGGCCGATTTCCTGCGCCAGACCAACCACCTGATCTTCCAGTACTTCCCCGGGGCTCTCTCCATCGCCGAGGAATCCACCGCCTGGCCGATGGTCTCCTGGCCCACCTATCTGGGCGGGCTCGGCTTCAACCTGAAGTGGAACATGGGCTGGATGCACGACATGCTGGATTACTTCCAGATGGACCCGTGGTTCCGCCAGTACCACCAGAACAACGTCACCTTCAGCATCTGGTACGCCTTCAGCGAGAACTTCATGCTGGCCCTGAGCCACGACGAGGTGGTACACGGCAAGAGCAGTCTGCTGGGCAAGATGCCCGGGGACGAATGGCAGAAGTTCGCCAACGTGCGGGCCCTGCTGGCCTACATGTTCCTGCACCCGGGCAAGAAGACCCTGTTCATGGGCATGGAATTCGGCCAGTGGAGCGAGTGGAATGTCTGGGGCGACCTCGACTGGGATCTGCTCGAGTATCCCTCCCACCAGGGGCTGAAGACCTTCGTCGGCGACCTGAACCGGCTCTACCGCCAGCAGCCAGCCCTATTCCGGGAGGACTTCAGCCAGGCCGGATTCGACTGGATCGACTGCAGTGACACCCGCCATAGTGTGATCTCCTTCCTGCGGCGGGATCCCGAGAGCGGCGAGGCGCTGGTGGTCGTGTGCAACTTCACTCCCCAACCCCACGCCCACTACCGCATCGGGGTGCCCGAGCCCGGCTTCTACGCCGAGGTGTTCAACAGCGATGCCCGTCCCTACGGCGGCAGCAACATGGGCAATCTCGGCGGCAAGTGGGCCGAGGAATGGAGCTGCCACAACCGCCCCTACTCGCTGGATCTCTGTCTGCCACCCCTGGCGGTGGTCGTGCTCAAGCGCCGGGACGGGGAAGCGGGAGGCGCACCGGCCTGAGGTCCGACTGTCTCAGTTTATTAAGCCTGCGGTCCCGGGTCAGGGGGGGGCCGCAGGCTCGCAATTTATAATTCTTTTTCTGAGCTTAAGCCCGGAATGCTTGAGCCATCCGTCTTCTAGGAGCGCCCCATGACCGGTTCCGCTGACCTGCCGCTGCTGCTGCGTGCCGCCCGCGGCGAAGCCGTCGAACGTCCCCCCGTCTGGATGATGCGCCAGGCCGGTCGCTACATGAAGGTCTATCGCGATCTGCGCGATAAGTACCCGTCCTTCCGGGAGCGTTCCGAGAATCCGGAGCTGGCGATCGAAATCTCCCTGCAGCCCTTCCGCGCCTTCCAGCCCGACGGCGTGATCCTGTTCTCGGACATCCTCACCCCGCTGCCGGGCATGGGCATCCCCTTCGACATCATCGAAAGCCGCGGCCCCATCCTCGACCCGCCGATCCGCACCCGCGAGCAGATCGAAGCGGTGCATGATCTCGACCCCGAAACGGCCACCCCCTTCATCCGCACCATCCTCAGCACCCTGCGCCAGGAAGTCGGCAACCAGGCGACGGTTCTCGGTTTCGCCGGGGCGCCCTGGACCCTGGCTGCCTACGCCGTCGAGGGCAAGGGCTCCAAGGACTACGCCAACATCAAGCGCATGGCCTTCACCGAGCCCGCGATGCTCCATCAGCTGCTGGGTAAGCTGGCGGACAACATCGCCACCTACCTCTGCCACCAGATCGACTGCGGCGCCCAGGTGGTGCAGCTATTCGACTCCTGGGCCGGTCACCTGCACCCGACCGACTACGACGTCTTCGCCCAGCCCTACCAGCAGCGCATCTTCCAGCAGGTCAAGGCCAAGCACCCCGACACCCCGACCATCCTCTACATCAGCGGCAGCGCCGGGATTCTGGAGCGCATGGGCGCGTCCGGCTGCGACATCGTCAGCGTCGACTGGACCGTGGACATGGCCGATGCTCTGAAGCGTCTGCCGGCCCACGTCGGTGTCCAGGGCAACGTCGACCCCGGCGTCCTGTTCGGCTCCAAGGAAGTGATTACGGACCGCATCCTTGATACAGTTCGTAAAGCGTCCGGTCGCCGTCACATCCTCAATCTGGGCCATGGTATCCTCCCTGGCACGCCGGAAGAGAACGGGGCCCACTTCTTCGCCACCGGGAAACGGGTGAACGAACTACTGGCTGCCGTCTAGTCCTTCGCCAAGGTCACGAGAACGAGATAGTGTCGAAAAAACGGATTTTCATCACCGGCGCGTCCGGATGCGTCGGTCACTATCTCGTTGAGACCCTGATCCGCAACACCGACCACGAGCTGTTCCTGCTGATCCGCGATCCGGAGCGGCTCAAGGTCGACCGCAGCCTGCGCGCCGGGGTGCATCTGATTCCGGGCAGTTTGGAATCGATCGCACCCCATCGCCGTCTGCTGGCGACGATGGATGTCGCCATTCTGGTGGCCACCGCCTGGGGTGACCCGGCGATCACCCAGCAGGTGAACGTCGATAGCACCCTGGAGATCCTCGATGCCCTCGACCCGCAGCGTCTGGAGCGGGTCTACTATTTCTCCACCGAGAGCGTTCTCGGCTACGACAACAAGCCCCTGCCCGAGGCGGAACTCTACGGCACCGATTACATCCGCACCAAGGCCGAGTGCCTGAAGGCCCTGGAGCAGCATCCGCTAGCGGACCGGATCACCGTGCTCTTCCCCACCCTGGTGTTCGGCGGGGAACCGGGGCGGCCCTATTCCCACCTCTCGAGCGGTCTGCGGGAAGTGGTCGGCTGGCTGTGGCTGATCCGCTTCTTCCAGGCGGATGCCAGTTTCCACTTCGTGCATTCCTACGACATCGCCCAGATCGTCCGTTATCTGATTGACCATCCGCCGGAGCAGCCGGGGCTGAGCAAGCTGGTGCTGGGCAGCCCGGCGATGACGGTGAATGAGGCGATCGCCCAGACCTGCCGCTATTTCGGCGTGCGCCGCAGCTGGCTGCGGCTGCCCCTCTCCCACCGCTTCGCGGAGCTGATGCTGCGTCTGTTCCGGATCGAGGTGCAGCCCTGGGATCGCCACTGCATCCGCTACCGTCACTTCACCCACCAGGGCACCGTCAGCCCGGCGGACTTCGGCATGGTGCCCTACGCCAACACCCTGGCCCAGTTGTTCGAGGTCAGTGGGCTACCGCCCCGGGCCTGAGTGTTAATACTTCTGAAGAAGTCCGCCGCCGAAAGGATTTTCAGGAAAAGATCGGTACGGCGGTCTGCCGCTTTCACGGCCCCGCCGAGAGCGTTTGAGAAGGAACACTGACGTGACTCAACTGATGCTGCTGGCGTCCATTCCCCAGACCGTCGAATGGAGCCCCAAGGTCGCCATCATCATGGTGATCTGCAATGTCGTGGCGATCGCCCTCGGCAAAGCGACGATCAAGATTCAGAATGCCGGTCCGGCCCTGCCCTCCCCCGCCATGTTCGGTGGTTTCGGTCTGCCCGCCGTCCTGGCGACCACCAGCTTCGGCCACATCCTCGGCCTGGGCGTGATTCTCGGTCTCGCCAGCATGGGCAACCTCTAGCCTCTGCTCCAGACCCATTGAAAAAGCCCCGAGGCCAAGGTCTCGGGGCTTTTGCACATGATTCAGTCAGTCAGCGATGCTCCCGCCTGGGAGCATCGCTGATCTCAATCAGAGACTGACTTCAGAGATGCTGCGGCTGATGAAGTCGAAGGGCGCTTCCACGAAAGCGGCATTGGCCACACCGGCGGCTTCCACCTTCTCACGCACCATGGCTTTCATGATCTGGATGCCACGCACGGTAGGAGCGATGGGCACCCCGAGGGAGTTGTAGGTTTCTCGCAGGCCCTGGAGGACCCGCTCCTCGAGGACATCGTTGTCCGCGGCCACCAGGGCATAGCTGGCGTAGCGCAGATAGTAGTCCATGTCGCGCAGGCAGGCAGCCATGCGGCGGGTGGTGTAGGCGTTGCCACCGGGACGGATCAGTTCCGGAGCCTCATCGAACAGCCGGGAACCGGCTTCCCGGACGATCTCGGCGGCGCTGGCGTTGATCACCTCGGCGGCCTGGATTCGGGCTCCGGCCTCGGCGAAGTACGCCTTCAGGCTGTCGATGGCGTTGCGATCCAGGTAACGACCGGTGACGTCGTAACTGCCGATCAGGCTGGTTACCGCATCCCGCATGACAACATCTCCCAACGAATGCTCGGCGACGAATCGACCGCAGCAACAGGGCTCGCGGCGATCGCGAAACTAGGTCTGAGCTTACCACGCTCATCTGCGGCGGTTCAGGCCCAGAGCGGGTTTGAGGCCGCCGGGGCCGCTCGATCGTCACCATTCTTCACAGTTACTCCCCACCGCCGCCGGAGCCCCGGTTGCATCTTTTCGCTTTAATTAAGAAATGTTGCGTTGAGTCCGCCGCTCCATGCCCGATCAGCTCACTACCCTGGCCTACCGCACCTTCCAGCAGGGCAAGGGTCTGGCCGGTCTGACCCACAAGAATCTGAGCACGCAACTGATGCGCCTGCTCTCACCCGGCACGCTGCCGGAGGGGCGGGGCATCGCGCCGGAGCTGATGGAGAAACTACAGCGGTCTATGGCCGAACTGCAGGAGGCGGACCTGGCAGATGTGGACGCTGGAATCTACCCGGCCGGTCAGCTGTTCGACACGCCCTGGCAGGATATCGCCCGCTTCTATCCCCTGGTCTGGTTCGACATGCCCCGTACCTGGGAGCGGGCCCGCAACCGCCGCTACCAGGATTTCGACCAAGCGGTGGAGACCGAGGGCCTGCCCGGCTACTACGTCCAGAACTTCCACCACCAGACCGGCGGCTACCTGACCGAGGAATCGGCCAACCTCTACGACCTGCAGGTGGAGATTCTCTTCAACGGCACCGCCGATCCGATGCGGCGGCGGGTGCTCAAGCCCGTGGTGGAGAGCCTGAAGCAGGCCTTCGGCGATCGCCCGGAGCGGGACTGGAAGGTGCTCGACGTTGCCTGCGGTACCGGCCGCACCCTGCGTAACCTGCGCGCCAGCCTGCCCAAGGCAAAGCTCTACGGCACCGACCTGTCTGCAGCCTACCTGCGCAAGGCCAACGAGCTACTGGCGGAGCTGCCCGGGGAACTGCCCCAGCTGATCCAGGCCAACGGCGAGAGCCTCCCCTATCAGGACAGCATGTTCCAGGCGGTCACGTCCGTCTTCCTGTTCCACGAGCTGCCACCGGAAGCCCGCCAGAACGTGATCAACGAGTGCTTCCGGGTGCTTGAGCCCGGCGGCAGTCTGGTGATCTGCGACTCGATCCAGCGGGACGACTCCCCGGACTTCGAGGCCCTGATGGACAACTTCCCGGCCATGTTCCACGAGCCCTACTACCGCCACTACACCCACGACGACCTGACGGCCCGTCTGACCGAGGCCGGCTTCGAAGCTCCCGCAGTCTGCAACTGGTTCATGTCCAAGTACTGGGTTGCCCGCAAGCCCCGCTGAAGCCTAGCCGCCGTCGGTCCCGGGTTTGCGGACCCCGGGGCTGACGGTGTAGAGTAACCCAGTCCGGGCGATTAACTCAGCGGTAGAGTGGGTGCCTTACAAGCACTAAGTCGGGGGTTCAAATCCCTCATCGCCCATCTGCATCATGGTGCCGGACATCGGCACTGACCTTCAGGTCTCTCAGGTGTCCTGAAGGAACCGATCGATTCGCTCATCCCAGAGTTGGGCCTGTCCCCGCTCCCATGCGGCCCGGGACATGCGCGCGTAGCGTGTCGGGTCAGCCACCAGGTCTCTGACCGCCGAGGCCAGTGACTGGGGATATGCCACGCCATCCATGACGGGAACCTTGACGCCTGTACTGTCAGTGACCTGATCACGCATGCCCTGATGGTCGAGCGTGATCACCGGCAGCCCCATGGCCATGGCCTCGAAGACCTGCATCGGACAGGAATCGATCAGGCTGGGGAACAGGAACAGATGACTCTGCCGATAGAGTTCGATCAGTTGCGGATGATCCACCCGGCCCCAGAAGGTGAGCTGTGTGTGGAGTTTCGCCTGACGAACCAGGGTCTGAATGGCCGCCATCTGAGGCCCATCACCCACGACATGGAAATGAATGTCCATTGTCGGGACGAGATCGGCAATTGTCCGCAGGGCCAGGGGCAGCCCCTTGCGCGGCAGGAGGCGGCCCACCCACAGCACCTGCACAGGAGTGGTCAGGGTGCGTTCCTGAAAGGGCTGACGGAAATAGGACGCCAATCCGGCATCGAACATCGCCTGAATCGGACCGGAGGGACGCCACTGCCGGACAAACTGCCGGGTTTCCTGATTTGAGACCAGCACGAGCTGGGCTTCCCGAAGCGCGCGCCGCACCGAAGGGTTGAGCCAGGACATCACCTTACCGATTCTGTCCTTGACGAGTTCAAACCAGCGCCCGGACTCCAGGTGCATGAGAAGGGATGGATGCGGTAAGGTTCCGCCACCCAGGGGCCCGAGCGTCACGGGCGTCCGTAAGCCATACAACGGAGTCCCGAAGCGGATGGAGCTGTAGGTGATGTGGTGCGCAGCGGTGAGGCTACCAGAGGCATCGAGATCCGCCACCACAGGCCGTGCCCGCAGGTTCCAGTAGAGGCAGTGCAGGTAAATTCCGATTAGGGGAATCCTCTCCAGTCGCCCGGATCGCGGGCTGTCAGGAAAAACAAACCGGAGATGCGGATAATGCCCGGCCTGAACGTGCGTCTGGATGGCCTCCTGATTCTTAGCAGAGGTGACGCAGATCACCTCATAGCCATTACGGAGATACCCCTCGATCCAGTTCCAGGCATTACCCGGCTCGGAACCTCGGTTAGGACAGCAGGTATAGGCTGAAATCAATACAGTTTTCATCAGATCAGCGTACGGCCACCTCTCGC
>CAYZUY010000048.1:0-5842 GCA_964481495.1 uncultured bacterium
GACAAGGACGACGCCGTCCGTTCCCAGGACTTCGACAAGGCCGGGGAACTGCGCGACCGGGAAATGGAGATCAAGACCCAGATCCGGGCGATCGCCCAGAGCAAGAAGGCCGAGGGCAGCAGCAGCGCCGACGAGTCTCCCACCGTCAGCGAGGAGGACATCGCCCATATCGTTGCTTCCTGGACCGGGGTGCCCGTCAACAAGCTGACCGAATCCGAGTCCACCAAGCTGCTGAACATGGAGGAAACCCTCCACAGCCGCCTGATCGGCCAGGACGAAGCAGTCAAGGCTGTCTCCCGCGCCATCCGCCGGGCCCGCGTCGGTCTCAAGAACCCCAACCGGCCGATCGCCAGCTTCGTGTTCAGCGGCCCCACCGGGGTCGGTAAGACCGAGCTGACCAAGGCTCTGGCCGCCTACTTCTTCGGCAGCGAGGAGGCGATGATCCGCCTCGATATGTCGGAGTACATGGAGCGCCACACCGTCAGCAAGCTGATCGGCTCCCCTCCGGGCTATGTCGGCTTCAACGAGGGCGGTCAGCTGACCGAAGCGGTGCGCCGTCGTCCCTACACCGTGGTCCTGTTCGACGAAATCGAAAAGGCTCACCCGGACGTCTTCAACCTGCTGCTGCAGTTGCTCGAAGACGGTCGTCTGACCGACTCCAAGGGTCGCACCGTCGACTTCAAGAACACCCTGATCATCCTCACCTCGAACATCGGCTCGAAGGTGATCGAGAAGGGTGGCGGCGGTCTCGGCTTCGACTTCTCCGGTGAGGACGCAGCCGAGAACCAGTACAACCGCATCCGCTCCCTGGTGAACGAGGAGCTGAAGCAGTACTTCCGTCCTGAGTTCCTGAACCGTCTGGACGAAATCATCGTCTTCCGTCAGCTGAACAAGGCAGAGGTCAAGCTGATCGCCGACATCATGCTGCGTGAGGTCTTCGGTCGAATGCTCGAGAAGGGCATCAGCCTCTCGGTGACCGAGAAGTTCAAGGAGCGGCTCGTGGAAGAGGGCTACAACCCCAGCTACGGTGCCCGTCCACTGCGCCGCGCCATCATGCGCCTGCTCGAGGACTCCCTGGCGGAGGAATTCCTCTCCGGTGCCCTCAAGGAAGGCGACAGCGCCGTCGTCGACATCGGCGAGGATGGCAAGGTGAAGATCGTCCAGGAAACCCGCGAACTCCTGACCGCCGCCGAATAGGTTCGGCAATCTGAGCGAAAAAAGCCCTGGCCAGTTAGTTGGCCAGGGCTTTTTTGTGGCGGCGCTGAGGCCTAGAGCAGGGTCAGCTGCTGTTCCCGACAGGGGGCGAAACTGCGGCGATGCTGGGGTGTAAGACCGAGACGGGCGATCGCCTGCCGATGCTCGGCGGTGCCGTAGCCCTTGTGCCGCTCCAGGCCGTAGCCGGGATAGCGGTGCGACAGCCGCTCGATCAGCTGGTCGCGCCAGACCTTGGCGACGATGCTGGCGCAGGCGATGGTCAGGCAGCGGGCATCCCCCCCGACCACCGTGCGCTGGTCAATCTCCAGGCCCGGCACCCGCCGGTTGCCATCCACCAGCGCCAGGGCAGGCGATCGCTCCAGCTTCGCCACCGCCCGCCGCATGGCCAGGAAAGTGGCCTGGAGAATGTTCAGACGGTCGATTTCCGTCACGGTGGCTACGCCGATGCGGCAGTCGAGGGACAACTCCCGGATGTGGGGCAACAGCTGCAGGCGACGGCGATCACTCAGCCTCTTGCTGTCGGTTACCCCCAGTCGCAGCAGCGGTTCAAACGCCGCCTCCGGCAGCACCACCGCCGCCGCCACCACAGGCCCGAACAGGGGACCCCGGCCCACCTCGTCGATACCGACCAGGTCAGCCGGGGTCAGCCCCGCACTCAGGAAGCTCAGATCCTCGCTCAGGGCCGTCAGCCCTCGTCGCCACTGGCGGAGGAACGGCGGCGGCGGCGGCGACGCACCGGCTCTTCCTCCTCCTCGGGTTCAGCCACCTCAACCACGGGGGTCAGGTCCGGGGTCGGTTCGACCACCGGGAGTTCCGGCAGTTCAGGCTCCGGGGCCGGGGCCGGTGTCTCGAACACAGCCGGTTCAGCCTCAACCGGAGCTTCGGCCTCAGTGACCACAGCAGCTGGTGCTTCAGCTGCCAGGGTTGCCCCGGCCTTGACCGGCCGTTCCGAACCACCCCGCTCCTCATGGCCACCGCGACCGCGACGGCGGCTGCGGCGCTGGAACAGGGCTGTCGCCGCCTCCAGTGCAGCTTCGGGGGACTCCCCGGGTGCGTAGACACCGACGATCGTGTTCTGGGCGTCCTGCACCGGCTCCTCGAGCCGGACCAGGGGCGAGACGCCGATCCAGGCGTAGATTTCCTGCTCCTCGGGCGTCATCTCCACCGCTACGGTTTCCGGCGGCGGCAGTTCCCGGCGACCGCGGCGACCGAAGGAGACCGATTCCTCCTCACCCTCGGCCACCGGCTGGGGTCGCAGGTCCTCGGGCGGAGCCGGTTGCTCCAGTTCGGCGTCGAGATCGTAGCCGGTCACCGGCAGCGGACTGAGGGGAGCCGCATCCCGACGGCGGTCCTCGTGGCGGCTGCGGCGGCGACGGCCCCCGCGCTCCCGTTCCACGGGCACCGTGGCGCCGAGCCCGAAGCCATCCGGGCTGCGGACCTCTGCGGCGGGTGCCTGGTCGAAGGCCGGAGCCTGGGCCGCCCGGGCGAAGATGCCGCTGGGCTGGTAGCTGGTGAAGCTGGGGCGATCGCTGCGGCTGGGAATCGGCTGACCGGGCACCTCGCCCGGCAGGTGGGCAACGTGGCCCAGACCACCACCGGTGGGGCAGGGGAGGCTGAACAGTTCGTAGATGTTCTGACCCTGGCGCTTTCGGGTGAGCTCCACCAGACCCAGTTCCGACAGCTGGGAGATCTGGGGTCGGGCCTTATCGCCCTGGAGAGCCCGGGTGAAGTGCTCAAGCACCTGCAGTTGGTCGCGGCGGGCATCCATGTCGATGAAGTCGACAACGATCACCCCGGCGATGTTGCGCAGGCGCAGCTGACGGGCGATTTCTGCCGCCGCCTCGCAGTTGGTCCAGAGCACGGTTTCCCGGGCCGTGGCAGAGCGGGTGAAGGAGCCGGAGTTGACATCGATCACCGTCAGGGCTTCGGTCTTCTCGATGATGATGTAGCCGCCGGAGGGCAGATCCACCCGGGGCTTGAGGGCCTCGCGGATGGCAGCGTTGACCCGGAAATACTCGAGAATCGGCAGGCGATCGCGGTGCTGGTCGATCAGCAGACCCTGGGGCTGTTCGACCCCCCAGGCTGACAGCTGGGTCTTCACCCGCTTCAGGCCACTGCCCGAGTCGACGACGATGCGGTTCACCGCCTCGCTGTAGCAGTCGCGCAGCACGCGCTGGATAAAGTCGTCATCGCGGCCCAGCAGCGAGGGCGCCGGCATGGTTTCGGCCTGCTGCAGGATGGATTCCCACTGGCGCTGCAGGGACTCGAGGTCCTCGATAATCTGCTCTTCGGAAACGCCATCCGCCTCGGTGCGCACCAGCAGACCCATGCCCGCCGGTTTGATCAGCACCGCCAGGGCCCGCAGACGGCTGCGTTCGGCCTCGCTGGCGATGCGGCGGGAGAGGTTGACGCCCTTGCTGTAGGGCATCAGCACCAGGTAGCGGCCGGGCAGGGAGACATTCCCGGTCAGGCGGGGGCCCTTGGTACCGGTGGGCTCCTTCATCACCTGCACCAGCACCTTCTGCTGGGGGGCCAGCAGTTCGGTGATCGCCCCAGCACTGCGGCGCAGCTTCAGGGGACCGAGGTCGGTGACGTGAATGAATCCGTTCTTGTCGCTGTCGCCGATATTCACGAAGGCAGCGTCAATACCCGGTAGGACATTGTCGACAATACCGAGATAGATATCTCCGACCTGGTGAGCCCCTTTGGCAACAATCAGTTCTTCGATCTGGTCCTCGGCGAACACTGCAGCAATGCGTTGCTGCTCGGCGATGACGATCTGCTTGGGCATCCAGAAACCTCTGCAAGAAGCAGCCGGTTAACGGCTGGGTCAGGCCTGCCGCACTCGGCGCAGGCGGAAAATATTCGTGACGGGCAAAAGAAGGACGTTCCGACGGCAGCAACCGCTCGAAGGTTCCCGGTCTGTGCACCTCAGGGCCCATCGGGATTTCGGGGTTCGGGAAACTCGGAATGGATAAACCGGCAGTCAGAACCGGCTTCCATTGCGGACCCGAAGGGTCGGCGACTACGCAGAAACAATCTGCTCGGGAACCGATGACAGGCAATCTTGAGCTGAACGTACCGTCAGCTGTGGGAACGGTTTCTGGCGCAGCCCTGCAAGGGGCGGAACGAAGCCTCGAATGTTGGATCGAGAGCTCCCGTTCACGTTAACACAGCCCCGCCTGCCAGACCATAGACCCTCAGGCCGTTGCCTGCAGGTGCATCATCCGGCGGTGGGCCCGACCCAGACGTAGCTCACTCGCCCCCACCTGCTCGAGCATCAGCAGGATGTGTTCGGGGCGCAGCAGGGTGCCATCGTTGCGGCAGGAACCGCGATACGCCAGCAGTACCCCGTCCTCGGGGGCGGCGATCGCCACCCCCGCCGGAGCCTGCTCCAGCCGTTCGAGACTGACCAGACGCTCGCGCAGGTTGACGGTCACGGCCTTACCGGACTTGGTGGTCTGCTCGTGGGGCAGCTCATCAGCCGCCAGGACCGCGGCAATCCAGGCATCCCACTGGGCGGCGGGCACCGAGGCATCGCTACCCAGAGCCAGCACGTAGTCCGCATCCGTGAGCAGGGCGGTCACCGCCGCCTGCTTCAGGGGCACCTCCTCGACGCTGTGGATCGGCAGGTCCGGGTCCAGCTGCGGCGCCAGACGGGCACTGAACTCCGCCGGATCGATGGATTCGAACAGTTCGAAGTCCATCAGTTCGCCGTCACTGCTCATCCCCAGGGAGAGGGCATTGGCGGGGACGATGCGCGGCTGGGGATGGAAACCGCCGGTGAAGGCCACCGGCAGCTTGGCCCGGCGCACGGCCCGATCGAAGAGGCGCAGCAGATCGAGGTGGCTGAGCAGGGTCATGCTGCCGACCTTGCCGAAGCGGATACGCAGGCGCTGCACCTTGTCGGTGGGGGGCTGCCAGTCCCCGGCAAAGGCGGGAATGGCGGGCGGTGGTACAACAACGTTGTGGCCGAAGTCGAGGCCACAGACGCCGCAGTGGCTGCAGCCGTCGAAGGAGCAGTCGGGCACCACCCCTTGATCGAGGGCCTTGCGCAAATCCTCCTGCAGCCAGCGTTTGTCGATGCCGGTATCGAGGTGGTCCCAGGGCAGAGGTGCCTCCAGGGCGTCCTGCCGGGCTTCGGTTTCCGCCCGGTCCAGCAGGTTCCACTCGCCGCTCTCGACCTGACGGTACTGCCAGTCCAGACCGGCTTCGGCGATCGCCTGGGTCCAGGCCCCGTAGGCGTTCTCCAGGCTTTCCCACCAGGCGTCCATGCCCGCGCCCAGTTCCCAGGCCCGGCGCACAACCTGGGCCAGACGGCGATCGCCCCGACCGACGAAGTCCTCCATCGCCGAGATGCGCACATCGGTGAAGTTGACCTTGGCACCGCGGATAGTGCGGAACTCGGCCCGCAGCAGGTCCTGCTTGCGCAGGTTGCCGGCGTTCTCGATGTCCAGACCCTCGGCGAAGGCGACCAGGTCTTCCGGCGTCTTCTCGTTCAGTTCCTGAAGCGTGATGCGGCCGTTGGGGACGATCGGCTCGCCGTCCTCGTCCTCGTCGTCGGCCGTGGTGTCGACGCCGGTGTCGTCATTGACGATTTCAACGACCGCTTCGATCTCGACTTCCG
>CAYZUY010000048.1:5852-12283 GCA_964481495.1 uncultured bacterium
CTTGCGCAGGAATTCACTGGTCGAGACGCTGTGCCACTGGAAGGGCGTGTGGGGCTTGGGCGTGAAGTTGGAGACGGTGATGTTGAAGTTGAGGCGGCGCTTGCGGCTGTTACACTCCCGCTGCAGCCAGCGCACAGTCTCGGCGATGCCCAGGACATCGGCATCGGTCTCGCCAGGCAGACCGATCATGAAGTAGAGCTTGACCTTGTCCCAGCCCTCCTCGTAGGCGGTCTTCACCCCCCGCAGCAGTTCCTCGTTGGTCAGACCCTTGTTGATGATGTCGCGCATCCGCTGGGTACCGGCCTCGGGCGCGAAGGTGATGCCGGTCTTGCGGGTACCGCCGATGATGTTGGCGATGTTCTCGTCGAAGCGGTCCACCCGCTGGCTGGGCAGGGAGAGGGTGATGTTCTCGTCCTGGAGCCGGTTCTTGATCTCGATGCCGACCGCAGGCAGGGCCAGATAGTCGCTGCAGCTGAGGGAGAGCAGCGAGAACTCGTTGTAGCCGGTGGCGCGGATGCCCTTCTCGATCGCCGAGACCACCTGATCCGGCTCCACGTCCCGGGCGGGGCGGGTGAGCATCCCCGGCTGGCAGAAGCGGCAGCCCCGGGTGCAGCCCCGGCGGATCTCCACCGTCAGCCGGTCGTGGACCGTGGCGATGTGGGGCACCAGCCCGATGGAGTAGGCGGGAATCGGCGTCGCTACCCGGCGCAGCACCCGTTTCGGGACCTCGGGGCGGTTGGGATGCACCGAGCCGTCCGGGGCCATGTCGTAGAAGCGGGGCACGTAGACCCCGGGCACCTGGGCCAGATCCAGCAGCAGTTCGGTGCGGCTGAGGCCCGCCCGCTTCGCCTCCTCGACCACCAGACCGACCTCGGGCAGCAGTTCCTCACCATCCCCGAGGACGATGAAGTCGAAGAAGTCGGCGTAGGGCTCGGGATTGGAGGTGGCGGTCTGGCCCCCGGCGAAGATCAGCGGCAGGCTGTCGGGGTGCCCCAGCGGCAGATCGCCCCGTTCCGCCCAGGTGAGCGGCGCCCGGATCAGCGTCAGCATCTCGAGGATGTTAGTGGCCCCCAGTTCGTAGCTGAGGCTGAAGCCGAGGATGTCGAAGTCGAGCAGCGATCGCCGCGACTCGACGGCGAACAGGGGCGTTTCGGTCTGGCGCAGCTTTTCGGCCAGATCGGCGGCGGGCAGGTAGGCGCGATCGCACAGCTGTCGCGGCTGGGCGTTGAGGATGCTGTAGAGGATGATGTGGCCGAGGTTGGAGGCCCCCACCTCGTAGATCTCGGGATAGGTCAGGGACCAGCGCACCGTCGCCGACTCCCAGGGCTTGTGCACCGCCCCCAGCTCATTGCCCAGGTAGCGGGCGGGCTTGAGGATTTCGGGGGTGAGAAGTTGCTCGACAGCGACAGCCACAGCGGTCCGGGAGGAAGAACTGAATCCATTCTAGGCAGCGGGTCGGGGCCGCCCGTCCCCCCGGCTTCGCTAGGATCGGACCTTCCCCTTCGACCCCCGCCATGTCCCTCTGGCTGCTGCTCGCTGTTCCTGCCGGCCTGCTGGCCCTCTACCTGCTCACGCCCCGCCGCTACGACAGCGGTGATTCGGTGGCCAGCGCCTACGACAGCTGGACCGAGGACGGCATCCTCGAGTTCTACTGGGGCGAACACATCCACCTCGGCTACTACGGCAACCCGCCGCAACGGCGCGACTTCCGCGAGGCCAAGCACGAGTTCACCCGCCAGATGGCCCGCTGGGGCGGCCTGACGGATCTGCCTGCGGGCAGCACGCTGCTCGATGTCGGCTGCGGCATCGGCGGCAGCAGCCGCATCCTGGCCCGGGAGTTCGGCTTCGACGTCACCGGCGTCACGATCAGCCCCGGCCAGGTGGAGCGGGCCCGACAGCTGACCGAGGCCGGTCTGAGCTGCCGCTTCCAGGTGGACGACGCCATGCGGCTGTCCTTCCCCGACGCCAGCTTCGATGTCGTCTGGTGCATCGAGGCCGGTCCGCACATGCCCGACAAGCCCGGGTTCGCCCGGGAACTGCTGCGGGTGCTCAAGCCCGGCGGGCGGCTGGTGGTGGCCGACTGGAACCAGCGGGATGCCCGCCGTCAGCCGCTGCGGGGCTGGGAGAAGTTGGTGATGCGCCAGCTGCTCGACCAGTGGGCCCACCCGGAATTCGCCAGCATTGAAGGTTTCGCCGAGGACCTGGAGGCGACCGGACTGGTGGCGGGTCAGGTGACTACCGCCGACTGGACCCGGGAAACGCTGCCCTCCTGGCTGGAGTCGATCTGGGAGGGGGTGAAGCGCCCGACCGGGATTTTCCGCTTCGGCCCCCGCGGCTTCGTGAAGATGGTGCGCGAGATTCCGACGATTCTGCTGATGCGGCTGGCCTTCGGGGCCGGGCTCTGCCGCTTCGGGATGTTCCGGGCGGTGCGGGCCGCGGTGCCGGTGGCAGCAGGCCCGCGCTGAGGCCCGACCGTGGGGGAGCGGGCAGGCCGGTACACTGGCGAAAGTGCCTGAACTCCCGAATCGAAATCCATGGCGTCGATCAACGACAACTACCTGAAGCTGAAGGCCGGTTATCTCTTCCCCGAGATCGCCCGGCGCGTCAATGCCTTCGCAGCAGCCAACCCCGAGGCCGGTATCATCCGCCTGGGCATCGGCGACGTCACCGAACCGCTGCCGGAGGCCTGCCGTCAGGCGATGATCGCCGCCGTCGAGGACATGGGTCGGCGCGAGGACTTCAAGGGCTACGGCCCCGAGCAGGGCTACGCCTGGCTGCGGGAGGCGATCGCCAAGCACGACTTCCAGGCCCGCGGCTGCGACATCGACGCCTCGGAAATCTTCATCTCCGACGGTTCCAAGTGCGACTGCGGCAACATCCTCGACATCTTCGGCGATGACAACCGCATCGCCGTCACCGACCCGGTCTACCCGGTCTACGTCGACACCAACGTGATGGCAGGCCACACCGGCGAGGCCAACGAGCGGGGCGAGTACGAGGGGCTGGTCTACCTGCCGATCAGCGCCGAGAACGACTTCACGGCCCAGATCCCGAGCGAGAAGGTGGATCTGATCTACCTCTGCTTCCCCAACAACCCCACCGGTGCGGTCGCCAGCCGTGAGCACCTGCAGGCCTGGGTGGACTACGCCCGCGCCAACGGCTCGATCATCCTCTTCGATGCCGCCTACGAGGCCTTCATCACCGACCCCAGCATCCCCCACTCGATCTTCGAGATTCCCGGGGCACGGGAGTGCGCGATCGAGTTCCGCTCCTTCTCCAAGAACGCTGGCTTCACCGGTACCCGCTGCGCGCTGACGGTGGTGCCCAAGGGTCTGAAGGGCAAGGCGAAGGACGGCTCCGAGGTGGAGATCTGGCCGCTCTGGAACCGTCGCCAGTCGACCAAGTTCAACGGCGTCTCCTACATCGTCCAGCGGGGGGCCGAAGCGGTCTACTCCGAGGCCGGTCAGGCCCAGACCCAGGCGCTGATCCGCTTCTACCTGGAGAACGCCCGGATCATCCGCGAGGAACTGACCGCCGCCGGGCTGCAGGTCTACGGCGGTGTCAACGCGCCCTACGTCTGGGTGAAGACCCCCAACGGCCTGGGCAGCTGGGAGTTCTTCGACCTGCTGCTGGAGAAGGCGAACGTGGTCGGCACCCCCGGAGCCGGGTTCGGCGCCGCCGGGGAAGGCTACTTCCGGATTTCGGCCTTCAACAGCCGCGACAACGTCAATGAAGCGATGCGCCGTATCCGTGCCATCGGCTTCTAGACGGGCCAAGGGGAGGGCGATCGCCCTCCCCGCTCAAATTGACAAACCGGAATGACTCCGGAAAATGGATACCAGGATCGACAGCATCTCCGGGCCGGGCGCCCGAGTCGACCTATCAGCTTTCTTCCTGTCTCTTAGCACCGCCATGGCCGTTGAAACCCTTCAGAAGCCGGAAACCGTCCGCAAGCTGGCCCCCCGCTACCGGGTGCTGCTGCACAACGACGACCACAACAGCATGGAACACGTGGTCATGTCGCTGATGCAGACCGTCCCCGCCCTCACCCAGGAGCAGGCGGTGGAAATCATGATGGAAGCCCACCTGACCGGCAAGGCACTGGTGATCACCTGTGCCCTGGAACCGGCCGAGTTCTACTGCGAAATGCTCAAGAGCAAGGGTCTGAGCAGCAGCCTGGAAGCGGACGAGTAGTGGCAATCCGCCCCCCGGGTGCCTTCGCCGACGCCCTGGCACGTCTGCGGCGGGCACCACTGCCCCTGCGCCTGCTGGCCTTCCTGGGGATTCTGGCCCTGGTCTGGCTGCCCCTGGGGCTGCCGATAGTGCTCACCGTGACCGATGCCAACCTGCGCAGCATTCTGGCCCTGGTCTGGCTTTACCTACTGTTCCTGGGCTGGGTGAGCCTCTGGGAACGGCGGGTGCACGGCGAGGCGCGACCATTCCGGCGTCTGGGCTGGGAGTGGAGTGGCCGGATGGGGCGATCGCTGCTGGTCGGGCTGGCAATCGGCCTGCTGGCGGTCTGGGGCCTGTTCGGGCTGCAGGTGCTCTGCGGCTGGCAGCAGTGGAATGGCTTTTCGGCCCAGTTTCCGCGCTGTCTGGCGGAAGGGGCACTCACGGGTCTGGGCACCGCCCTGGCGGAGGAACTGCTGTTCCGGGGCTGGCTGCTGGATGAACTGGAGCGCAGTCTGCGCCCGACCCCGGCGCTGGTCAGCTGTGCCGTCATCTTCGCCCTTGTGCATGGCACCCGCCCACAGTTCTTCACGCTGGTGCTGCTGGGGCTGGCCCTGGTCTGGGCGAAGCGGGCGGACGGTCAGCGGCTGGGGCTGCCCATGGGGGTGCATGCGGGGCTGGTCTGGGGCTACTACCAGCTGAAGGTGGGTGGTCTGGTGACACCGCTGAACGAGGCCTTCCTGGGAGCCGGGCTGCAGAACAACCCGCTCCAGAGTCTGGCGGGGCTGGTGGCGATGGCACTGCTGGCGCTGGGGCTGTACCGAGGCAGCCGGGCATCCCAGCGCAGGAGCAGCCACAGGTAAGCTGGGGCGATGCCGGTCAATGCCCTGCCCCCGATTGACAGCGACTCGCCCTGGAAATCGCTGATCGAGTCCTTCTTCTGCGACTTCGTTGCCTTCTTCCTGCCCGTTGCCCACGACGGGATCGACTGGGCCCGGGGCTATGAGTTTCTCGACAAGGAACTGCAGCAGATCAGCCGCGATGCGACGGTCGGCAAACGCTACGCTGACAAGCTGATCAAGGTCTGGACCTGCGAGGGTGAGGAAGCCTGGGTACTGGTCCACGTCGAGGTCCAGAGCAGCCGCGACCCCGAGTTCGCCGAGCGGATGTTCACCTACCGCTACCGCATCCGGGATCGCTACCGGCGCCCGGTCGCCAGTCTGGCGGTGCTGGTCGACGACTCACCCAGCTGGCGGCCCGATAGCTTCCATGAGGAGCTCTGGGGCAGCAGCCACCACTGCAGCTTCCCCGCCGTGAAGCTGCTCGACTACCAGGAGCGTATTCCCGAACTGCTGCAGGCCCCCAGCCCGATCGCCCTGGCCGTGGTGGCCCAGCTGCGGTCCCTCGACAGCCGCCGCGACGGCGATCTGCGCTACCGCTGGAAGCGGGAACTGGTCTGGCTACTCTACCGCCGGGGCTACAGCCGCGAGCAGGTGCTCGGCCTGTTCGAGTTCATCGACTGGCTGATCGCCCTCCCGGCCACCCTTGAGCTAGAGTTCCAGCAGGATCTGCAGGCGTTGGAACAGGAGCTGGGCATGCCCTACATCACCAGTGTCGAACGCATGGGCATCGAAAAGGGTCGCGAGGAAGGCCTGCAGCAGGGTGAAGCAAAGGTCCTGCTGCGGCTGCTGAGTCGCCGCTACGGCACTCTGTCTCCCGCGCTGGTCAGCCGTCTGCAGCAATTGACTACCGAACAACTCGACACTCTAGCTGATGTCATGGATGACTTCGGGAGCGTCGAGGATCTGAGCGTCTGGCTGGAGCAGCATCCCTGAGCGGCTTCAGAGCCGACGGATGAAGGTGTGACGCATCTGGGCGATACCGCCCTTCTCGTCCAGGGACTGCTCCAGGCAGGTGATCTTCGTAGCCGCTATCCGGCAGTCGAAGGGAGTTTCCACATCAGGGTTTCTCAGGCCTTTGCGGGGCATGGCCTTCCAGCTGCCCTGGAAGTGGTTCCGCTCGACGAAGACCCCACGAACTGTCCAGCAGGGAATGCGACGGTCATCCGGGCAGAAGCGGAGATAATCGCCGCCCAGGGTCAGGGAACCGTCCTCCTCAGTCGGCTCCGGCTCCACCACTTTCCCGGCCATCACCCCCTGCTCCAGGTGCTGCACCGTCAGGGTCTGATGCTGAGGCCAGTCGGGCGACTGACAGGCCACCAGACCCGCCACCAGCACCGAAGACAGACCAAGGGCGTAACG
>CAYZUY010000048.1:12293-12728 GCA_964481495.1 uncultured bacterium
GCCGCTTCAGCTGGGCTGACATGGTATCAATCCCCGTGACACTGCCCTGATGGTGAGGGTCTGTGACACAGCCCACTGGAAGTGCGCGGATTGACTTCAGACTTGAGCGGGTGGGATGGAAAAACCCGTCATCCGGCGCAGATGAATTGCGGCAGCTGGCGGATTTCGCAGCGGTGGCCCCCTTCCTAACTTGGGAATACCACCCTCCCCATTCCCTTCATGCTTCGTGCCGTCTCCGTGCTGACCGCCGCCTCACTGCTGCTCTGCAACCCGGCACTGACGCAACCCGGTTCCGCCCGCGAGGCCGCCTTCACCGCCGCAGGCACCATTCCGCCCCAGAGCAGCGTCATCGCCGAGAGCGGGGGCCACACCGTGCTGACCGCCGAGGGCGAGGACCTCACGGGGACGGAGCGACTGTCGGTGCAGAACCGTTAC
>CAYZUY010000048.1:12738-13526 GCA_964481495.1 uncultured bacterium
GTCGCACCCAGGTCACGCTGCGCGTGGATGACGTCGATCGCGATCTGCGCGCCCGGGTGTATCTGGGCAGCGGTCAGCCCGGCCCCCGCAATCACTGGCTGGCCCTGGAAGGACAGGGACAGGTCAGCCAGCCTCTGAGCCCGGAGCAGCTTCGGAATCTGCACATCCGCTACGAACTGCGAAGCCGCCGGGGTGAAACTCCGGAACCGGGCACCCAATTGGCGGTCACGCTGCTGGTGGTGGCCGATCAGGATTCAGACTGAGCCAAAGAAAATCAAGCTTTATTAAGCGAAGCTCACAGGAAATAGGTGTGAGACGGCGTGGAAGCCTTACGCCACATGGCCTAGGCTACTCTACCTACGTATCCTCACCCAGAACCTACGCGATCCGGCCTAAGCCAAATATTCCGTGGATCTACGGAATCCTCCGTCTTCAGCATTTCCTAACCTGAAACTATCGATTCGATTCAGGTTTTGAATCATGAAACGCAACCTCTGGAACATGACCGCCGCAACTCTGGGAGCTCTGGCTCTGAGCATGAACGGAATCCGTCCCGCCGGTGCAGCCGAAACAGCTTTCACAGCTGCAGGCACAGTTCCCGCAGTCAACTTCACAACTGCCGTTGCCGGCTTGACCGGGCGATACATGGCCCTTGAATCTACGACCATCAGCGGCAAACAGGCACTCCAGAAAACCCTTACCAAACTCAATCTGGGTGACTGGCAGCTTGTGGCAACCGGAAACAGACCACTTCTTGCTCTGAATATCAGCAACAAGACGTATCCTAG
>CAYZUY010000049.1:0-13101 GCA_964481495.1 uncultured bacterium
GGCTCACGATGCCCGTGAGGCGGCCCTTCACCTTGGGCAGGTGCTCGATCAGCAGACCGGCGTGGATGGTCTGGTAGTCGACCCCCTGCTGGCAGTGCTTCTCGATCACGTGCAGGAAATCATCTTCGGTCAGCTTCTCGATCCGACCGTGGACTTGCTCCAGCGCCTGGTAGACAGGCACGGTGCCGATGGGCACGGGGGAGGCGTTGATGATCGCCGTGCGCACTTCGTCGAGGTTGACGCCGCCGGTGGACAGATCCATCACGGTGTCAGCGCCGTACTTGACCGCCAGTTCGAGCTTCTTCAGTTCTTCGCTGACGTCACTGGCGTTGGGGGAGGCACCGATGTTGGCGTTCACCTTGCACTTCGAGGCGATGCCGATGGCCATCGGCTCGAGGTTGGTGTGGTTGATGTTGGCCGGAATGATCATCCGACCGCGGGCCACCTCGTCCCGGATCAGTTCAACGGGCAGGTTCTCCCGCTGGGCCACGAAGGCCATTTCCTCGGTGATCACACCCTGACGGGCGTAGTGCATCTGGGTCACGTTACCCTGACCGCGACGCTTCTCAACCCAAGCACTGCGCATCGGAAATCTCCTGTGGGAACGGGGCGTCCTCGCCAGGGTCGTCGGGTCGGTGAAATCGGGATCCGCTTCCCTGCGCTGGCATTACCCAGTTCAGGTCTGAGGGTGTGATCTCAGCCCAACGCGCCTGTTGAGCACCCCTAGCTCAGGCTCGATTCTAACATCGGGCGATCCCGCGACTGTTCGCCAGGGACACCGGGAGAACGCAGAATGGCAGCAGGATTTCCCGAGCGTCATGGCCCCGATCTTCCCCGACCAGACCGCCTGGCAGCAGGCCAGTCTGGTGCTGCAACCGACCCTGATCCGCCTGCTGGATCAGCTGCGCCAGCGCACCGAGGCTCTGGGAATCGAGGCCCGTTTCGAGGATGGGCTGAGCTGGCCGGACGGCACCACGCCCGAGCAGCAGCAGCGCTGGGCGGATCTGGAACTGGCCCTCTACCGGGCCAGTGCGGAGGAAGCCCCCGTTCTGGAGGCGGAACTGGCCCGCCTGCCCGCCCCGACCCCCCGCTACCAGGTCGAGCTGGTACGCGGCGATCGCCATGACCACCACGATGTCTGGGAGCTCTGCTACCGCATCTGCTTCCCTGAGTACCGGGCCGACACCGACTTCCCCGGGCGGGTGGCCCCGGAACTGATCGGCGAGGATGGGGACTGCGACTGGCATGAGCTGGACCGCCGCACCAGCGTGGTCGTGAGTGAACTGCTTCAGGCACCAGCCTGATTGCGCGACAATCACCGGAAACCCTGCCGCTTAGCCATGGCCGTTCTTCTGTGCGATCGCTCCGACTGGGGCGTGATCGAGGTCGCCGACGCCGACCGTCTCGCCTTTCTGCACAACCAGAGCACGAACACTTTCCAGCAGCGCCGCCCCGGCGAGGGCTGCGACACCGTCTTCGTGACGGCCACCGGCCGGATGATTGACCTGGCGACAGTGCTGATACGGCCCGAGGCCTGCTGGCTGATCGTCTCGCCCCAGCGCCGCACCGACCTGCTGACCCGCCTGGACAAGTACATCTTCTTTTCGGACCGGGTGCAGCTGCGCGATCGCACAGCCGATCTGGCCGTCCTCAGTCTGGTGGGAGCCGAAGCCGACACACTGATCGAGCAGCTGGCCGCCGTCTCTCCCAGTGGCTGGGCGGCAGGCGAGCACCACACCATCCGCCTCGACGGGATCGAGGTGGAACTGAAGCGGAGCAGTGGGCTGGCGGAGCCGGGCCTGACCCTGGTGGTTCCCCGGGACCGGCAGGCGGCGATCGCCGCCCTGCTGACCGAGGCCGGAGCCATGGCCGCCGACTGGAGCGATCTGCGTCTGCACCAGGGTCGCCCGAGCGCCGACGCTGAAATCACCGAGGACTACAACCCGCTGGAGGCAGGCCTCTGGGACTGCATCCGCTTCGACAAGGGCTGCTACATCGGCCAGGAAACGATCGCCCGCCTCAACACCTACCAGGGGGTGAAACAGCGGCTGTTCGGCCTCCGGGCCGAGGCACCCCTGACCGTCGGCACCGCCCTCACCACCCCCACGGGCGAGAAAGCCGGGCGAATCACCAGCGTCAGCGGAGATGGTCGCTTCGCGCTGGCCTACATCCGCACCGCTGCCAGCGAGAGCGGCACCACTGTGCTGGCCAACGGAATCCCCGCCACCACGGTCGAACTGCCCTACGTTCACCACGAATACTGGCAACCGCCTGCGGCTCAGGGCTGACTCAGGGCGTAATCACCAGCGCTGCGTAGGCATCGGTGGGCAGGTAGCGGGCGGCGGCCTGACGCACCTGCTCGGGGCTGAGCGATCGCACCCGCTCGGGATACTCGAATGCCGGTTCCAGGTCCCCCAGCAACGCCTGGTAGTAGCCATACAGGCTGGCCCGGTCGGCGGGGCGCTCGTTGCCGAAGATGAACCGGTTCGCCACCTGGGTGCGGACCCGCTCCAGCTCTTCGGGGCGCACCGGTGACTCCTGCAGGCGGCGCAGATGCTCGAGGATGACCGTCTCCACGGCCTCCAGATGCTCCACGGGCAAGCGCACGGCGATGGTGAACAGGCCCTGGGCCGCAAACACGGAATTGCTGGCGGAGATGCCGGTCACCCAGCCGCGGTCCTCCCGCAGCTCCTGCACCAGTCGTGAGGAACGGCCGGAGCCCAGGACCGAAGCCAGCACATCCAGGCTGTCCGTCTCCTCCAGTCGATCCAGGCCGGGTACGCGCCAGGACAGATACAGCCGCGCTTCCTGCAGGGTCGGGTCCTGCTGGTGCTGACGCCGGATCGCCGCCAGTGGCTCCTCAGGGGTGAGCGATGGCAGAGTTGAGGTGCTCCCGGCATCCCAGATCGGCAGATGCCGCTCCACGGTGGCAATCATCTGCTCCTCAGGCAGGTTGCCGACCACCACGGCGGTCAGATGCTCCGGCCGGTACCAGTGGCGATGGAAGTCCTGCATCCAGGCCAGCTCCAGGCGGGCGATCGCCTCGCTGGGGCCGAGTACCGGCCGCCGGTAGGGCAGATCGTCGAGCAGTTGCTCCACCATCCACTGGTAGGCGCGGCGCTGGGGATTATCATCGGCGCGACGGATTTCCTCGAGCACTACCCGTCGTTCCCGCTCGAACTCCGCCTCAGGCAGGGCAGGCTGCAGCGCCACCTCCAGTTGCAGCGGCACCAGATCCGCGAAATCCGTCGGGGCACTGGTGAAGAAGTAGTGGGTGTAGTCCTGACTGGTGGCGGCGTTGGTGATCGCCCCGCAGGCCTCGACCCGCTGCTCGAACTCGCCGGGCCGCAGGCTGGCGCTGCCCTTGAAGATCATGTGCTCCAGAAAGTGAGCGACCCCGTTGATCGGGTCGGGCTCCACCCGCGAGCCGACACCCGTCCAGAGGTCGAAGCAGACCGCCTCCACCGGCATCCGCTCCGCCACAATCGTGAAGCCATCGGCACGGCGGTGCACCAGCGGACGCGTCGGTCGGATCATTCGGGAGATTTCCAGCAACCGGTCGATCCTACGCAAGAAAAAACCCCACCGGAGAGGGCGGGGCGGCTTGCTTGAGAGCGATTTGAGGTTGAGAGAGGAGGAGCTGGAAGGATTTCACATATCCCAGCGGGCTCAGAGTGCCCAGACCTACCGGCAGAACCGGCGCTGGACGCTGAACTTCTCAGCCATAAAGCCAATGTAACACATCTGTAACGATTCGTAAACTTATGCAACAGATTCATGACAGTCTCGGGCGATCGCCTGCAACAGTGCAGTCCGCACAGCGGGGGTCTGCCCCAGCACGCTGAAGGCCAGGGCCTCCCGCTGGAAGCGCCCCGCCGGATGACCGAACGTGTTGGCGGCTCCTGCCGCCGCGGCCAGAGTAGCCCGGGCGGTCTGCTGCATCAGGGCGATCGCCGCCACCCGCAGCGCCAGCTGCTCCTCCCCGGTCCGGACTTCCCCCGCCAGGACGGAACCGATGCACTGGTGCAGCGCCTGCCAGCGGGTCTGGAGAGCCTGAGCAGTCTCCTCAATTGCCGGGTCAGGCTGCCGGGCCAGCCAGTCCAGGGCTGCACGGGCACAGCCGAGGTTGAACGCGGTGGGGGCCAGGACACCGCGGCGATCGCGCTGTTCCAGCCAGTCGGCGGGCAGGTAAGCCACCACATCCTCACGAGCCAGGGACCAGCAGTCGAAGTCGAGGCGAACCGTGCCGGTCACCGCCATGCTCAGCAGGTCCAGGGGCGGTGAAACCGTCAGACCCGGCTGCGGCCTCAGGGGAACCCAGGCCAGAAGTACCGTCCGATCCGGCAGACGGGCCGCCACCAGCGCTGCCGCGAAGAACCCATAGCCCGTCAGCCAGGGCACGGTGCCCTGGAGCCGGTAGCCCTCTCCGGCGGCGATCGCCTGCAGCCCAGCCCCGGGTCGCCGCAGGTGGGCGAAGCCGACCCCCAGGGGCAGCTCACCCCGGGCGGCCGCCGCCAGATGCACCGCCCGGGGCGCCCGGGGATGGGCAGCCAGTAGTGCCACAGCACTCTGGTGCTGGGTCTGCAGAAAGGCCAGGGCACCGGAGCAGGCGGCTACCTCCAGCTGGAACTGCCAGTAGTCGCCCCCGCTCAGTCCCGGGCGATCGCCCTGGGGGGCCCGCAGCCCCAGCCAGCCCTGCCGCCCCAGCCAGGCGAAGGCCTCGGCTAGGGCCCGGGGATCGCAGTCGATCGCCTCGGCCCGGGGACAGATCTGCGTCCGCAGTTGCAGGGCGATCGCCGACAGATCCACCACGGTCGGGGCTCTAGGCCGCCAGGGCTGCTTCGATAGCCGCGGTCAGCTCAGCGCTGTCGGGCTCAACCCGGCTCCCGTAGCGGGCGATCACATTCCCCTGCTTATCGACCAGGAACTTCTCGAAGTTCCAGGCCACATCCCCGGCAGGCTCGGTCTGGGTGAGCTTGGCGTAGAGGGGATGCTGCTCGGCGCCCTTGGCGTGCACCTTATCGAACAGGTCGAAGCTGACGTCGAACCGGGTGGAGCAGAAGGTCTTGATCTCCTCGTTGCTGCCGGGTTCCTGAGCCCCGAAGTCGTTGCAGGGGAAACCCAGCACCCGCAGGCCCTGGTCGCGGTACTGGCGGTTGATCGCCTCCAGACCGGTGTACTGACGGGTGAACCCGCAGGCGCTGGCCACGTTGACGATCAGCAGCACGTTCCCGGCGTAATCAGCCAGGGTCTTGTCGGCGCCATCAATGGTCTTGACGGCGATATCGGAGATGTTGACGGACATCACTTCACAGAACGTCACGAACGCTCTCCAGGGTAGAGCAGTGGCCTGCCGCCCCGGCAAGGGGGCACACTCGCCCTGTCCCGACCGAGTGGTTCCATGCTCTCCGACCCCGGACTCCGTGCGCCCCTGGCCGTGGCCCTGGGAGCCATCCCCGGCGCTCTCTGCCGCTACTACTTCACCCTCGCCGCCAACCGCTGGCTGGGCAGCGGCTTTCCCGCCGGAACAATGCTGGTCAACCTGAGCGGCTGCGTGCTGATCGGCCTCTGCTTCACGCTGCTGGCCGGGCGGGGCGGGCTGGCGGCAGACCTGCGCCTGCTGCTGATCACCGGGTTCATGGGTGCCTACACCACCTTCTCCAGCTATGCCCTCGACACCCTGACGCTGATTGAGGTCGGTCGCCGCTGGGCCGCCCTGTTCTACTGGCTGGGCAGCTCCAGTCTGGGGCTGGTCGGCGTTCTGATCGGCAGCGACCTGGCCCGTCGCCTCAGCTGAGGCGGCTCTGGCGCTGGGCCTCGAGCAGATCCCGGATGCCCCCCTCCGCCAGATCGAGGATGGCGTTGAGCTGGGTCCGGGAGAAGGTATCGGCCTCGGCGGTGCCCTGAATCTCGATCAGACGCAGGTCGCCATCCATGACCACATTCAGATCAACATCGGCGGCCACATCCTCGGGGTAGTTGAGGTCGAGCAGCGGCTGATCCTGCAATAGGCCGACCGACACCGCCGCCACCTGCCGCACCAGCGGTGAAGCCGTCAGCAGCCCCCGGGCCTGGAGGGTCTCCAGGGCATCCGCCAGGGCCACCCAGGCTCCGCAGATGGAGGTGGTGCGGGTCCCGGCATCCGCCTGGAGCACATCACAGTCGATGGCCAGGGTGCGGGGACCGAGCACCTTCAGGTCGAGGGCGGCCCGCAGGCTGCGGCCGATCAGGCGCTGAATCTCCTGGGTGCGGCCGGAGAGCTTCAGCAATTCGCGGCTCTGGCGGTCGGGGGTGGAGCCCGGCAGCATCCGGTACTCGGCGGTCAGCCAGCCTTCGCCGGGTCGCTCCCGCTCCAGCCAGCGCGGCACGGATTCCTGAACACTTACAGTGCAAAGAACACGGGTCTCACCACTGCTGGCCAGCACCGATCCCGCTGGGATGGAGGTGAAGTTGCGCTCGAACCGGATCGGCCGGAGCTGATCGGGGTGTCGTCCGTCCGGGCGCTGCCAGACCATGCGGTGTTCTCCCTGGGCGAAGCTCCAGAATAGCAAGCCCGTCCCGCCGTCCGGACCGCTGCCGCCGCTACGTTGCAACCCTGAAGAACTGCGATATACTGCTACCCCCGCGTTCTCTTTTAACGCTATCTATAGGGTTTATTCCCACGAGCTAGCGACAGGAACGCTATATTTGGAATGTTCTTACTCAGGTCAGGACGCTGCTGCCCATGGTCTCTCAGCTCGAATCCCCCAGCCGCAACCTGCCCAGCCGCCCCGGCGTCTGGCAGCAGTCCGCGCTGCCGAGCATCGAGGGCATGGTGCAGGTGTTCACGGCCCGACAGCGGGGGTTCTTCACCAGTGTCATGGCCCAGGCCCTGCGCATTGCCGGGCAGGGCACGCCGGTACTGATCATCCAGTTTCTCAAAGGTGGTTGCAACCAGGGTCCTCAGAAACCGATGCAGCTGAGCCAGCATCTCGACTGGGTGCGGCTGGATGCCTCCCGCTGCATCGACAGCCCGGAGCTGAGCGAGGACGAGGCCACCGCCCTGCAGGAGCTCTGGCAGTTCACCCGCCGTGAAGTGCTCAGCGGAGCCTACGATCTGGTGGTGCTCGATGAACTCTGCCTGGCGATCGCCTACGGCCTGATTCCCGAGGCCGAGGTGCTGGAACTGCTGGCGCTGCGCCCCCGCCATATCGACGTGATTCTCACTGGTCCCGAGGCCTCCAGCCGACTGCTGGATCAGGCGGACCAGATCACGGAACTGCGCCGCGGCCTGCGGGTCACCGCGTGATTGAATAGCCCAGAACGCCCCAGGAATTCCTCCCGATGCTGAAGAACGACAAGTGGATCGTGGCCCAGGCCAATGCGGGCATGATCGAGCCGTTCGAATCCCAGCTGATCCGGCGGGTGGACTGGCAGGGGCAGGACGTACCGGTACTCAGCTACGGCTGCTCCTCCTACGGCTATGACCTGCGCCTCTCGCCCCAGGAGTTCCTGCTCTTCCGTCACGTGCCGGGCACGGTGGTCAACCCGAAACGCTTCAACCCCGGCAATCTCGAGCCGGTGCCCCTGCACCGGGATGAGGACGGCGAATACTTCATCATTCCGGCCCACTCCTACGCCCTGGGCGTGGCCCTCGAAAAGATGCGGGTGCCCCCCAACATCACTGTCATCTGCCTCGGCAAAAGCACCTACGCCCGTCTGGGCATCATCGTCAACACCACGCCGGCGGAGGCCTCCTGGGAGGGGCATCTGACCCTGGAGTTCAGCAACTCCTCCGGGGCCGACTGCCGGGTCTACGCCAACGAGGGCATCTGCCAGTTGCTCTTCCTGGAAGGGGAGCCCTGCGACACCACCTACGCCGACCGCTTCGGTAAGTATCAGAATCAGCCGGAACGCGTCACCCTGGCGAAGGTCTGACGGACAATCGGGGGAGCGTCGTTTCCGCCCCTGCGATGACCGTGGCCCCTTCCAAGACCCGCAAGCTGCCCCTGGTGGTGATGTTCCGGCTCGGCCTCTACCAGGCCTGCCTGGGGATGATGTCGGTGCTCACCCTCGGCATCCTCAACCGGGTGCTGATCGATGAGCTGAAGATTCCGGCCCTGATTGCTGCCGGGGCGATCGCCATGCACCAGTTCGTGGCCCCGGTGCGGGTCTGGTTCGGGCAGCTGTCGGATCGGCGACCGCTGTTCGGCCTGCACCGCAGCGGCTACATCGGCTTCGGGGCTGCCGGGTTCTGCACGATCGCCATCCTCGCCAGCCAGGCAATCTGGCCCCTCGGGGGCGCAGCCGCGGATGGCTTCACCGGTGCTGCCTGGGGCTGGGCCGCCCTGCTGGCCGGGCTGTTCGCCTGCTACGGCATCGCCCTGAGCAGCAGTTCCACCCCCTTCGCCGCCCTGCTGGTGGACATCTCCGATGAGGAGGAGCGAGCCCCACTGGTGAGCATCGTCTGGTCGATGCTGACGGTGGGCATCGTTGTCGGGGCCATCCTCAGCAGCAGCGTCCTTGGGTCCGCCTGCAAGGCCACCGCCACTAGCAGCGATATCCAGAGCGGCCTCAGCCGTCTGTTCCTGCTGGCCGGGGGCGGGGCACTGACCACGATTCTGCTGGCTACCTGGGGGGTCGAACGCCGCTGGTCCCGCTACGCGGAACGCACCACACCCCAGTCCCGGGAAGACCAGATCGGCATCCGTCAGGCCTGGGCCACTCTCTCCGCCAGCCCCCAGACGCTGCTCTTCTTCGGGGCGCTGGCCACCTTCACCATTAGCCTGTTCCTGCAGGAGGCGGTGCTGGAGCCCTTCGGCGGCCAGGTGTTCGGCATGAGCATCTGCGAAACCACCCGTCTGAATGCGATCTGGGGCATGGGCACCCTCGTGGGCATCGCCAGCACCGGCTTTCTGGTGGTCCCCCGCCTGGGTAAACGCCGCACGGCCCTCCTGGGCTGCGGCCTCAGCGCCCTCAGCTTTCTCGGCATCGCGCTGAGTGGCTTCATCGGCAATGCGGTCCTGTTCAAGGGACTGCTGGGCGTCTTCGGGGTGGCCGCGGGCATCGGCACCAACGGTGCCCTCTGTCTGATGCTCGACCTCACCCTGGCCGAAACCGCCGGGACCTTCCTGGGTGCCTGGGGTCTGGCCCAAGCCCTGTCGCGGGCGGTGGCCACGGTCAGCGGCGGCGCGGTGCTCGACCTGGGCAAATGGCTGCTGGAACCCCGCTTCGGGCTGGCCGCAGCCTACAGCTCGGTGTTTCTGCTTGAGGCGCTGGGAATGGTGGCGGCGATCGCCCTGCTGCGTCGAGTCGACATCCGCGCCTTCCGCCAGGACACCCGTACCCGCCTCAGCGACGTCCTCTCCGCTGAGCTGGACTAGGGCAGCGGAGAATCCGCCAGTGGCCGTTTCCCAACTGCCCTCCTAGACTGTGGCGAACGTCCTGCCACCGTCATGGTCAGCCAGCTTCGGGCCTTCCGCCGTCGTCTCCGCCGCCGTTGGCGCCTCTCAGCCCTCCATCAGCCGGAGTTCAGACCAACCTTTCTGGCACTGACCGGGGCCTGGCTGCTTCTCTGCGGTGGCACCCTGCTGATTGACCGCTGGAACCGGGAAACCCTGCTGCAGCAGAGTGCCCTGCTGATGCGGCAGCGTCTGCACGACCAGGGGCAGCTGCTCTGCGAGATGACCGACGACTACGCGGCCTGGGATCTCAACTACGAGTACCAGGCGCACCCCCAGGCGGTGGATCTGCGCGAGATCCTGCAACCGACCACCTACATCCGCAACAGCACCGCGCTCTACCTGAATGACGCAGGCAAACTGCTGCGGGCCTTCCAGCTGGCCCCGGACAGACTCTCGAACAAGGCGCTCACCCCCGGTCAGCTGGCCCGGCTGCAGCAGCAACTGGGCCAGGTACGGCCTGAAACCCCATCTCCCCTGGCCCTGGTCGGCACCGACCGCGGCTGGGAACTGCTCTGCCGACAACCCCTGACCAATTCAGTGGGCAGCAGTCCGCCCCGGGGTGGTTTCGGCTTCCTGCGACCGTTGCCGCCCCTGGAAAGCTTCTGGCCCCAGGGCCTGCTGCCGGTCCGCAGCATCCGCATTGCTCCGGTAACGATACCGGAACGGACCGGCGATGTGGGGAAGGCCGCCCAGAGAGTGCTGCGGGGGAACCCGGCCGAAGTGGCGATCGCGCTACCACTGACCCTGCAGCCCACCGGACAGCCCGCCGTCGCCCGAGTCCGGCTCGGGACCAGCCCACCCGCCTCCCGCTGGGTGCCGATGCTGCTGATCAGCTTCAGTCTGCTCTGGCTGCTGGGCCTGGGACTCTCCACCCGGATGCTGCGCCAGAAGCGGCGTCTGGCCCGGCGGCAGCAGCGGGCCAACTTCCTGCGGCTGCGGGCCGAAACCGACAGTGAGCGCAAGAGCCGCTTCCTGGCCATGGTCAGCCATGAACTGCGGACTCCGATGAACGGCATTCTGGGGCTGAGCGACAGCCTGCTGGCCTCGCCCCGGCTACAGGCCCCGGAGGTGCATCAGCCTCTGGAGCTGCTGCACCAGAGCGCCCAGCACCTGCTTGGGCTGCTCAACAACCTGCTGGACTTCGAGAAGATTGCAGCCGGACGGATGGATCTGCATCCGCAGCCCCTGGAACTCAGGGCCTTCCTCCACCCTCTGTGCCAGTTGTTCCAGCTGCAGGCCGAGCAGAAACAGGTCCACCTGGAATGGCAGCTGGACCCTAAGCTGCCGACCTGGATACGGGCTGACTTCGCCCTGCTGCGCCAGGTGCTGCTGAACCTGCTGGGTAACGCACTCAAATTCACGGACTCCGGCAGCATCCAACTCCAGGTGTCTGCCCAGGGCAACGACACAGCACCGTTCCTTCGTTTCGAGGTGATCGACAGCGGTATCGGGATCCGGCCGGAGCAACTGGAGTCGATCTTCGAGCCCTTCGAGCAGGCGACCTCAGGCCTCAGTCGCAGCTACGGCGGTACCGCGCTGGGTCTGGCGATCACCCGGCAACTGGTGACGCTGATGGACGGCAGCATCCGGGTCGACAGTCAGGTGGGCGTCGGCAGCCGATTCACGGTGGATCTCCCCCTACAGCCCTGTGAGCCCGGCAGCATCCCGACCCCGGAACCCGGCGGCGATCGCCCGCCGGAAGCTCCCCGGCCCCAATTACACATCCTGGCGGCAGAGGACAACCCGGTGAACCGGCAGGTGCTGGTGATGCTGCTGCAGCGCCTGGGCCAGCGCTGCACCCTGGTCGAGGACGGGCAGGCGGTCCTGAAGATCTGGCCGGAGCAGCCCTGGGATGTGGTGCTGATGGATCTGAGCATGCCGACGATGGACGGATTCACCGCCACCCAGATACTGCGCACCCAGGCGACCGGAGATCGACACATTCCGATTGTGGCCGTGACCGCCAATGCCCAGGCCAGCGAACGCCAGCACTGCCTGGAGAACGGTTTCGATGACTACCTGACCAAACCCCTGACCCTGCAGAATCTGGAAGCCATGCTGCAGCGCCTGGGGCTTCTGACGGTGCCGGCCGGTACGCCCTGAGTCAGCCCTTGTCGAGCCAGCGCTGCACCGTCTGGGGGCGGATGCCCGCCTGGCGGGCGATGCCCTGGCGCAGCAGCGATCGCAGCTGCGCCCGCGTCTCCTCCAACTGGGTCTGATCGCTGGCCTGTTGCTCGGTCAGGGCGGTGATCTGCTGCTCCAGGCTCTCCAGACGCCGGGCCAGGCGATCGCGCTCCGCTTCGGTCTGCTCCCGGGACTGGTCCGCCTGCATCTGCTCCAGTTGGGCCAGTTCCATGGCGTCGATCAGTTCCTCCCGCTCGACCGCCAGTTCCTCCAGGGCTTCCTGGCGCTCCGTCACCTCGGTCTGCAACCGCGCCACCTCGACGCCCAACTGCTGATTGCGCTCAGCCAGACCGCTCATCTGACCCAGCAACTGCTGCTTCTCGCTCACCATGCCCTGCAGGGTCGATTCCTGCTGGCGTAGCCGCTGCTGCAGATCCGCCACTAGGGTCTCCAACTGAGCACAGTTCTGCTCCAGCAGCGCATTGCGGGCCTCCAGCTGACCGAGGCGGCGCAGATCCGGCGGGGCCTGATCGAGGCGTTGCTCCAGCTGCCGCATCTGATCCCGCAGGGTGATCAGCGTCCGGTCCGGGCGCAGCAGTTCCCGCAGCCCGTTGCGCACCGCCGCAAAGCCGATCAGGGCAGCACTGGCGGGGATGGTGACCTCCAGCAGTCCGGTGAGAACGCTCTGGGCCAGCTCGTAGGTCATGGGCTCGGGGATCGGGGCAGACATTCCATCCTCCGCGATCGCCGCCGCCAACGGAACCGGGGAACGCCCGGCCTCAGCCGAACTGGATGGTCAGGTAGGGCGCTTCAAACCGCCCTGCGGTGATCTGCAGGCCCTGAAACTCTGCCGGAACCGGAATCTTGCGCCGCTGCTCACCGGCCTCGATGGTCAGCTGCCGACGGAAAAGCGACAGCTTCACCTCCTGCTTGGTGAACCCGGGCAGGAACACCCGCACCTGACGCTGGGTCCGATCGATGTCCTGGGGCGCATGGGCGGCGGGCAACCGATCCCAGCGGTCCAGGCGGTGCAGATCCGCCAGACAGGTCTCAACATCAGCCCCATGCAGCGGGAAGCAGGGCAGGGGTGTCAGCCGCTCCACCGCCGGGGCGATCGCCGCCACCGGCACCAGGGCTGCCGTCACCGCCGCCTGCATCTGCAGGGCATTGCCGTAGAGCCAGGCCAGGGTCTCGACACCACCCGGGCCATCGTCTCCTACCAGCAGCGTGGTCAGCGATCCGCCGCGGCTCACCGCCAGGGTCTCATCCAGCCAGCCGCGCACCTGATCCAGGGCCCGGCGCAGACCGGCCACATCCACCGTGCCGCCCACCAGCACTGCCCCCAGGGGACCACTCAGATCCGTCAGCAGCCGGTTCAGATCCAGCAGATCCAGCTCCTGCAGCAGACGGCTGTAGTACCAGTCGGAAGCTTCTGTGGCCCCCAGCAGCCGCAGGGTTTCCAGATCCCCGGCTCCGGCGTAGATCACCGCATCGTAGTCACCGCTGGTGTAGGCCTCGCGCAGGCGGTTGAGGG
>CAYZUY010000050.1:0-12954 GCA_964481495.1 uncultured bacterium
GCTGCGGATCATCAACGAGCCCACCGCAGCGGCCCTGGCCTACGGCCTCGACAAGAAGAGTAACGAGAAGATTCTGGTGTTCGACCTAGGCGGCGGCACCTTCGACGTCTCGGTGCTGGAAGTGGGCGACGGCGTCTTCGAGGTGCTGGCCACCAGCGGTGACACTCACCTGGGCGGCGACGACTTCGACAAGAAGATTGTCGACTTCCTGGCGACCGAGTTCCAGAAGCTGGAAGGCATCGACCTGCGCAAGGACAAGCAGGCCCTGCAACGTCTGACCGAGGCGGCCGAGAAGGCCAAGATCGAGCTGTCCAGCGCCACCCAGACCGAAATCAACCTGCCCTTCATCACCGCCACCCAGGACGGCCCCAAGCACGTCGACACCACCCTCACCCGGGCGAAGTTCGAAGAGCTCTGCGCTGACCTGATCGACCGCTGCCGCATCCCCGTCGAACAGGCCCTCAAGGATGCCAAGCTGAGCACCGGTGAAGTGGACGAAATCGTCCTCGTGGGCGGTTCCACCCGGATTCCCGCCGTGCAGGAACTGGTGAAGCGGATCACCGGCAAGGACCCCAACCAGAGCGTCAACCCCGATGAAGTGGTCGCCGTCGGCGCCGCCATCCAGGCCGGCGTGCTGGCCGGTGAGGTGAAGGACATCCTGCTGCTCGACGTCACCCCCCTGTCCCTGGGTGTGGAAACCCTGGGCGGCGTGATGACCAAGCTGATCAGCCGTAACACCACCATCCCCACCAAGAAGTCTGAGACCTTCTCCACTGCCGTGGACGGTCAGACCAATGTGGAAATCCACGTGCTCCAGGGCGAGCGCGAGATGGCGTCCGACAACAAGAGTCTGGGAACCTTCCGCCTGGACGGCATCCCGGCGGCTCCCCGCGGCGTGCCCCAGATCGAAGTGACCTTCGACATCGACGCCAACGGCATCCTCAATGTCACCGCCAAGGACAAGGGATCGGGCAAGGAGCAGTCGATCTCGATCACCGGCGCCTCCACCCTCTCCGACACGGAAGTGGACCGGATGGTCAAGGACGCCGAGGCCAACGCCGCCGCCGACAAGGAGAAGCGCGAGCGCATCGACCTCAAGAACCAGGCCGAAACCCTGGTCTATCAGGCCGAGAAGCAGCTGGGCGAACTGGGCGACAAGGTGCCCGCCGACCAGAAGAGCCAGGTGGAAGGCTTCGTCACCGAGCTGAAGGACGCGATCGCCGCCGAGGACTACGACAAGATGAAGTCGATCCTCGAAACCCTGCAACAGGCCCTCTACGCCGCCGGTGCCTCTGTGTACCAGGGCGCTGACGGTGCCGCCGCCGAGCCCACCGCCGATGCGGCCAGCAGCAGTTCCAGCAGCAGCAGTGGCGACGACGTAATCGACGCCGAGTTCTCCGAGACCAAGTAGTCTCGACTGCTCCCATCTGAGCAAAACGAAAGGGGCGCCTTTAAGGCGCCCCTTTCGTTTTGAAGTGTCCAACCTCAGTGGGGTGGGTCCACCGCCTCATAGAGGGCCGAGTAGTCGAGGTCGGCCAGCCCGCGGGCGATCGCCCGCTCCAGCACTGCCTCAATCGCCTCACCCAGGGCCGTGTCCAGACCCTGGGCCCGCGCCGCTGCATCGAACAGGCGCATGTCCTTGAGCAGGTGGCGGGTGGGGAAGTTGGGACGCTCGAAGTCCCGATCCAGCATCCGCTGCAGCTTCTTGTCGAAGGTGGGGGCGTAGAGGGCGCTGGCCCGCAGAATCTCCATGAAGGCCTCCACCGGCACACCTTCACGCTGCACCAGCCCCAGACTGGCGGAGAACCCGGTGGTGAGGCTACCGATCAGCTGGTTCAGGGCCAGCTTCAGGGCCATTGCCTGACCCACCGACCCGATCAGCCGCGGCTCCTGGCCGAACTGCCGCAGCACCGGCAGGGCCGACTCGAAGTCGGCCTCGCTTCCCCCGGCCATCACCAGCAGGGTGCCGCTGCGGGCCTCGGGGATGCTGCCCAGCACCGGAGCTTCCAAATACCGCGCCCCGGCCTCAATCACCTGGGCGGCGATCGCCCGGCTCTGGTCCGGAGCAATCGTGCCCATCTGCACCACCAGCCGCCCCGGCAGAGACGCCCGGGCCTCGGGGGTGAGCAGGGTCGCTTCGATGGCCGCCGCATCCGCCAGCATCAGCACCAGACTGTCACTGGCGGCGATCGCCGCTGCCGGGGACTCCGCCCGTTTCGCCCCCTCCGCCACCAGCGGCTGCGTCCGCGCCCCATCGCGATTCCAGACCGTCACCGGCTGCCCGGTGGCCAGCAGTCGCTGCGCCAGTGGCAGGCCCATCAGTCCCGTACCCAGCAACCCGTAGGTCATACCCACCCCTCCCGGCTCGAAAACAGCTGTCACGAAACTTAACAGCCGCACTCAGAAAAAACGAATTACCGTAGCATACCAATGGGCTCAAAAGAGCTACGGCATAACAGATTCCTAGGATTCCGGATCGCTATGGGCGTTCAACTGGCTTCAATGCTGCGGGAAGGGACGAAGAAGTCCCACACGATGGCTGAAAACGTCGGCTTCGTCAAATGCTTCCTGAAGGGTGTTGTCGAAAAGAATTCCTACCGGAAACTGGTGGCGGATCTCTATTTCGTCTATGCCGCTATGGAAGAGGAAATGGAGAAGCACAGAGACCACCCGGTGCTGTCTCAGATCTATTTCCGGGAGCTCAATCGTAAGGAAAGCCTGGAGAAGGATCTGTCCTTCTACTTCGGTGACGGCTGGCGCCAGCAGGTGACGCCCTCCACCTCCGCACAGGCCTACGTGGCCCGCATCCGCGAGATTTCCGCCACCGAACCCGAACTGCTGGTGGGTCACTCCTACACCCGCTATCTCGGCGATCTGTCGGGCGGTCAGATTCTCAAGGGCATCGCCCAGCGCGGTATGAATCTGGGCGAGGGCGAAGGCACTGCTTTCTACGAATTCGAGTCGATCGACGATGAGAAAGCCTTCAAGGCCATCTATCGTAATGCCATGGACAATCTGCCGGTGGATGAAGCCCAGGCCGAACGGATTGTTGAGGAAGCCAACGATGCCTTCGGCATGAACATGAAGCTGTTCAATGAACTGGAAGGCAATCTGGTCGCCGCCATCGGCAAGATGCTGTTCAACACCCTCAGCCGTGGCTTCACCCGCGGCAGCACCGAGGCCAGCGCCACGGCCGCCTGACCCTCTGTGAAGAGAAGCTGACGCCGTGCGGCCCGGAGCCGCACGGCGTTTGTCGTTCAGGGAGCCGGGGGCACGCTAGCGACATCCCCGGTTCCTGAATGGCATGGACAGCAGCGTTTTCAGCCCAGACCTCCAGCAGATGCTCCTGAGCCGGGTCGGCGAGGGGCTGCTGCTGTTCGAGGGCGAGGAACTGCGCTTCTGCAATGCCCTGGGCCGCCGCACCTTCCGGGCCCGGGGCGATCGCGACGGCACCCGCTTCACCCCCTGGCTGGACCACCAGCGCCAGCGTTTCAGGCACAGCCACCACCGCCGCTGGCACCGGCTCTTCCAGCAGCCCGTAGGCAATGCGGTGAAGAAGTTCAGCGTCAGCTTCGAGCGCCCGGGGGATCGTCCGGAGCTGCAGCTGATCCGCAGTCGGGCCCTGGGGCGTATCAGTCTCTGGCAGCCGCCGGACCGGTTGCCCTACGAACTCTGGCAGTGGCAGCGGCAGGGGGATCGGGCGATCGCCAGCCCGGGCCTGTACCCGCTGCTGGGTCTGGGACCCCAGCCTATCCTGGGTCGCCGGGAGATGGAACTGCTGCTGGGGGAACGGCTTGAGCAGATGCTCGAGCGCAGTCAGCCGGGCCTGCTCCCCCGGCAGCGGCTGCTCTGCCTCTCCCGCAGCCAGTGGCAGGCCGACGGCAGCCGCAGCTGGCTGCGCTTTGTGGTGCAGTTCTGCCTGGATCCGCGCGGCCGCCTGGGGGGGGTGCAGATCTGGGTCGAGGACCGCAGTTCCAGCCACATCCGCGATTTCCAGACCCAGGTCAGCCAGGACCTGTTCCATTCGATGCTGTCCACCAATCTGGTGGCCAAACTGCTGCTGGGGGCGGAGGGCGACGTGCTGCTGGCCAATGATGCCGCTGCAGACCTGTTCGGACGCGCCAGTACGGAGGATCTGGAAGGGCAGTTTCTGGGGCTGCCGCTGAGCCCAGGCGAGGTGGTAGCGCTGGATATTCCCCGGCCCGACGGCGAGATCCGCGCGGCGGAACTGACGATTCAGCCGTTGCCGATGAACCCCGGCCGGGCCTACCTGGCCACCCTGGCGGACCTCACCCCCCGGCGCCGGGCCGAGGAGCAGCTGCAGATCTACCGGCAGGCCTGGGAACAGAGTCCGGTCTCGATCGTGATCACCGACGCCGATGCCCGCATCGAGTACGTCAACCCCTGCTTCGAGCAGGTGTCCGGCTACCGTCTGGCGGAGGTGCGGGGGCTGAACCCACGCATTCTCGCCTCGGGCGGCACCGCTCACAAAACCTACGCCGAGCTCTGGGAAACGCTCCGGCGGGGTGAGGTCTGGCGGGGCGAGTTCCAGAACCGGCGCCGTAATGGGGAGCTGTACTGGGAGGCGGCCTCGATTTCGCCAATCCGCGACAGCGTCGGGCAGGTGACCCACTACGTCGCCGTCAAGGAGGACATCAGCGAACGCAAACGTCACGAAGCGCAGCTGCAGTACCAGGCCCACCACGATGGGCTCACCGGCCTGCCCAACCGCGTGCTGGTGCTGGATCGGCTGGAGCAGGCGATCGCACGGGCCCAGCGGCAGCCGCACCCCCTGGGGGTACTGTTCATCGACCTCGACCGCTTCAAGCAGGTGAACGACCAGGCAGGCCATGCAGCGGGCGATCGCCTGCTGGAGGAAGTGGGTCGACGACTGCAGAGCGTCACCCGTCAGAGCGACACCGTGGCCCGCCTGAGCGGCGACGAGTTCGTGATTCTCTGCTTCGAATACCGCGATCCGTCCCGGCTGGAGCAACTGGCCCGCCGGATCATCGAAGCCATCAGTCAACCCTTCGCCATCAACGGCGAGGAGTTCTTCATCACCAGCAGTATCGGCATCAGCCTCCATCCCGAGGACGGGAGCACGGCCGAGGAACTGCTCACCAGTGCCGACCGAGCCATGTACGCTGCCAAGCAGCAGGGAGGACACGCCTTCCGGTTCTTCACCCCCCGCATGAACGCCCGCATCGCCTGGCGCAATCAGGTGGAATCCCTGCTGCGCCGCTCCCTCGAACGCCGGGAACTGGCGGTCCACTTCCAGCCGGTCGTACGTCTGAGCAACCATGAGGTGGTGGGGGCGGAGGCACTGCTGCGCTGGTTCAGTCCCCAGCTGGGGGCAGTGCCGACGGAGCAGTTCGTGGCGATCGCCGAGGATACCGGCCTGATCGATCGCCTCGGCGACTGGGTGCTGGGCGAGGCCAGCCGCCACATGCAGACCTGGGCCCACGAACAGTCCCGGCCCCTGTGGGTGTCGGTCAATCTCTCCCCCCGCCAGATCCGCAATCCCCAGTTCGGTCAGACCGTGTTCGAGACGCTGGAGCAGGTCGGCCTGCCCTGCAGCCAGCTACGGCTGGAGATCACCGAACGGCTGCTGCTCGAGGATCTGCCCCAGACCGAGTCGGTGCTCGAGAGTCTGCACCGGGCCCGGATCGGGCTGGCCATCGATGACTTCGGCACCGGCTATTCGGCCCTCAACTACCTGCGGCGCTTCCCCTTCCGGGTGCTGAAGATCGACCGCTCCTTCATTCAGGAGATCCCCGAGCGACCGGAGGCCTGCGTGCTCACCCGCACCATCCTGGCCATGGCCCACGAACTGGGTCTGGAGGTGATCGCCGAAGGGATCGAAACCGAGGCCCAGGCCGCGTTCCTGCGCCAGCACGGCTGCGACTACGGTCAGGGCTTCCTGTTCAGCCCGGCCCGCTCCCCGGTCGAGTTCGGCACCTACCTGCGCGATCGCGTCACCGCCATCAGCGGGTAAGGCCGTGCTCGAGGGCAAAGCGCACCAGTTCGGTGCGGCTGTTGGTGCCGGTTTTGACGAATAGGCGGCTGACGTACTTCTCGACGTTGCGCACGCTGGTGTCGAGGTCCCGGGCGATTTCCTTGTTCATCAGGCCCTCGGCCACCCGCTGCAGCACGCTCACCTCCCGCGGGGTGAGGTCCAGCTGAATCGGGCTGGGAGTGGTGGTGAGGCTGGCCCGCTGGCCGAGGATAGCCTTGATCTCGGCGATCTGGCGGGCCATTTCGGCGATGTCGGGGTTGCCCACCTGCTCGATCGACTCGACGGTGGCGGCCCGTCGGTCCAGCAGATTACGCACCCGGATCACCAGTTCGTCGGGGTCGAAGGGTTTGGGGATGTAGTCGTCACAGCCCGCCTGATACCCCTGGATGCGATCGCCGGTCATGCCCCGGGCCGTGAGCAGGATCACCGGCAGGGCCCGGTAGCGGTCATCGCCGCGCAGCTGCTGCAGAAACTGGTAGCCATCCACCTGGGGCATCATGATGTCGCTGATCACCAGGTCCGGGCGGAACTGCTGCAGCTTCTCCCAGCCCTCCCGGGCGTTGGCCGCCACCTGCACCCCGAAGCCGCTGTCCTCCAGGTAGGCGGCCACGGCTTCCCGAACGCCGGGTTCATCATCCACCAGGAGAATCTGGGCGGTTTCCGTCATGGCTGGGTGGGTGAACGCATCCCCTCCATTGTCGACCGCAGACACCGGGGTTCGGCAAGGGTTCAGGCGGTTGCACCGCCGCAGGAACTGCCCGAACCAGCGGTGCAGCCGAAGCAGTGACGGTCCGTGACGATTCGCCGCTGCCGCCAGCGGTCCGGGTCGAAGTCGAACACCGTCATGGTCCGGCCCTGGGCATCCTCCAGCGGCAGCTCCAGCATCTGGTTGAAGTCGCAGTCGTAGAGCGCCCCGTCCCAGCCGACCGAGAGGGTGTTGCGGCACATCAGACCGCTGAGGGTGGCCGGGTTGAACTGCCGCACCAGGATCTGCAGGTAGGGCTCGAGGTTGCCGCTGCTCTCCAGCCAGTCGAGGTAGCGGGCAATCGGCATGTTGGTGATCGCGATCAGGCGGTCGAAGCGAACGCCGTGCTCCCGCTCCAGGCCGGCCTTCCATTCGGCTTCGGTGGCCGGGCTCTGCTTCGCCAGAAAGGCTCCGGCGGGATTGGTGACCAGGGTAAGGCGGCGACCGGGATCGCCCTGGCCGTAGCCGACGGCATTGAGCCGCTGCAGCGCCGCGATCGACTGTTCGAAGGTCCCATCACCCCGCTGGGCGTCGGTGCTGCGCGATCGCCAGTGGGGCAGGGAGCAGACCACTTCAACGCCCCGGTCCGCCAGCCAGCCCGGCAGGTCGCCCATGGTCGGCAGCAGCAGCACCGTCAGGTTGCAGCGGTCGATCACGTGGCGTCCCCGGCGCACGGCTTCATCCACCAGGAAGCGGAACTGGGGGTTCAGTTCCGGGGCGCCGCCGGTGAGGTCGACGGTGTGGGCCGAGGTGCGATCGAGCGCCGCCAGACAGGCCTCGGCGGTGGCCCGGCTCATCTGCTCCCGCCGGTCCGGTCCGGCATCGACGTGGCAGTGGCGGCAGGTCATGTTGCAGAGCTTGCCGACGTTGATCTGGAAGATCTCCAGTGCCGCCGGGGTGAGCCCCGGCCAGCCAGCCTCACGCAGTCGCTGGTCGAAGTCGCCCCGGGGCAGATCCAGGCGGTTGAGCAACGCCAGTTGGTCAGCAGGCGGGCGACTGGGGGTGCGGGCCAACACTGCCATCAGCAGCAGCCTCCGCCGCTGTAGTGCCAGGTGGGGCCGGTGACGCGGATGCGATCGGGGAAGCCCTGGGCCAGCTTGGCGGCCGTCTTGTCGCAGACAGCGGTGGGAATGCCCTGGGGCAGCACATGCCCGGCCCCATCATCGAACAGCGGTTCCGACCCCCGGTAGATGGCCGTGCGGCCGGTGAACACGCAGGCCCCATCCTCGGGAATCGGCAGATTGAAGCAGACGGTGTCGAGACTTTCCAGCAGCAGATCCGCCTCCAGGCCGTAGCCGGGGGCATCGAGCAACCGATAGGGACGACGGGCCCGCACCTCGATCTGTCCGAAGCCGGCCTGGATGATCCGCTGGATGTACTGCTCGTAGGTGAGGGAGCCAGAGAGGCACATGGCCCGCAGCCGCTCATCCGCCCGCAGGTGGGCTGGGATCGCGTAGGGGGCGATCGGGTCGCTCATAATCAGCCGCCCGCCGGGCTTGAGGACTCGCCGGGCTTCGGCCAGGGCCCGGTCGAGGTCCGGCAGTTCGAAGATGTTGAACAGGCAGTTCTGGGCGATCACATCCACCGAGGCGTCGGGGACCGGCAGGGCGAAGGCGTCGCCAGTACGGATCTCGACAAAGGCCGGGTCGAACCAGTCGTTGCTCTCGGCCGCCAGAGCCAGATTACGGGCCGCCACCTCGCGCATCTCAGCCACGGGATCGACCGCGATCACCCCGCCGGGACGACGGCTGAAGTAGGCGAACTGCAGCGCTTCGAGGCCCCCACCCACTCCCAGGTAGAGCACCGTCGGGCTACCGCCCAGTTCCTGGGGATGAACGGTGGAGCCACAGCCGTAGTTCATCTCGTGCATGATCGGCGGCACCACCAGTCCCGGCAGCTGCAGCGGCGGGCTGGACACGCAGCAGAGGTTGGCCTGGGGGGCGATCGCCGCCTCCCGGTAGAGATCGGCGGTGGTGTCGAGGTAACTCATCCGTGGGCGCTGTCAGAGCAGAATCTGCATCCTAGCAACCGGGTCAGGCACCCATGCCCGAGTACTGCCGCAGGCCCCGACGCCAGAGCCAGCGGTTGAGCAGCCAGAAGATACCGCTCCAGAGCACCATCACCCCGAAGCCCTGGGCGACGTTCACCGGCAGCCCCAGCAGCAGGGCCGACGGGAACCAGACGAGATACGGGAAAGGCGTCCAGAGGGTGATCTGCTGCAGCAGGGGCGGAAACAGCTCCAGGGGAGCCACCATGCCCGAGAGGAACAGGTAGAAGAGGAACCAGAATTGCTCGATGGCGCTGGCCCGCTCCCTCCAGAAGGCCAGCATCGAGAAGGTGTACTGGAGCAGGAAGCGCAGACAGACGGCGGCGGCGATCGCCACCCCGAACAGCAGCAGCTGGGCGAGACTCGGCAGCCAGAAGGCCTGGGGATAGAGCAGAAAGAACAGCACCACCAGCGCGAAGGCAAAGGGCAGACGGGCCAACCGCTCCGAGAGGTGACTGGCGAAGTGGTGCCAGCCGGGGTCGAGGGGCTGCAGCAGCCGGAAGGAGAGCTGCCCCTTGAGCACTTCCTTCTCGAACTCGTAGATCACCCAGACCACCGTCAGCTGGCGGGTGAGGAAGACCGCCAGAAAGTAGCGGATGAACTGCAGCGGGCTGAGGTCAAACTGGCCGCTGCGACCCGCCTCGGCCCAGACCCCCATCAGAATCAACGGCAGCGACCCCGAGAGCACCCAGAGAATCAGCTCCGCCCGGTACTCGACCATGTAGTCGTAGTAGACCTTGAGCAGCGTGGCAGCGGTACGCAGGGTGCGGTTCACGCCGGGCCTCCGGCGGCAAACACCTTGCCGATGATGTCCTCGATCGCCGGTTCCTCCACCCGCAGGTCGACCACGGGCAACTGGGCCAGCAGGGCTGCCACGGTATCGGTCAGGGTGCGGCGATCCACCAGCAGCCGTACGCTGCGGCCCTCGCAGGCTTCTACCTCCCCGAAGCGGCTCAGGTCCGCCGCCTCCACCGCCCGCTCCAGATCCAGCTGGATTTCGCGATAGGGAGCGAAGCGGCTGCGCAGCCCCTCCAGGGCCCCGTCGTAGATCAGCCGCCCCTGGTGGATAACAATCACCCGCGGACAGAGCTGGGTGATGTCGGCCATGTAGTGGGAGGTCAGCAGCACCGTCGCCCCGGACTGGCGGTTGTAGTCAGCCAGAAACTGCCGCACCGCCGCCTGAGCATTGACGTCGAGCCCCAGGGTCGGTTCATCGAGGAACAGCACCTGGGGATCGTGGAGCAGCGCCGCCAGCAGTTCCGCCTTCATCCGCTCCCCGAGAGAGAGTTTGCGCACCGGCTGGGTGAGTTTGTCCTGCAGACCGAGCAGGTCCGCCAGCTCGCCGACCCGGCGGCGCAGGGCGGCATCACTGAGCCCGTAGATGGCGCCGTTGATCTTCAGAGAGTCGAGGGCGGGCAGGTCCCAGATCAGCTGCTGCTTCTGGCCCATCACCAGACTGATCCGGCGCAGGAAGGGAGTCTCGCGACGGAAGGGTTCGAACCCGGCCACCCGGGCCACCCCGGCACTGGGGTGAATCAGACCGGTGAGCATCTTCAGGGTCGTGGTCTTGCCCGCCCCGTTCGCCCCCAGGAAACCGACCACTTCGCCCGGCTCGATGGCAAAGCTGACATCATCGACGGCCACCACCTGCCGATAGCGACGCTGGACGAAGTGCCGCACCGTGCCGGCCAGCCCCGGCTCGCGGATGGCAACCGGGTAGACCTTGCGCAGGTGCTCCGCCGTGATCATCGCCATGGATCAGCCCGCAATCCGCTGGCGCAGGGTCTGGTGCAGTTCGAGGATCCAGTCGTAGTAGGGCTTGCTGTTGCGCTGCTGCAGCTGCTCGTGGAAGAAGACGGTGAAGTCGAGTCCGGCCCGGGCGGCGGTGTTCTTCAGCCCCTGGTATTCGAGCTGGGCCAGGGTCGCCAGACCCCGAAGCGTCTCGGCCTCGAAACGGGCCACGGCTTCCGCAGCTGCAGTATCTGCACTCGGGACAGCAGCAGGCTGGGGAGCAGGCGTGTCGACCGGAGCGAAGACCTCCTTCATCGTCGCGGCCGGACGCGGGAATTCCGGGGCCGCCACGGGTGCCGCCGGAGGTTCGGGACGCTGAAACTGTTTGTCCGAACGGCGGCTGACCTGACGGTAGAGGGCATAGGCAACAGCGATCGCCGCCAGGATCAGCAGCAGCACAATCAGGTTGAACATCGGGTCACGCAGAGGGGAGACAGCGAATCAGCCCGGCGGGTCCGCAGCGGGGCTAGAGCTACCTTACCGGCAGGGACCGGCGATCGCCCAACCCCGGCCACGGTCATTCAGAGCCGCTTTTCGAGCAGCAGCCGCGGCGAGGCGCCCAGCAGCCAGTGGTCCCAGCCATAGTCGATCCGCTGCTGGGTGAAGGCGAGGCGATCGTAGAGGCCCCGCGCCCGCACGTTGGTGGCGAGCACATGCAGCTGCAGGCGATCGCAGCCCCAGCCCCGGGCTACCTGTTCGCACTGCCCCAGCAGGGCCGTGGCAATGCCCTGGCGCCGCCATTCCGGGGCGATCGCCAGATTCGAGAGGTAGGGCACCGGTGCCTGCCAGGGCAGGGCCCGACGGCGATCCAGCTCCACGTAGCCGACGGGTCGGGCGTCGGGATCGTCGGGGGCGATCGCCACCCAGCACTGTTCAGCGGCACTGGCGGCCCGCAGCTTCACCCGCAGGTCCTCCTGCACCGTGATCCGCAGAAACCAGTAGGCGAGGCTCTGCTCCCCCAGATGGCGGTGGAAGACATCCGTCAGCAGGTGGGTGAGCACCGGCAGATCGGCAGTGGTGGCGGCACGCAGGCGGAAATCAGCCAAGAAACGGAACTCCGGCTATTGCTGGGGGCAGGGCCTGAGATACTATAGGAGTTTGTCAGAAAACGATTTCCTGCAAGGGCCGGCCACGGGACGGCACATTCAAGCCATGGCTAAACGAATTTCAGTCGTACTCAACCAGACCGTCAGCAAGCTGGGTATCGTCGGCGAGGTCGTCGAAGTGGCCCCCGGCTACGCTCGCAATTTCCTCTACCCCCGCGACCTGGCCCAGCCGGTGACCCCCGCAGTCCTGAAGGTGGCCGAGTTCCGCCGCGCCAAGGAAGAAGCCCGTCTGGCCGCTCTCAAGGCCGAGGCTGAAGCCCGCAAGGCTGCCCTGGAAGCGCTGGGTACCCTCTCCATCGCCAAGCAGGTCGGTGAGGAAGACGCCATCTTCGGAACCGTCACCAACGGTGACGTGGCCGACGCCATCCAGGCCAAGACCGGCCAGGAACTGGACCGTCGCTCCATCACCCTGCCCGACGTCCACCAGCTGGGCACCTACACCGTTCAGGTGAAGCTGCACCCCGACGTCGTTGCCGAACTCACCATCGACGTCGTCGCCCAGTAGTTCGAACCAACGCCAACAGCGCAGCGGTCCGCTACGATCGCTGCGCTTCTTTGTGTCTGTGTCTAGGAAGGGTCAGCAGGGATGGTTCAGGAACCCAGCTTCGAGCCGTTGCCCGAACAGCGGGTCCCACCCCAGAGCCTGGAAGCCGAGGAGGCAATCCTCGGGGCGCTGCTGCTCGACCCGGAGGCGATCACCCGCGTCGCCGATACCCTCGTGCCCGACGCCTTCTACATCGGTGCCCACCGCGACATCTACAAGGCCTGCCTGGAACTGCACCGCAGCGGCCGGCCCACGGACCTGACCAGCCTCACCGCCTGGCTACAGGACCAGGGCAAGCTGGACGGCATCGGCGGTCAGTCGCGGCTGGCCCAACTGGTGGATCGCGTCATCACCACCGCCAACGTCGATCAGTACGCCCTGATCGTCATGGATAAGCATCTGCGTCGCCAGCTGATCAAGGCCGGTAACGAAGTGATCGGCATGGGCTTCGATACCAAGCAGCCCCTGGAGCAGGTGCTCGATCAGGCGGAGCAGAAAGTCTTCTCGATCACCCAGGATCGCCCCAGCAGCAGTCTGGTGGGCACGGCCGACATCCTCACCAGCACCTTCGCCGAGATCGAAAGCCGGGCCATGGGTACGGCCCTCTCGGGCATCCCCTGCAACTACTACGATCTGGACGCCATGACCCAGGGCTTCCAGCGCTCGGACCTGATCATCGTGGCCGGACGTCCGTCGATGGGGAAA
>CAYZUY010000051.1:0-4314 GCA_964481495.1 uncultured bacterium
TACACCGGCAAACGGATGGAGTACGACGGTATCCCCTGCTTCTCGCCGGAAATCTTCGCCTACCTGCGCAACCCCAACCCCTCCAAGTTCAAGCCGTTCCGCAAGGGCGTCTCGGAACTGCGGGAAGAAGGGGCCGTGCAGATCATGTACTCGGCCAACGACAGCCGCCGCGACCCGATTCTGGCGGCGGTGGGTCAGCTGCAACTGGAGGTGGTGCAGTACCGCCTCCAGAGCGAGTATGGCGTCGAGACCCTGCTCGAGCCCCTGCCCTACAGTGTTGCCCGCTGGGTGGACGGCGGCTGGGAGGTTCTGGACGCGGCCGGGCGGCTGTTCAACACCGTCGCGGTCAAGGACAGCTGGGGTCGGCCGGTGCTGCTGTTCCGCAACGAGTGGAACCTGCAGCAGATCGAGGGGGACCATCCGGAGCTGAAGCTGAAGGCCGTGGCCCCGGTGGTGGCGGGTCTCGAACCAATCGAGATCTGAGGAATCTCGTCGGTCCCGGGTGTTGGGTTCCCTGAGCGCAGACGCATCCTGACAGTGATGGTCTTTCCGGGCCGGCCATGAAGCTGCGTCTGATCTTCCGCCTCTGCATGACGGCCACCGCCCTGTCGCTCGGGCTGGCGATCGCCGTCGGCGGCGATCTCTGGCAGACCCAGACCCGGCTGGTGAACCAGGACCGGCTGGCCCGCCAGGCGGAAAGTCTCAACGACGAACTACTGGCGATCGCCGACAACCAGACCCGGCTGGCCCGCTTCTACGTGATCCGTCGGGAGCCTCGCTACCGCGACTACCACCGGCAGCTGCTGGCGATCCGTGCGGGGCACCAACCCCGCCCGATCGTCTACCCGCCCAGCTACTGGCAGCTGGTGCTTTCGGGCCGCCGCCCGGACCGGCTGGGAGCAACCCTGAGCCATCGGCAGGCGATCGCCCGACTGCAGCTACGCCCCAATGAGGCTCAGCTGTTCCGGGATGCGGAACAGGCCCTGGACCAGCAGACCGAGATCGAAACCCGGGCCATGGATCTGGCCCGACGGGGGAACATCGCTGCCGCCGAGGACCTGCTCTGGGGCCAGGACTACCTGATCCGCAAGAACGCCGTGCTCGTGCCCGTCAGCAGCCTGCGGGTGGTACTCGAAAGCCGGATCAACCACCAGGCTCGGCAACTGCAGGACCGCCAGCAGACCGGTCTGGTGATCCTCGGCGGTCTGTTCGGCCTGCTGCTGCTGGAGCTGGGCGGCATCTACGCCCTGGTGGAAGGACGCATCCTCCGGGCCGCCAAGCGCATGGAGATCCAGTCCCAGCACCTCGATGCCGGGGACCTGGGAGCCCGTAACGGCATCCGCCAGCGGGATGAGATCGGCCAGCTGGCCGCCGGTCTCGACCGCATGGCCGAGAGCCTGGAGCAGGAGGTGCACCAGCTGGAGGAAAGCCGCCACACCTTCGCCACCCTCGTCACCAACGTCCAGGGGGCCGTCTACCGCTGCCGCCAGGACCACGACTGGACGATGCTCTACATCAGCCCCGGCATCGAGGCCCTGACGGGCCATCCGGCGGAAGACTACCTGAACGGCACCTGCCTGCTCAACGACCAGATCCATCCCGACGACCGGGAGACGGTCTGGGAGATTGTGAGCACTGCCGTCGACCGGGGCGAACCCTACAGCGTCGAATACCAGGTGCAGCAGGCCAACGGGGACTGGCGCTGGGTGCTCGACCGCGGTCTGGGCATCCGCGACGGTAAAGGCCAGGTCCTGCATCTGGAAGGGGCGATCTTCGACATCACCCTGCGCAAGCAGGCCGAGGTCACCCTGGCCCTGGGCAAGAGCATGGCCGAGGAATCCGCCCGCATCAAGAGCGAATTCCTGGCCAACATGAGCCACGAGATCCGCACACCGATGAATGCGGTGCTGGGGATGGCCTACCTGCTGGGCCGCACCACCCTCGACCCAATCCAGCAGGACTACCTGGGCCGTATCCAGCGATCCTCCCAGCACCTGCTCGGCATCCTCAATGACATCCTCGACTTCTCGCGCATCGAGAGCGGCCACATCCGCATTGAGCAGATCGACTTCACCCTGGAGAGCGTCCTCGAACGGGTCTCGGACCTGCACGGCCAGAGTGCCGTCGAGAAGGGGCTGGAGCTGACCCTCTCGGTCTCGCCCGAGGTGCCCCTGCAGCTGCACGGCGACCCGCTGCGGCTGGGGCAGGTGCTGACCAATCTGGTGGGTAACGCCATCAAGTTCACCGAGCAGGGGGACGTGACGGTAACCATCGAGCCGGTCGGGGACAGCGACAGCACGGTGCAGCTGCGCTTCCGGGTAGATGACACCGGCATCGGTATCCGGCCGGAGCAGCTGCAGCATATCTTCGCCCCCTTCGAGCAGGCGGATGCCTCGATCACCCGACGCTTCGGCGGCACCGGTCTGGGGCTGGCGATCAGCCGACGGCTGGTACAGCTGATGGGTGGTCAGCTGGAGGTGATCAGCCGCTTCGGCAAGGGCAGCAGCTTCAGCTTCACCCTGCCCTTCGGCCGCAGTTCGGCCCCGATCCGGCTGGCCCTGCCGCCGACCCTGCTGGTGGGGCAGCGGGTGCTGGTGGTCGACGACAACGAACGGGCCCGCCAGGTACTCCAGGAAATCCTCAGCCACTTCCACCTGCGGGTGGACACGGTCGCCTCTGGGCCCGCCGCCGTCACCGCCGTCAATCAGGCGGCCCGGGATGAGGACCCCTACGTAGTGCTCTACCTCGACTACCAGATGCCGGGCATGGACGGTCTCGAGACCAGTCTGGCGCTGCAGTCGGTCCAGCCCCGGCCCCAGATTGTGATGGTCACCGCCCACAGCCGGGATGTACTGATGCGCGAAGCCACCCGCCACGGGGTGGCCGAGGTGCTGGTCAAACCGGTCACTCCCTCCCAGCTGCTGGATGTCACCAGCCGGGTGCTGGGGCGATCGTCCCAGCCGCTGCCGAGCTCCGACCGCAGCGCCCCCGTTACCGATCCGGGCAGCCCGAATGCCGATCTAGCGGGAGCCGCAATTCTCGTGGTCGAGGACAACGACCAGAACCTCGACTACATCCGCCTGCTGCTGGAGCAGCAGCAGTGCCGGGTGAGCGTGGCCCGCAACGGCGTCGAGGCAGTGCGCCGTCTGCTACGCCAGACCTACGACCTGGTGCTGATGGATCTGCAGATGCCAGTGATGGATGGCTATTCCGCCTGCCGGGAGATCCGCCAGCAGCCAGCCTTCGCCCGCCTGCCGATCCTGGCCATGACCGCCCACGTGCTCGAGGAGGACCGCCAGCGCTGCCTCAGCGCCGGTATGAACGACTTCATCCCCAAACCGATCGACCCCGAGGTGCTGCTGACCACGCTGCAGCGCTGGCTGCCCCGGACGACGGCAGCCTCGGAGGGCGGCGGGGCCAGCAGCAACGGCAAGGGCACAGACGCCGGACCGCCCACCGGCTTCGAGGGCATCCTCAATCTCAATCCCGATCAGGGTCTGGAACGCTGCGGCGGCGATCGCAGCCTCTACCGCCAGCATCTGCAGCGGTTCCTGCAGCAGCAGCGTGGCGTCAGCCGCGAACTGCAGGAGTCCCTGACTGCGGGCGATCGCTACCGCGCCGAGCAGCAGCTGTTCCGGCTGCGGCTGGGGGCCGAGCAGATCGGCGCCGAGGCGATCGCCCGGCTGGCGGCCCAGATGGCGGCCCAGCTGCGGTTGGGGCCCGCCCCGAGCCTGCTGACGCCCCGTCTGGCCCGCCTCGATGAACTGCTGCGGCCCCTGATCCGCGGGCTGCAGGAGCGCTTCGACCCCAACCCGCCCGCCGCCAGCGCCACCGGCCCCGGCACCTGCGAGAGCCTGCTGGGGCAGCTGCGCCAGTTGCTGGAGGAATCGGACAGCGAAGCCTGTACGCTGTTCCGGCAGCACCGCAGTCTGCTGATCCGCTGTCTGGGACCGGAACTGGGCGGACGGCTGCAGGCAGCGATCGAGAACTACGACTTCCCGGTCGCCGAAAAACTGCTCGACGGGGTCATCCGGCCGAATGCCACCCCTGCCCCGATCCCCAGTGAGGCGACCCCATGAGTGACTCCCCCACCACCCTGCTGGTCGTGGACGATGCACCGGAGAATCTGCAGCTGCTCAGCGCCCTGCTCAGTCCCCACTACCGCGTCAAGGTGGCCAACAGCGGCATCCGGGCCCTGGGGGTCGTCAGTCAGGCCCCGCCGGACCTGATTCTGCTCGATATCATGATGCCGGAGATGGACGGCCTGGAGGTGCTGCGTCGGCTCAAGGCCGACCCCCTCAGTCGTGACATCCC
>CAYZUY010000051.1:4324-9511 GCA_964481495.1 uncultured bacterium
GGTGATTCTGCTCACCGCCCGCACCGCCGCATTGGATGAACAGGAGGGTCTCGAAGCCGGGGCGATCGACTACCTGACCAAACCGATCAGCCCGCCTCTGGTACTGGCCCGGATCCACAACCACCTGCAGCTGAAGGTGGCCCAGGATCGGCTGCGGCACCAGAACCAGTTCCTCGAGGAACAGGTGACCGCCCGCACCCGCGACATCGAGCAGCTGCAGGAGGTCACCATCCACGCCCTCGCCTCCCTGGCGGAAACCCGGGACAACGAGACCGGCAACCACCTGCGCCGCACCCAGCACTACGTCCGGCTGCTGGCGGAGGCCCTGCGGCAGCACCCCGACTGCCCGGAACTCCTCGACGACACCACCATCACCCTGCTGTTCAAGACCGCTCCCCTGCACGACATCGGCAAGGTGGGCATCCCCGACCGCATCCTGCTCAAGCCCGGACCCCTGGAGCCGGACGAGTTTGCCCTGATGCAGCAGCATCCGCGCCTGGGGCGGGAGGCGATCGAGCGGGCCGAACGGGCCCTGGGCCAGCCGGTGCCCTTCCTCTCGATCGCCAAGGACATCGCCGGAGCCCACCACGAACGCTGGGACGGCAGCGGCTACCCGGACGGACTGAGGGGCAGCGACATCCCCCTGGCCGGACGACTGATGGCCCTGGCAGACGTCTACGACGCCCTGATCAGCCGCCGGGTCTACAAACCGGCCTTCAGCCACGAGCGGGCCGTGGAGCTGATCAGCACCGGCAGCGGCAGCCAGTTCGACCCGCTGCTGGTGGAGATCTTCCTGGCACAGCAGGCGCAGTTCCGCGAGATTGCCGAACGCTTCGCCGATCCGGAGGCCGCCACCGTCGCCTGAGGGCGACGTCGTAGGCTGGGCCCATGGAATCCGTCACCGTCACCGCCGCTCCCTGGCAGCCCCGCTTCTGGAAGCTGGCGATCGCCAATGTCCTCTCGAACCTGAGCGTCCCCCTGGCTGCCCTGGCGAATACGGCCTTCCTCGGTCACCAGGCCGACCTGGGGAATCTGGCCGGGGTCAGTCTGGCCGGGGTGCTGTTCAACTATCTGTTCCGTAGCTTCGCCTGCCTGCGCATGAGCAGCACAGGGCTGGTGGCCCAGGCGGTGGGGCGCGGCGATGCGGCGGAAGGGCAGCGGGTGCTGGGCCGCGGGCTGGCGATCGCCCTGGTCCTGGGACTGGCCCTCGTGGGCCTGCGCGAGCCGCTGCGCCAGGGGGGCTTCGCGCTGCTGCAGGCGGATCCCGACACGCTGCGGGCAGCGGTGGTCTACTACGACACCCTGATCTGGGCCGCCCCGGCGGTGCTGCTGAACTACGTGCTGCTGGGCTGGTTCCTCGGCTGCGGGCTGGCCCGGCCGGTGCTGCTGCTGTCGCTGCTGGGCAACGGCCTGAACGTGCTCGGGGATGCCTGGCTGATCGGGCAGCTGGGCTGGGGCAGTCGGGGCGCGGCGATAGCCACCCTGCTCAGCCAGAGCTGGGTGCTTGTAACCGGGCTGCTCCTGGCCTGGGGCGCCGGGGCGCGACCGACCACCGCCCTGGGCCCCGCCGCCGCCTGGCGGGGCTTCGCCCGCCTGAACGGAGACCTGTTCCTGCGCACCCTGGCGGTGCTGACGGTGCTGGGGCTGTTCACCGCCGCCAGCGCCCGCCTCGGGCAGGCAGTGCTGGTGGCCAACAGTCTGCTGCTGCAGGTGGTGCTGCTGGCGTCCTACTTCATCGACGGACTGGCCTACGCCACCGAAACCCTCAGCGGCCAGCTCCAGGGACAGGGGGATGAACACGCTCAGGCGAACCTGCTGCACCTGGGTCTGGGCACCAGTCTGGTGATCGGGCTGGCGATCGCCGCCCTCTTCTGTCTCTGGCCGGAGCAGCTGATTCCGCTGATCACTCCCCAGGCAGTGGTGCTGGCCACCGCCCGACCGCTGCTGCCCTGGCTCTGGCCAGTGCTGGGGCTGGGGGCGATCGCCTTTCTGCTTGACGGCTATTTCCTCGGCCAGAGCCAGGGACGGCTGCTGCGGGACACGGTGCTGTGGGCCGGGCTGGGCTTTCTCGGGCTGGCGGCGATCGCCCTGCAGCTGGGCTCAACACCCCTGCTCTGGCTGGGCCTGAGTCTGTTCATGGGGCTGCGGGCACTGCTGCTCTGGCGAGCCCTGCCGACCGCTCAGCGCTCCCTCAGGTAGCGGGCCAGCAGCAGCCCCAGCACCAGCGTCGTGTAGATCTGGCCCAGGGTGGTGAGCAGAATCGTCAGGGTGCGGGCCAGGGCATTGGTGGGCAGAATGTCGCCGTAGCCCAGGGTCGAGAGGGTGACGAAGCTGTAGTAGAGCAGCTTGTCATCCCCGAGGCGCGGCAGCGGCTGCCCGCCCAGATGGAAGGCATGGGGATCGAGGGCCTGCAGCGACAGGGCGGCGAAGAAGCCGCAGACCCCCAGCAGCAGATACCCCGCAATACCGGCCGCCAGCATCTCCCGGTTCACCTGATGCTGCGTGATCAGCCGCCGGATGATGCCGACGGTGATCAGGCTGATGTAGATCGTGTAGGCGACCAGTCCCGCCGGCTGCAGCGTGCTCTGACTCCAGGTAGCCACCAGCACCAGCCCGCTGATCAGCTCCAGCAGCCAGCGCTGCCAGGAGCGATGCAGTTCGCTCTGGCCGAAGTTGAGGCAGGCCAGAATCAGCAGCGTCAGCATGCCCCGGAGGTAAATCATCCCCAGGGTGCCGCTGAAGATCACCCCCGAGAGAGCCAGCCCGCCGCTGCTGACGCAGAGCAGGGTCACCGCATGGCGGCGCAGGGTATGGGTCAGGTGACGATAGAAGCCCATGGCTGTCCGTGCTTCGATCCGGGCCCAGGGTAGGTCAGATTCGCTGCACCTGCATCCCCGGTAGCTGCTGCACCCGACCCAGCAGTTCCAACTGCATCAGCGCCGCCGCCACCTGTCCGGCCTCCAGGCCGGTGTCGAGCACCAGCCGCTCCAGGGCAATCGGCTCCGGGGGAATGCGCTGCAGCACGGGTTCCAGCTCCGGCGGCAGGGGCGGCCTCAGTTCCAGACCCAGCTGTTCAGGTGGCGCGTCCAGCTCCGGCATCCGTCCCAGCAGTTCCAGCAGATGCCCCTCGCCGAGGACGGGCTGGGCTCCCTGCACCAGCAGCCCCAGACAACCGAGGGCGGCCGGATTGTCGAGGCTGCCGGGCAGCACGAACACATCCCGGCCGCACTCATTGGCCAGCCGGGCCGTGATCAGCGCACCCGAGCGAGTCGGAGCCTCAGTCACCAGCACTGCCCGGGACAACCCGGCGACGATGCGGTTACGGGCCGGAAAGTGCCCCCGCTGGGGTCCAGTCCCCGCCGGGTACTCGCTGAGGATCAGCCCCTGGGCCCGGATGCGGTCGTAGAGGGCTTCATTGCTGGCGGGATAGCAGACATCGACGCCGGTCCCGAGGACCGCCACGGTTTCACCTCCCACCGCCAGACAAGACCGGTGGGCTTCGGTGTCGATGCCGTAGGCCAGTCCCGAGAGGATGGTGAAACCACTGCGGGCCAACCGGCAGGTCAGCTTCTCGGTCCAGCGGCAGGCGTAGGGGGTGGGGTCGCGGGTACCGACCACGGCCACACCGCTCCAGGCCCGGCGGTTGCCGATCAGCTCCAGATTGCCGAGCCAGTGCAGCACCGGCGGCGGGCCGGGAATCTCCAGAAGCAGCCGGGGGTAGTCGTCATCGGCGGGGGTGAGGAACTGCAGGTTCCGCTGGCGGTACTGCCGGTGGAAGTCGAGCGGCTCGATCTGCTGCCGGGCCCGGGCGATCGCCGCCACCCCCTGCTCGCCGATGCCCGCGATCGCTCCCAGTTCGCGCAGGGGGAGAGTCCAGGCGGTGGCCAGATCGCCACAGTGCTCCCGCAACCGGGCCACGCGCACCGGACCCAGACCACTCACCTGGCTCCAGGCCAGCCAGTAGGGCGCGTCACTCACCACAGTCCCGCGGGCCTCCCCCCTGCGTTCAGAAGGTGCCCACCAGAATCAGGGCACTGAAGAACAGCACCGCCAGGACACCGAGCCCGAGGATCAGGGCGTAGGGGGCCCGGTTAACCCGGTCCAGATAGGCGTGGTGACGGCGCTCCGCCTCGGTCAGGGGGCGGTAGACAGGGGCATGGGTCATGGCAACACCTCAGAGGCATAACCAACCCATCGTTCCCGCGACGGCGGGGATCAACCGCAGAGGTCGAGGCGATCGCCCACTCGGGCCCGCAGCCGGAAGGCCGCATGGCCCTGGTTCACCGCCACCTCCCAGAAGCCATGGCTGCCGGGGAGGGCCAGCAGTTCACCGGGACGGGCCTCGGCATAACAGGGGCGGCAGGGAATCATCTCGCCCTGGTAGTCGAGTCGGGCGCCGCCCAGGTCCAGGGGCAGGTCGCTGATCAGGTTGCCGAAGTGATCGATGGCCTGGATGCTGCCCTGCCAGCCCGCCGCGGTCGGTTCCAACGGCGGCAGGTCGAGGCGGACCAGCGTGGCCGGGTCGAGGGGGGTGCCCAGGCGCTCAGGCTCGACGCCCGCAGCCAGATGGGCCGCCACCGGGGCGAAGATGTCGCGGCCATGGAAGCTGGGGCTGGGCTGGGGCGTGCGCCAGAGCTGCGGATTGTCGAGACTCCAGGCGGACTGTGCCGGGTAGCGGTCGAGGATACCGGTGAATAGGCCATTGTCGGGGCCCACCAGCCAGCCGAGGTCGCAGCGGACGGCGATCCCCCGCCGGTCACTGCCCACCCCCGGGTCCACCACCGCCAGATGCACGGCCTCCCGGGGGCAGTAGGGCAGGGCGGTCAGCAGTTGGAAGCGGGCCGCCCAGCGGTCCTGGGGCGGAATACCGTGGCAGAGGTCGAGCAGGGTGACGTCGGGGGCGATCACCAGGATCACCGCCTTGATCACCCCGACGTAGTTGTCCTGGGCCCCGAAATCCGTCAGCAGCGTGATCAGCGCCATGGTCACCCCTCCAGACAAACGCGGAACCCCCGTCGCTTCCATCCGGCCGCTGGCCGGTAGCGGGGGTTCCGCGGGTTCCACCCGGAGCGGGGCGGGCCGAAGCACTTCGGCAATTCCATCCTCGCTCCGTCCACCGTGCCGCCAGGAAATCGTAACCATTTCCTCCGCTGCGATCGCCCCAGCCGCTAAGGTCGTGGCCATGGG
>CAYZUY010000051.1:9521-12943 GCA_964481495.1 uncultured bacterium
GAGGATCACGAACCCCTCTGGCGGGCCTGCCGTCGCGGCCCGGTTGTGCCGGTGTTCTGCCTCGACCGGGCCCTGCTGCACCATCCGGAGACGGCCCCGGCCCGGGTGCGGTTCATGCTCGACTGCCTCGCCGCCCTCGACCGGGAGCTGCGCCAGCGCGGCGGACGGCTGATCCTGCGCCAGGGCGACCCGGTGCAGGTGCTGCCCCAGCTGATCCGCGAGACCGGCGCCGATGGCATCTACGCCCACCTCGACTACGAGCGGATCTACGGCCGTCTGCGGGATGCCCGCCTCAACCGAGCCCTGACGGAGCAGGGAATGCGCATCCGCTGGTTCGAGCCCCAGGGGGGCCTCGCGGAACTGGTACCCCACAGCCGCTTCCGGGAGCAGTGGTACGCCCAGATGTACGGCGATCGCTGGCCTGCCCCCACCCGGGTGAGCGTTCCGCCCCAGTTGGAGAGCCTGCCGCTGCCGAACCTGGGGGGTTTGGGGCTGCAGCAGGATGGCGTGCCGATTCCGGCGGGGGGCACCGCTCCCGCCCGGGAGCTACTCCAGACCTTCGTAACCACCAAGGCCGAGCGCTACTACTGGCAGCTCTCCTACCCCAACGCCGAGGTCACCAGCGGCCTCAGCCCCTACCTGAAGTTCGGCGCCATCTCGCTGCGGGACTGCTACCGCGCCCTCGACCCGCTGCGGCAGCACCCGGACCCCCGCTGCCAGCGCAGCCGCAAACAGCTGATTTCCCGCCTGCGCTGGGGCAGCAGCTTTGCCATGCGCTTCCGCTACCTGCCCCAGTTGGAGCTGCGATCGCTCTACGTCCCCTTCGATGCCGAGGGCTGGCCCTACGACCCACAGCTCTATGAGGCCTGGTGCCAGGGCCGCACCGGCTTCCCGATCGTCGATGCCGCCGCCCGCTGCCTGCGGGCTACGGGGGGCTACCTGGCCCTCAACTTCCGCAGCCGCGCCCTCTACGCCAGCGTCCTCGGCAACTTGCTGGGCATGGACTGGCGTCTGGGAGCCCTGCACTTTATGCGCCATCTGATCGACGGCGACTGCCCGATCGACCATTACCAGTGGGCCATGCAGAGCGGCGCCACCCACTGGGTCGACCGCCCCTGGAGCCGGATCTACAACCCGATGCAGGCGGCGGTGGATCGCTGCGACCCCGAGGGAGCTTTCATCAAGCGATGGCTGCCGGAACTGGCACGGGTGCCGCCCGAACAGCTGGGCAACCTACCGACCTGGGTCGACTACCCGCCACCGATCCTCGATTACGACCGGGCCCGCCGTCAGCGGCTGGAGACTCTGCAGCGGCAGCGAGCCAGCCTCCAGGGTGAGCGGGATCCGCTGCGACATCTGGCCCATCTGCCCACAGACTGGACCCCGGTGGGCAGCGATCGCCACGACTGCTGGCTGGGCTGGCTGCCCACCGCCCCCGAAGACCTGTTCCCCGCCGCCCTGAACCTGGAGGCCCTGGATCGGGGGCAGCGGCAGGCCCTGCGCAGCTGGCTGATCGGCCCACCGCCCAACGTGCGCGAGTCCCGCCGCCGTTCGAAACGGCAGCCCGAGCCGGGTCCCTACGAGCAGCTGAGCCTGCTCTAGAGCGCCGCCAGTTGGGCTTCGAGGCCACCGGTGGTGTCGAGGGTGACAGCGATCGCCGCCTCCTCGGCCGTCAGGGGTTCCGCCCCCGCCAGCTGGTTCTCCAGCACCGCCACCGTGGCATCAGCGATGTCACCCTGGCGATCGCTGACCCGCTGGCGCAGCACTGCCTCGGGAGCCTGACAGCACAGAATCGTCAGCGGGATTCCGGCGGCGGCCGCCGCTGCGGTCACCGCCGCCCGGGGCGCCTGCCGGTCGTAGGTGGCATCGAGAATCACGTCGTAGCCCTCGGCCACCAGCTTCAGCCCCAGATCCTGGAGGCGGGTGTAGGTGGCCTCGGTCATCTCACGGCTGTAGGCGGACTGGGGTGCCTGCTCGCGCAGGGGCACCCCCGCCAGATGCTTACGCACCGCATCGGAGCGCAGATGCACGGCCCCAGTGCGGGCCGCCAGGGTGCGGGCGACGGTGGACTTGCCGCTGCCGGAGTGGCCGTTGGTGAGGAACAGTCGCCCCGGACGGCGCTCGGTGTAGCGATGGGCCAGTTCGTAGTAATGCTGCGCCCGCTCGAAGGACTGCTGCTTGACGTCCGCAGGGATGGCCGGGTCATCGAGCAGGAAGGAAGTCACCTTGGCGCGCACGTAGGCCTGACGGCTGAGGTAGAGCGGCAGCACCGCCAGCCCCTCCCAGTCGCCGGTCTCCTCGCAGTAGGCGTTGCGCACCACCGTCGCCAGATCGCTGCGGCCACGGGCGTCGAGGTCCATGGCCAGGAAAGCGAGGTCGTACATCGTGTCGACGAAGCGGAAGGGTTCGTTGAACTCGATGCAGTCGAACAGGTAGAGGGTGTCGTTCCAGTGGCAGATGTTGCCCAGGTGCAGGTCGCCGTGGCATTCACGTACCTTGTCCGCCGCCACCCGGGCCGCGAACAACTCGGCCCGCTCAAAGAAGGCATCGGAGTAGCGCTTGGTGGCCTCGTAGCGTTCCTGGGTCTGGGGCCCACCGATGTATTTGGCCGTCTGGTCGTAGTTCTGGTCGAAGGCCTCGCGGATGCGCTCGACGCTGCCGTAGCTGCGGATGTGATCGTTCACCGCCGCCACCCGGTGGAAGTCGGCGATCGCCCGGGCCAGGCGGGTGAGCAGCTCCGGTGTCACCGCTCCGGCCTCGAACTCCGCCGAGAGCAGGGCCTGATCCGGGAACTGGACCATCTCCAGGCACCATTCCACCGGCTCCAGGGTCCAATCGGCGGGACCGTCGGCGAGGCGGTAGCGATCGCCCTCCAGGGCAATGGGCAGGGCCCGTCTGTAGAGGGGGGCCGCCCCGCGCTGGTTGAGGCGCAGTTCCTCCTGGATGAAGTGCTGCCGCTTCTCCAGGGTGGAGTAGTCGAGGAAGCCGAAGTTGACCGGCTTCTTGATCTTGTAGACGCGATCGCCGGTGAGCAGCACGTAGGAGCAGTGGGTCTGCATCAGCCGGATCGGCTCCTGCACCGGATGGGGGTAGAACCCGGGCTCCAGCATCTGCTGGATCAGGGCGGGCAGGGTGGCGTCGGTCATAGGGCATCCGGCATAGGCAGCGCCTTCTACCCTGCCACGGCCCGTCGCCCCCCTCAAGCGGCCCTCAGCCGTCGGTGCCCAGCAACCGGGTCGCGAACGCTTCCAGGGACTGCCCGGGGTCGAGGATGGCCGGGGCCAGACCCACCAGTTCCGTGGGGAGCGATCGCCCCTGCAGCGGCAACAGTTCCGCCGCCAGTTGCAGCTTGCCGATCGCCAGCGGCAGTTCCTCCAGCGGCAGCTGCCGGGCCAGCAGCGCTCCCAGGGCGGCGCTGCGGC
>CAYZUY010000052.1:0-12608 GCA_964481495.1 uncultured bacterium
TTGGCTTCCTTGGCCAGTTCTGACAGGGTGGTGATCAGCGCCCCCAGGGTGGGGGAGGTCTCACCGACGATTTCCTCACCGTTGCAGAGGATCAGGCTGCGATCGCACTGCGGACTGCGAGGGTCGAAGCGGGGGCCCTGGCCGATGTTCACATCCCGACGCGGGCTCAGGATCAGACTGGGGTTGCCCAGCAGGGAGGAACTCTGGGCGGTTACCGACAGTTCGCGGGGCAGGGCCAGGGTGCCGGGGACAATCTCCAGGGTGATGGCCACATCGTTGCTGCCGGGGGTGATGGCCGAGACCTGGCCGACGGGAACTCCCCGGAAGGCCACCGGAGTGCCGATCTGAATCCCGGCGGCATTGCTGAAGCGCACCACTAGGTTGTAACGGTTGCGATCGAAGGTGTTGCCCTTGAGCCAGAGCAGTGTCCCGATCAGCAGGGCGGCACCCCCGGCGATCATCAGTCCGACACTGCCTTCCCGCAACGCCTTCGTCTGCATGAAGTCTCCTGGGCTGGGCTTAGCTGGCGACCTGAATCGGTCCGGACACGGCGCCGCTGAAGAACTGACGCACGTAGATGTTATCAGTCCGATCTATGTCTGCTGTGGGCCCGGCCCAGCAGACCCGGCCGTCGTAGAGCATCACAATCCGGTCCGTAGCCCGGCGGATGGTGCTTTCCTGATGGGTGACCACGACGTAGGCGGAGCCAGGAGTCTGAATCTGGCGCAGATCCCGCATCAGGTCCTCGACCACGGTGGAGGCGATCGGATCGAGCCCGGCGGTGGGCTCGTCGTAGAGCAGCAGTTCCGCCTGCCGGTTCGACTCGACGAAGTTGTGGACGATCGCCCGGGCGAAGCTGACCCGCTTGCGCATACCGCCGGAGAGTTCCGCCGGGTAGAGGTGGGCGATGTCGGGCAGGCCCACCCGCTCCAGACTGGTGCGCACCAGCCGGGCGATTTCCTCCCGGGGCAGCCGGCCTTCACGGTAGAGCAGGAAGCCGACGTTCTCGCCGACGCTGAGGGAGTCGAACAGGGCAGCCTGCTGGAATACCAGACTGATCAGCAGCGGATCGGTGGCGTCGATGATCAGCTGGGTGCGCCGCTGGCCCTGCACCACGACCTCACCCCCATCCGGCAGCAGCAGCCCGGCAATCAGCCGCAGGACCGTTGACTTGCCGGTGCCGGATGGGCCGATGATTCCGAGAGCCTCACCGGGGTGAATGGTCAGGTCGACGCCATTCAGGACCGGCTTGCCGCCGAAGGCCTTGCTCACCCCCCGCAGCTGGATCAGGGGATGGTCGGTGGCGGTTGCGGGAACGGGAGAATCCACGATCAGTCCGGACGGCTACACTAGGGTGGCTTGAAATGCCCCGATTTTTCCAGGCTTTGCCGGGCCGGGAGCGCCAAGCCGCTGCTCCCCTGCTCCTGAGTGCATGCCCAGTCGTCGTCTCCGTTCGATGGTGCCCGATCGCCGCACCTCGGTGCGCCTCGGCCGGGAACTGACCAGCCGCTCCCAGCACCGGGTCGGCCAGTGGATGAAATGGATGCGCCCGGGCCTGCTGGTCAAACGCTGGGTCCTGATCAGTATCTTCGGTCTGCTGCTGGCGCTGCTGGGGCTGGCGACCTGGGTGGATCTGCGGCCGGTCTACTTCCTGATCAGTCAGACCCGGGAACTGCTGCGCAGCGTCACCCAGGCGGTGCCGAACACGATCAGCGGCCCGCTTGTGGTCGCTCTCGGTCTGCTCCTGCTCTACCTGGGCCAGTCCCAGACGGTGCATTCCCTGACCGAGGTGCTGCTGCCGGAGCAGGACGATGAACTGGTCGATGTGCTGCTCTCCCACCGGCGTCGCAGCAAGGGTCCGAAGATCGTCGCCATCGGCGGTGGCACCGGCCTGTCGACGCTGCTGCGGGGTCTGAAACAGTACAGCTCCAACATCACGGCCATCGTCACGGTGGCTGATGACGGTGGCTCCTCCGGGCGCCTGCGACAGGAACTGGGCATTCAGCCGCCCGGCGATATCCGCAACTGCCTCACGGCCCTGGCGGATGAGGAAAAACTGCTGACGGAACTGTTCCGCTTCCGCTTCGCCAAGGGCAGTGGCCTCAGCGGTCACAGCTTCGGTAACCTCTTCCTGGCGGCGATGACGGCGATCACCGGTGACTTCGAGAAGGCGATCGCCGCCTCCTCGAAGGTGCTGGCCATCCAGGGCCGAGTGCTGCCCGCCACCCGCGCCGATGTCAGCCTCTGGGCCGAACTGACCGATGGCCGGATCATCGAGGGCGAGTCGAATATCAGTGAGGCCGGGGGCCAGATCCGCCGCATCGGCTGCAAGCCCCAGAATCCCCCGGCGGTGCGTCAGGCCCTACGTGCCATCCGCAAGGCGGATCTGGTGATTCTCGGCCCCGGCAGTCTCTACACCAGCGTCATCCCCAACTTGCTGGTGCCCGGCATCGCCGAAGCCCTGGCGCGCACCACCGCGCCCCGGGTCTACGTCTGCAACATCATGACCCAGCCCGGCGAGACCGACGGCATCTCGGTGGCCGACCACATCGAGGCCATGGACCGGCTTTACAGCCGATCGCTGTTCGATGCGGTCATGGTGCAGCGGCAGCCCCCCTCGGACCGGGCGATCGCCCGCTACGCCCAGCAGCAGTCCACCCTGGTGGAAATCGACCGTGATGCGGTGCGCCGCCTCGGTCGGCGGCTGATCCTGGCCAACGTCATGGAGGAGAACCCGGAGACGGGGGCCGTGCGTCACGATTCCGAGAAGCTGGCCGGGGCACTGATGCGCTGGTACCGCCGGGTGGCCGGGTAGCACCATGGCGAATCTCGAGATCCGGCTGGAGGATGCCACCGCGACCCAGACTCTGGGTCAGGCCCTGGGCCGCTCCCTGGCGGCCGGAACCGTACTGCTTCTGGAGGGCGACCTGGGGGCCGGCAAGACCACCCTCACCCAGGGCATCGGCGAAGGGCTCGGTATCGGCGAGCCGGTCGTCAGCCCCACCTTCACCCTGGTCTGCGAGTACCCCGAGGGCCGGATTCCCCTCTACCACTTCGACCTCTACCGCCTGGAGGCGGACGCCACTGCCCGCTTGGCCATCGACCAGTACTGGGACAGCTGGGAGATCGAGCCGGGGCTGGTGGTGATCGAGTGGCCCCAGCGGCTGCCGACCGGCAGTCTGCCCCCGGATTACCTGCATGCCTGTCTTGTCTTTACCCCCGAGGGCGGGCGCTGCCTGACGCTGACGGCCCACGGCCGGGCCAGCCTGCCCCACCTGACGTAGCCCTAGCGGCCACCACCGGGCAGGAAGCTGGTGGTGAGGCGGCGGATCACCCGCCCGGCGATATCGCCGTAGTTCTGCTCACCGACCATGATCTGGGCCATACGCTGGGGGGCCGTCGGCCGCTTGATGCCGATCTGGTAGCCGATGCTGGGCACCCGGTAGAACACCTGGGCGATGCGCTTGCCCCAGGCCATGCTGTCGCCCCACTCGCGGCGAATGCGCTGGCTGTAGTCTGCCAGGGCTCCTTCGTTGCCCGTTAGGGCAGCGTCGATCGCCTCGGCAGATCGCACGCCGGTGAGCAGGGCCGGGCGGATCCCCTCGGCGGTGAAGGGATCGGTGACCGCTGCCGTTTCCCCTGCCAGCAGGCAGCGGCGACCGTGCAGGGCGATGTGACCATTCCAGATGTTGAGGCGGGCGGGCCGGGCCTCGCTGTCGGTGAGGCTGAGACCGTGGCTGGGCAGGTATTCCGCCAGCAGCCCCAGGAAGTCCGTCTCCTCCTGGCCCCGGAAGGTGCCGATGCCGACGGAGTAGCCCCGGGCCTTGGGGAACATCCAGATGTAGCCGTTCTTCACCAGTCCGAACTCGAAGTGGGCGGTGCTGTCCGGGCGATGATCCAGCGGCACCTCCAGTTCCAGGGCGCGGGCGTAGTTGCGTTTCTGCACCGGGAACCCCAGCCATCCGGCGGCAGGTCCCTCGGCCCCATCGGCGGCGATCAGGTAGCGTCCCGAAAAGCGGCCCCGGCTCGTCTCCACCTCCCAGCCGTCCTCCCGGGGACTGACGCCTAGGGCGGTGCAGCCGTCCTCAATCTGCGCGCCCGCCGCCACTGCCTGCTCCACGAGGAACTGGTCGAAGCGATCGCGCTTCACCATCCAGAAGGGCTCCTCGCTGGGCAGATCCGCCTCGACGGGGTCGTCCATTTTCCAGGTGAAGCGCAGCCGGTTGACGCCATGCTCGATCGCCGGGCTGAAGTCGAAGTCGAACCACTCGGCGACGATCGGCGAGACGCCACCGCCGCAGGCCTTGTAGCGGGGCAGGCGGTCCTTCTCGATCAGCAGCACCGAGCGACCCCGACGGGCCAGGTGGTAGGCGGCGGCGGCCCCGGCGGGACCGGCCCCGAGGATCAGACAGTCGAACATGGCGATGGGGGAGCGACAAAAAAGGGGCGGATGACCGCCCCGGGGTGAACCTGTCGGTCGGTTAGACCGTCATGATGTCCTTTTCCTTCTCCGCCAGAATCTGGTCGACCTTGGCGATGAACTTGTCGGTCAGCTTCTGGACTTTGTCCTGCAGGTCGCGGGCCTCGTCCTCGGACACCTCGCTGGCCTTCTCCTGCTTGCGCACCGCATCGACGGCGTCGCGACGGATGTTGCGGATTGCCACCTTGCCTTCCTCGGCATACTTGGCGGCAACCTTGACCAGTTCCTTGCGGCGCTCGCTGGTCAGGGGCGGGATGTTCAGGCGGATGACGCTGCCGTCGTTGTTCGGGGTCAGGCCCAGGTCCGACATCGAGATCGCCTTCTCGATCAGGTTCATGGAACCGCGATCGAAGGGTTGGATCTGGATCGTGCTGGCATCCGGAGTGTTGATGTTGGCCAGGGACTTGAGCGGGGTCTCGCTGCCGTAGTAGTCGACCTGGATCTTGTCGAGGATGGACGCGTTGGCGCGGCCGGTGCGGATGGTGTTGAACGCCCGTTGAGTCGACTCGACGGACTTCTGCATGTTGCTCTCGACGTCAGCTAACTTCACAATCACCTCCAACAATCGTCCCGATCGCTTCGCCCATCACTGCCCGGCGGATGTTGCCCTCGCCGAACAGGTCGAAGACCATAATCGGAATCCTATTATCCTTGCAGAGCGCGATCGCCGTGCTGTCCATCACGCCCAGCTCCTCCGCCAGCACGTGGGCGTAGGTAAGGGTGTTGTAGCGGCGGGCGTTGGGATTGAGCTTGGGATCGCTGTCGTAGACCCCGTCCACCTTGGTGGCCTTGAAGACCACGTCGGCGCCGATCTCCGCTGCCCGCAGGGCCGCAGTGGTGTCGGTGGTGAAAAAGGGGTTGCCGGTGCCTGCGCCGAAGATCACGACGCGGCCCTTCTCGAGGTGGCGCATGGCCCGGCGGCGGATGTAGGGCTCGGCCACCTCCTGCATCGAGATGGCGCTCTGCACCCGGGTGGGGCCGCCCTGGCGCTCGAGGGCGTCCTGGAGGGCGATCGCATTCATCACCGTGGCGATCATCCCCATGTAGTCGGCCGTGGCCCGCTCCATCCCGGCGGCGGCACCCTTCATGCCCCGGAAGATGTTGCCGCCCCCGACGACGATGGCAATCTGAATGCCGGACTGACTGACGGCGGCCACCTCGCGGGCGATGTTCTGCACCACCGTCGGGTCAATCCCGTAGGACGCTTCGCCCATCAGAGCTTCGCCGCTGAGTTTCAGCAGTACCCGCTTGTAAGAAGCCATCGGAAATCCCCCGTCGCAGACCGGGCCTGCCCCGCAGACCCCCATCAACGATATCAGCCGGGCTCCGGCGACCGGGTGGGGCGCCGTCCCTTTGATAGACTCAAATGTTGGAATGGCCGCCCACGTCGCCATTACCGGCAGCTAGAGGAACTCCCCGTGGAAAAAACGCTCGGACTGGAAATCATTGAAGTCGTCGAACAAGCGGCGATCGCCTCCGCCCGCCTGATGGGCAAGGGCCTGAAGAACGAGGCCGACGAGGTCGCTGTGGAAGCGATGCGCGAGCGGATGAACCAGGTGGAGATGCTCGGCCGCATCGTCATCGGTGAAGGTGAGCGCGATGACGCTCCCATGCTCTACATCGGCGAAGAAGTCGGTATCTACCGTGATGCCGCCAAGCGCGCCAACGTTCCTGCCGGCAAGCTGGTGGAAATCGACATCGCCGTCGACCCCTGCGAAGGCACCAACCTCTGCGCCTACGGTCAACCCGGTTCCATGGCGGTGCTGGCCATCTCCGAGAAGGGCGGTCTGTTCGCAGCTCCCGACTTCTACATGAACAAGCTGGCCGCTCCCCCGGCCGCCAAGGGCAAGGTCGACATCACCAAGACCCCGACCGAAAACCTGAAGATCCTCTCCGAGTGTCTGGACCGTGCCATTGACGAGCTGGTCGTCGTGGTCATGGATCGTCCCCGTCACAAGGACCTGATCGCCGAAATCCGTGCTGCTGGCGCCCGCGTGCGTCTGATCAGCGACGGTGACGTCTCCGCCGCCATCTCCTGCGGTTTCGCCGGCACCAACACCCATGCACTGATGGGTATCGGCGCTGCTCCCGAAGGCGTGATCTCCGCGGCTGCCATGCGCGCCCTCGGCGGTCACTTCCAGGGTCAGCTGATCTACGATCCCGAGATCGTCAAGACCGGTCTGATCGGCGAAAGCAAGGAGAGCAACATCGCTCGCCTGAACGAAATGGGCATCACCGATCCCGACCGGATCTACAGCGCTGAAGAGCTGGCCTGCGGCGAGAATGTGATCTTCGCCGGTTGCGGCATCACCCCCGGCCTGCTGATGAACGGCGTCAGCTTCTTCAAGGGCGGCTGCCGCACCCAGAGCCTGGTGATCTCCACCCAGTCCCGGACGGCCCGCTTCGTCGACACGATTCACATGTTTGACGATGTCAAGCAAGTGAGCCTGCGCTAAGGTCCCTGTGGGGGCTCATCCACGGGTGGGCCCCCACCCCTTCGTGATCCACGTCCGTTCGAGCAGATTTCCCAAGCTATGCATATCGCGGTTGTCGGTCTGAGCCACAAAACGGCCCCGGTGGAAGTGCGCGAGAAGCTGAGCATTCCGGAGGACCGGGTCGAGACGGCCATCGGTCAGCTCAAGGCCTACCCTCACATCGAGGAGGTCTCGATCCTCAGCACCTGCAACCGCATGGAACTTTACTGCGTCGCCCGCGAAACGGAGGCGGGTGTGCGCGAAGTGACGCAGTTCCTCTCCGACCACAGCGGCTTGCCTCTGCCGGTGCTGCGGCCCAACCTGTTCGTGCTGCTGCACCAGGACGCCACCAACCACCTGATGCGGGTCTCCGCCGGTCTTGACAGTCTGGTGCTGGGGGAGGGGCAGATCCTCTCCCAGGTGAAGAAGATGCACCAGCTGGCCCAGCAGTACCAGGGCGCAGGCAGCATCCTCAACCGCCTGCTCAAGCAGGCCGTCACCGCCGGGAAGCGGGTCCGCACCGAGACCAGCATCGGCACTGGCGCTGTCTCGATCAGCTCCGCCGCCGTTGAACTGGCCCAGCTGAAGGTGGCCGAACGCTGCGGTGAAGTCGGCTTCGCCTCCCTGGAAGGCCATCGGGTCACCATCCTCGGGGCGGGCAAGATGTCGCGGCTGCTGGTGCAGCACCTCTGCGCCAAGGGTGCTGACAACATTCGCATCCTCAACCGTGGTCTGGGTCGGGCCATGGATCTGGCGGCCCAGTTCAGCACCGACAGTATCGAAATCCGGGCCGGGCTGATGCCCGAGATGATGACCGCTCTGGCGGAATCGGACATCGTCTTTGCCAGTACCTCCGCCACCGAGCCGCTGATTGACCGCGCCAAGCTGGAGATGGCTCTGGCCCCAGGGCAGCGGCTGATGCTGATCGATATCTCGGTGCCCCGCAACGTTGCTACCGATGCGGGTGAACTGACCCACGTCGAGTCCTATAACGTCGACAACCTCAAGGAGGTGGTGGCCCAGAACCAGGAGGCCCGCCGCCGCATGGCCCAGGAGGCCGAGGCACTGCTGGAGGAGGAAGTGGCCGCCTTCGACGCCTGGTGGGATTCCCTCGATACCGTGCCGACGATCAATTCCCTGCGCGAGAAGCTGGAGACGATCCGCACTCAGGAACTGGAGAAGGCCCTCTCCCGCCTCGGGACCGACTTCGGCGAGAAGCACCAGGCGGTGGTCGAGGCCCTGACCCGCGGCATCATCAACAAGGTTCTCCACGACCCGATGGTGCAGCTGCGCTCCCAGCCGGACCGCGAAACCCGGCGGCAGGCGGCCTCAGCGCTGAATCTGCTGTTCAACCTCGATCGCGACGCCTAGTCACCGATGGTGGTCGAATGGCTCAGTTTTCGAGTTGCCCCGGAGCGCCAGGAGCAGTTCCTCAAGGTCGATGACCGGATCTGGAGCCAGGCCCTGAAGCGTTATCCGGGGCTGGTGTCCAAGCAGGTGTGGCGGGATCCGGGTCAGCCGGACCTGCTGGTGATGATCATCCATTGGAGCGATCGCCGCCTCTGGAAGAGTATTCCTGTGGCAGAACTGGCTCGTCTGGACTGCGAGTTCCAGCAGGCCCTGGGGTTTGACTGTCCGATCGTCGAAGCCCGGGAGTTCGAGGTTGCCGGTTAGGCACTGAGCGGATCGATATCGATCAGCAGACTGACGTCCCGGGGGCAGTGCCGCCGCAACTGCTCCCAGTCGAGGGACCAGGGCTGATCGGCTGGGCCCTTGAGCAGAATCTGCCAGCGCCAGCGGCGGGCCACCCGGGGAATCCCAGCGGGGGCAGGTCCCAGCAGGCTGACCTCCGGTGGCATCTCCTGCCGCAGCTGCTCCGCCAGCCGTTCGGCGGCTCGAATCACGGTGGCTTCCTCGGGGGCGCTGAGGCGCAGCAGCAGCAGCCGACCGACGGGTGGGTAGCCGAGGGCTTCCCGCTCCGCCAGTTCCTCGGCCAGAAAACCGGTGTAGCTGCGGTCCAGCAGGTGGGCAAGCACCGGGTGCTCGGGGGTGTAGGTCTGGACGATGGCGGCACCGGGGTCATCCCCCCGTCCGGCCCGACCCGCCACCTGAATCAGCGTCTGCAGGGCCCGCTCGTTGGCCCGGAAGTCGGGCAGGTGCAGCAGCCCATCGGCGGCCACGACGCCCACCAGGGTCACCTGGGGCAGGTCCAGCCCCTTGGTCAGCATCTGGGTGCCGAGCAGCAGTTGAGTCTCGCCGCTGCGGAAGGGCTCCAGGGCACGCCGGTGGCCATCCTTGCCGCGGGTGGTATCGCTGTCGAAGCGGGTGACGCTCAGCTCTGGGAACAGGTGTGCCAGTTCCTGCTCGACCCGCTGGGTGCCGCTGCCGAAGTGCTTCAGGTAGGGGGAGTCGCAACTGGGGCAGCGCTTCGGGTAGGCCTGGATGTAGTTGCAGTAGTGGCAGCGCAGGGTGGGCTGGGCACTGACATCCGCCAGATGGTAGGCCAGGGAGACGTCGCAGTGGGGGCACTCGATCGTGAAGCCGCAGCTGCGGCAGGAGACGAAGGTGCTGTGGCCGCGCCGGTGAATGAACAGCAGGCCCTGGCGATCGCTGCCCGCCAGCTCCCGCAGGGCGGTCTGCAGGGGACGACTGAACAGGGATCGGTTACCATCCGCCAGTTCCTGGCGCATATCCACCACCCGAATCGGCGGCAGGGGCCGGGCCTGGACCCGCTCCGGCAGAGTGAGGTAGTGGCTGCTTCCGTCGCGGGTCTGCTGCCAGCTTTCCAGGGCGGGCGTGGCGGAGCCCAGTAGCAGGCGGCAGGGCTGCTGGACTGCCCGCCAGCGGGCGATGGTGCGGGCGTGGTAGCAGGGCATCGGCTGCTCCTGCTTGAAGCTACCGTCGTGTTCCTCGTCGAGGATGATTAGACCTGGGTTCGGCAGGGGCGCGAACACCGCTGAACGGGTGCCGATCACCACCCAGGGCTGGCCGGTGAGCATCTGCCGCCAACTGTCGTAGCGTTCGCCGTCCCCCAGGCCGCTGTGGTAGACCAGCACCTGCTCGCCGAAGCGCTGGCGGAAGCGGTCGGTGAGCTGGGGGGTGAGGCCGATCTCCGGCACCAGCACCAGGGCGGACTGGCCCTCGGCCAGCAGGGGGGCGATCGCCTGCAGGTAGACCTCCGTCTTGCCGGAACCGGTGACCCCGTGCAGTAGGGCCGTCTCTCCCGGCTGCAGTTGGGCAATCTGCTCGAGAGCGGTCGCCTGGGCTGGGGTGAGCTGCTTGGGGCGATCGCCCGCCAGCTCCGGTCCCGTGGCCCGGCGCAGCCGCTCCCGGGGGGCGATGCGGCAGCAGCCCTGGGCCACCAGAGCCCGCACCGTGTCCTCACTGCAGCGGGCCTCACGCATCAGGTCTCGCAGCCAGAGTTCGCCCCCCAGCTCCTGCAGGGTGCTCAGCACTTCCCGCTGGCGGTCCGTAAGGCCCAGGTCCGACGTCCCCGTGACGCTCACCGCCAGCTGGGTCTTCGCCCGTGTTGGCCCCGGCAGGACCAGGGCGCTCTCGACCCAGCCGCGCTGCCGCAGATCCCGTAGGGCGGCGGTCATCCCTTTCACCTTCTGCTGCAGGTAGCGCAGGCTGTAGCCACCGGGCGGGGCATTGAGCAGCAGTTCCAGCAGGCGTTGGGCCTCGGCGGTGAGCGGGCGATCGCGGTGCTGCTCCAGCGCCTCAGGGTTGAGCCGCAGCCGCTGCTGGGACTTGGTCAGCAGTCCCGGCGGCAGGGCGGTGCGCACCACCGCCATCAGGGGTGTGGCGTAGGTGTTGGCCACCTGCTCCAGCAGGGCCCAGTAGGACGGGGAGAAGAATCCCCGGCAGAGCACCTCGGTGATCGGGCGAAGCTGTTCGGCGTGCAGATCCTGTGGCAGGTCCGTTAGGGGCCGGATGGCGATCGCACTGCGCTGCTGGGGCCCGAAGGGAACCGAGAGAATGTCCCCAGGGCGGATCTCCAGTTCCGGCGGCACCGCGTAGGTATAGACCCCCTCGCCCCCCGGTGCATCTACCAGCAGCTCGTAGTAGGGCTCAGACGTCATTCGAAACCGACCGAATCCGAATCAGCCGCGACCGCGGTACGGAGGAACGCCCTGGTCGGGTACCCAGACACCTTCAGGGGCCGGACCGGACTGGTAGAAGACGTCGATGGGGATACCGCCACGGGGATACCAGTAGCCACCCAGCCGCAGCCAGACCGGATTCATGGCTTCCTCCAGACGCTTGGCAATGTAGATGGTGCAGTTCTCGTGGAAGGCTCCGTGATTACGGAAACTGCCCAGAAACAGCTTCAGCGACTTGCTCTCCACCATCTGCTCGCCGGGGACGTAGTCGAGCACCAGATGGGCGAAGTCCGGCTGATTGGTGAGGGGGCAGAGGGAGGTGAACTCGGGCGCCACGAAGCGGACCAGATACTGCCGGTCCGGATGAGGGTTCGGGAAAGTCTCCAGGACTGCCGTTTCCGGGGAGGTCGGCAGGCCGACCTGCTGGCCGAGCTGGGTGAGGGTTTCGGGGGTACTCATCACGGTGCGGAAGCGTCGGCCTCTATTGTGGGCTGAAATCCGGGCCGGTGACCGACGCAGCGACGGTCAGGCTCGTAAAATGGAGGACTGCGCTGAGCCCGACCCGTGACGCTCGTCCTCGACCCTGCGCATCAGGCCACGATTCTCGACCACGCCCGCCGGGCGTATCCCGAGGAGTGCTGTGGTCTGCTGCTGGGATTACATGAGGGTGACCGGAAGCGGGTACTGACGGTCCACCCCACGGTCAACGCCTGGGAACCGGACCCGGACTCCGAACTGGACCGTGGTGATCACAGCCGCGGCGATCGCTTCCGCATCGACCCCCGGGCGATGCTGGCAGCCCAGATCTCGGGGCGGGCAACGGGTCAGATTATCCTCGGCATCTACCACTCCCACCCGGATCATCCGGCTGTGCCCTCGGAGTGCGATCGCCGTCAGGCCTGGCCGGACTATGCGTACCTGATTGTTGCGGTCGAGGGCCGAGAGGTGACCGACCTCCGCAACTGGCAACTGGACGACCACCAGGTCTTCGTCCCGGAACCGCTCGTCATCGCCGACGCGGCCGCCGGGCTGCTCCCATCCCCCTAGGGGTCTTGCTCCCGCGTCCTATGCTCAACATCGACACCAGCAACATCCAGCTGACCCAGGACGACTACGCCCGCTACTCCCGGCACCTGATTCTGCCGGAAGTGGGGGTCGAAGGTCAGAAGCGCCTGAAGGCAGCGAAAGTCCTCTGCGTCGGCACCGGCGGCCTCGGTTCGCCGCTGCTGCTCTACCTGGCCGCCGCCGGGATCGGCCGCATCGGCATCGTCGATAACGACGTCGTCGATCACTCCAACCTGCAGCGCCAGATCATCCACAGCACCTCCACCGTCGGCAAGCCGAAGATCGAATCGGCCAAGCAGCGGATTCTGGAGCTCAATCCCTTCTGTCAGGTCGATCTCTACGAGACCTTCCTGACCTCGGCCAACGCCCTGGAAATCTGCGAGCCGTACGACGTGATCATCGACGGCACCGACAACTTCCAGACCCGCTATCTGGTCAACGACGCCTGCGTGCTGCTGGGCAAGCCCAACGTCTACGGCTCGATCT
>CAYZUY010000053.1:0-3813 GCA_964481495.1 uncultured bacterium
CCCTCGACATCAGGTTTTGGAGACCTGCGTTCTACCAACTGAACTAAGGACGCTTGGCAGATAAATGAATTGTAAAGGAAGGAACAGGAGCGAGTCAAATCAGACTGATTCGTCCTGTTCCCTGGCCCCTGAAACTTAGACGAGGGGACGGTCGAAGCGCTGCTTGACGCGGGTGGCCTTGCCGACGCGATCGCGCAGGTAGTAGAGCTTGGCGCGACGGACACGACCGCGACGCACCACTTCGATGCTGGCGACGGCGGGGGAGTGGATCAGGAAGACCCGCTCAACACCGACACCTTGGAAAATCTTACGAACGGTGATGGTTTCGTTGATGCCACCCTTGCGGTTGGCGATGACCACGCCTTCGTAGGGCTGGACACGTTCCTTGCCACCTTCCTGAATGCGGACGCCGACCTTGACGGTGTCACCGACATAGATCTTAGGCAGATCGCTCTTAATGAATTCCGCCTCGATCGAGCGGATCACGTCTTGGGCGCTCATAGGGCCAGCTGTAATACTCACGGTCTGCCATCATACCGTGATCATTGCGGCAATGTCCAGAGACTGTTCGTGGCGATCGCCTGCCTCTGGTCGCTGACCCCTCCTGGATCAGGGCCTTTCCGGGCTGCTCTCACGGGGCGATCTGCTAGCTTAAGGGGGATTAGCCCTCTCCCTGCCGCAATGAATATCTTCGGTAATCTGCTGGCGGCTCCGGCGCCTGCGACCTCCGGCCCGACCATCAAGAAGAGCCGCCGGGGTATCGAGCTCAAGTCCGCCCGTGAGATCGAGGTGATGCGGCAGTCTAGCCGGATTGTGGCGACGGTGCTCAAGGAAATCTCCGAGCTGGTGCAGCCGGGGATGACCACTGCCGATCTCGATGCCCACGCCGAGAAGCGGATCCGGGAGATGGGCGCCACCCCCAGCTTCAAGGGTTATCACGGCTTCCCGGCCAGCATCTGCGCCAGCATCAATGATGAGGTCGTCCACGGCATCCCCAACAGCAAGAAGGTGATTCGCGAGGGTGATGTGCTCAAGGTCGACACCGGCGCCTACTTCAATGGCTTCCACGGTGACTCCTGCATCACCATCGCCGTCGGGGCGGTGAGCGAGGAGGCTGCCACGCTGATCCGTGTGGCCGAGGAAGCGCTCTACAAGGGCATCGCCCAGGTGAAGGCGGGCAACTACCTGCTCGACATCGCCGGAGCGGTGCAGGACCACGTCGAGGCTCACGGTTTCGCCGTGGTCGAGGACTATACCGGTCACGGGGTGGGCCGTAACCTGCACGAGGAGCCCTCAGTCTTCAACTACCGCACCCGGGAACTGCCGAACGTGCGCCTGCGGGCCGGAATGACCCTGGCGATCGAGCCGATTCTCAACGCGGGTAACAAGCGCTGTCGCACCCTGCGCGATAAGTGGACCGTGGTCACCGTCGACAAGTCCCTCTCGGCCCAGTGGGAGCACACGGTGCTGGTGACCGAGGACGGTTACGAAATCCTCACCGACCGTACAGTCCTTTAGGTCGGGTCTCGGCATCATTGGTTTCAAAAGAGGGCGTGAGCCCTCTTTTTTGTTTGGAACGGGTCAGGGACGCTGATGTTCTGCCACCCTGGAAGAATGCGCCTGCAGGCTGCAGGTATCACTCAGAAGTATCAAGACGGTCGAGCTGACTGTGGTTCGATCATCGTAACGGCTGCTTCTGATGGCTCCGAGCGCTGGTTTGCTGTTTCGCAGCGACTGATTCGGCAATAGGTTCAGCACCTGGGGGCAATTTCCGGAGCCACTTTAGCCTCGGCCACAGGTGGGTCATGCCACGGTCGGTGTGACCATCGATCCTCGACCTATCGACGTCGGTTGTGGCGACGGCACAGGTGCAGTGCCCGGAATCCCTGTCTGAGCGCCATTCTGGCTGTGTCGGGAAGGTTCGCTCCCAACCTCCTACGATGTAATTCCCCTCTTGTGGGTATGGGAGTCCGCAGGGCAGACCTGAGTCAGTGCCGGATTTCGAACGACGATTCTCCTCTGTCCAGAGGCAGACTCTGATGTCGCCTGTATCAAACTATTCCTGAACGCCTGGGCCACCGGTGAATTCCTTGCCGCAGACCCTCAGCGAAAACCTCCTGCAGCCTAAATGCTCCGCAACTCGTTGCGCCACTCTTGCTTTCAGCAACTTCGTCGCCAGTGGATTGCTGTCAATATCGATGTACAGCACCCCGTCTGTCACTGACAGGTAACCCTCGCATTTCGTCATTGCGGTCACCAATCCTCTGTTTGGAACGATAGAATGATGCGCTCTGGATCAGGAAGCAAGCGCGGAAGGCGCTAAGGGGTGACTGGGTAGGATTGGCATGGAACTGGATTGGCGTAGTCTTCCAGGCTTGGAAATAGAGAAGCTGCTCGGCCTCATGGGGCGAGCAGTGGCTAGAGACGAATTCAATGATCATTGATTCCACGAGATTTCAATGATCGTTGCGATCCTTGTCTTGTTGATACACGACTGCTTTGGGGATGGCAATAGGTTTCGTAAAGTTGCTTAAGTGAGCCTATGGAATAGGCCTACTGCCGCGGGCTTTTGTCACAAGTCCTGCAATTTGTAGGGGCTGGATGAGTTGTGTGAGTTAAGCGGTGTTTGACTGTGCTGATATCGTCGCGAACAATGTTCGGGTCCTGTCTTTGGTATGCACGAAACACGACGTATCGGAGGCCCTGGTTCTTCCCTTTCGCGCATCCAGTGCTGATTGATAACGGCGGAATCACTGTCTGCCAATGCCCAGGGGGATTCTAAGGACCTCGGCCTGGGCTGACGCAGGTTAGCGGTTTTCGGATTGAACGCAGTCAGCTTTCCGGCTTCGCTGCGGTTCTGGTTTTCAGCCTCGCCGCAATGCGCAGTGAGATTCAGGCACAGCCTGCTTCGGGTTAAGGTCATCCCAGCGCTGGCATGCGCCTTAATCCAGCGTGCTCCGTTGTCTTTCAGGGCCGGAAATTGTCGAGGAAACTGAGGGGACGGGCCATGTCTGCGGCGAAGCCGAGAATGCCGGGATCTCGGTGCTCGTAGAGCAGCTGGCCCTGGCTATTGAACAGAAAGGTGGCGCCCCGCTGGGTGATCCGGCTGGCATCCGGGACGTAGGTGCCCCAGTGGCCCAGGGCCTCGCCCATGTTGCGCAGCCGCAGGGTCGCCAGCTCGAAGGGGCGCTGAAAGCCTCGGCCCCCGGCAAAGCGGAAGAACTCGCCGCGGATCGCGGGCAGGGGAGCAGCCTGGACTGCCTCGTCGTCGGCGATCAGCTGGGGGGCGCGGCGATCGCCCCGGTAGCCCCGGAAGACCTCCGCCAGGGTGCCGGGGCTGCCGATGCCCGCGCACATCAGCAGCAGATTCAGCCAGGCGTTCTGACCAGAGTTGAGGCCGGGCAGGTGCACCTGCAGGCCCGGGTAGAGATTCAGCTGACGGTGCAGTTCACCGCTCGGGTCCACGAACAGGTGGGCCGGGTCGAAGCCGGTATAGGCGCAGAAGCGCTCACCGGCACCGCGATCGCCGATGCCCACCGCCCGGACGGTGAACCCCTGCAGTTGTTCCACCTCCCGCTGTAGCCACCAGGCGTACTCCAGGCTGTCGAAGTCGCCCAGCTGCGGCCAGATCAGCACCAGCAGCCGCTCAGCCCCGGCGCAGTCCGTGAGAATCGGCAGGGTCTGGCCATCGCTGACCCGCTGCCGCGCTGCCGTCTGCAGTTCGCTGAACAGGCTCATACGCTGGCGCAGGCGGGCTCGAGGGCTTCGGCGCCGATTTCCCGCAGCAACTGCCGGTCGGCGTCCATGTCCGGA
>CAYZUY010000053.1:3823-12581 GCA_964481495.1 uncultured bacterium
TAGAAGCTTGAGTTGGCCCCGGCCATGAAGCAGAGCACCTGGGCCTCGCGGCTCAGATCGGTACGCCCGGCGCTGAGGCGGACGCGGGCCTTGGGCATGAGGATGCGGGCGACGGCGCACATGCGCACCAGCTCCAGGGGGTCGACCCGCTGCTGCTCTTCCAGTGGGGTTCCTTCCACCGCCACCAGGGCGTTGATCGGCACGCTTTCGGGGTGAGGGTTGAGGCTGGCCAGCACCTCCAGCATGCGGGCGCGATCGCGCAGCTGCTCGCCCAGGCCGATGATGCCGCCGCTGCAGAGGGTGATCCCGGCCCTGCGCACCCGCTCCAGGGTGGCGAGGCGATCGCCGTAGGTGCGGGTGCTGATAATCTCGCCGTAGAACTCGGGGCTGGTGTCGAGATTGTGGTTGTAGGCGTTCAGGCCCGCCTCCGCCAGCCGCTCCGCCTGATTGTCATTCAGCATTCCGGCGGTGACGCAGGCCTCCAGACCCAGGTCGCGCACGCCGCGCACCATCTCGATCATCGCGTCGAAGGCGGCACCATCGCGGATCTCGCGCCAGGCCCAGCCCATGCAGAAACGGCTGGCGCCCATGTCCTTGGCCTGACGGGCCCGGGTCAGCACCTCATCCACCGCCAGCTGCGACTGGGGGCTGACCTCGGTTTCGTAGTGGGCCGACTGGGGGCAGTAGGAGCAGTTCTCGGCGCAGCCGCCGGTCTTGACACTCAGCAGGGTGGCCAGCTGGATGCGGTTGCCGGGGTTGTGGCGGCGGTGCACCTGCTGGGCCTCGTGGACCAGATCCAGCAGCGGCATCTCCAGCAGCGTGAGGATCTCGTCGGTGGTCCAGTCGTGGCGGATGTCCTGCATGGCTGGGTCGGTAGCGGTGGATCGATCCTACTCTGCCGCCGGGACCGATTTCAGCGCCCGTCCGGCAGCGGCTGGCCGATGGGGGTGGGCTGTTCGTAGAGGCGACGCAGGGTGGCCAGATCCCGGGGGGTGAGCGGTCCGTTGCGGCCGATCTGAGCCGGGTACATCACGTCTGCGGGGTTGTCGCTGTGGCCCCAGAGCCCCAGGGCATGGCCCAGTTCGTGGCGGGCGGTGCCCCGCAGCCCCTCGGGGGCCTGGGTCAGCCCCTGGTCGATGCGGTAGCGCACCTGCAGGCGGTTGGCCCCATCCCGGTAGAGGAAGAACCGTGTCTCGGCGGTGCGCGCCGGTTGCCAGCGGCCATCGGTGCCCCGCCGCAGAGGTGGACTGCGCCGCTCGATGGCAATATCCGCCCGGGCCGGGTCATCGACCCGCTGCCAGGGGAACCGGGGAGCCCAGTCGGCCAGGGCCATCAGCTGGGCCGCTTCCCACTGCTGCTCGCGCTCGAAGCGGGCGCTGCCGGGGGCGGCCGTGGGGCGGGCGATGTAAACGCACAGGGGTAGCTGGCGCCAGAGCAACCACCCGGCGGAGGTGGGGCGCAGTTGGGCGAAGTAGTCGGGACCAGGGCCGGGCAGAGTCGTCAGGGTCGGCAGCAGCGGCACGGCGATCGCCTGCACCCGGGCGGCTTCCGCATCGCTGACCGGCGGGCCGGTACGGGATTGAGCACAGCGATCGCCACTCTCCTCGGGAATTGCAGCCGGACTCAGCCCCAGCAGCAGGGCCAGGGTCAGCCCAGCGAACCGAAGGGCCACTGGCTTACTTGGCGGCGGCGCTCAGCCAGCCGGCACTGAGGACGATACTCAGCCCCAGGAACAGGACGAACAGGGTCCAGGTGACGCGATTGAGGGTGTTCTCGGCGCTGCGGGCACTGGTGAACAGCTGGGCCTGACCGCCCAGGCCACCCAGACCGTCACCCTTGGGGCTGTGGAGCAGCACCAGTACGGTCAGGCCGATGGCTGACACCATCCAGATGATCTGCAGAATCTGTTCAAGCATGGGGACGAATCTCGTGGGGGCCTAGACGCCGACGCGGACGGGGGTGCGGGCAGCGCGCAGATCGATGGTAGCGGGCTCGATCATCGAGCGGCCGGTCATCTCCGCCGGTTTGGGCAGCTGCAGCAGCTCCAGGATGGTGGGAGCGATATCCGCCAGACGGCCATCCGGTCGCAGGCTGACGTCGGTGCCGTGGCCGGGGATCTTGCGCCGTTCCCCTTCCACCAGAATGAAGGGCACGAGGTTGCAGGTGTGGGCGGTCCAGGGATCGCCGTTCTCGTCCCACATCGTCTCGGCATTGCCGTGGTCGGCGGTGATCAGGGTGGTGCCCCCCATCTGGCCGACGGCATCGAGCAGTTCGCCGATGCAGTGGTCCACGGTCTCGATCGCCTGGACGGCAGCTTCCATGCGGCCGGTGTGGCCGACCATGTCCGGGTTGGCGTAGTTGATCACCACCAGGGAGTAGATGCCCTTGCGGATGGCGGCGATCGCCTTCTCCGTCACGGTCTGGGCCGACATCGCCGGGGCCTGGTCGTAGGTGGCGACCATGGGGCTGGGAATCAGTTCCCGGTCTTCACCCTCGAAGGGCTCCTCAATGCCGCCGTTGAAGAAGTAGGTGACGTGGGGGTACTTCTCGGTTTCGGCCGTGCGGAACTGCTTCATGCCGGCGTTGGCGACCACTTCTCCGAGAATATTGGTCAGGCTCTGGGGCTCGAAGGCCACCGGCACATCCAGATTGGCGTCGTACTGGGTGAAGGTGACGAAGGAGAGGGGGGCAATCAGCGTGCGCTCGAACCCTTCGAAATCGTCCAGGGTGAAGGCGTAGGTGAGCTGGCGGGCCCGGTCGGGGCGGAAGTTGTAGAAGATCACGCCGTCGCCCGCTTCAACGGCGCCGGGGGCGACTCGCTCGGGTTCGACGAACTCGTCGGTCTTACCGGCGGCGTAGGTGGCCTGGAGGATCGTCTCCAGACTGCGGCCACTGCCGGGGCCATCCTGGGTGAACAGGTCGTAGGCCTTCTTCACCCGATCCCAGCGGCGATCGCGGTCCATGGCGAAGTAGCGGCCACAGATGGTGACGATGCGGCCGATGCCCGCCGCCGCGATCAGTTCCTCCAGCCGGTGCAGGTAGCGGACGCCATCGGTGGGGTTGGTATCGCGGCCGTCGGTGATCATGTGGATGCAGACGTCGCGCAGGCCCCGCCGCTTGGCCAGGGTGAGCAGACCGGCCAGATGGTCGATGTGGGAATGCACGCCACCATCGGAGCAGAGGCCGAGCAGATGCAGCTTGCCGTCGCGCTCGAGCACTTCGTCGCAGAGACGGTTGAGGGCGGGGTTATCCAGGATGCTGCCGTCCTCGACGGCATCACTGATCCGCACCAGCTCCTGGGGCACCACCCGACCGGCACCGATGTTCAGGTGGCCGACTTCGGAGTTGCCCATCTGGCCATCCGGCAGGCCGACATCCTTGCCTGAGGTGCGGATCAGTGTATTCGGGTAAACCTGGGTGAGGCAGTCGATGACCGGTGTGCTGGCGGCCTGAATGGCATTGCCCTCGGTCGCGTCGCGGTGGCCCCAACCATCCAGGATGACGAGAACGACAGGAGAAACAGGGGCGTCCGCCATAGGCACAGGTTCATCTCCTCGCGGAAAAGCGGGTCGATTCATCACAAATCACGGGGCGATCATAGCATTCGGTCTCTGCGCTCCCGGGGCGGGCCAGCCCGCATGGGCAGGGCGCTGGGGGCAGATGTTCGTTACTTTCTGAGAAACGAAAAACAGGGGTTTTTCCCACTCTCAGGATTCATCGTTCTGGGCGCCTGCCCGTCTCAGTTTCTTCTCCTGCTCCTTGGCTTTTTGGCGGGCCCGCTTCTCGGCGGCCTTCGCGGCTTTCTCCGCGTCGAGGTGCTCCTGCCGCTCGCGGTCCCGTTCCTCGGCCAGCTTGTCTAGGTAGTAGTGATAATCGCCTAGGTAGAGGCGCAGCTGCCCGTCCCGCAGCTCGACGATTTTGTTGGCAGTTTGTGAAATAAAGTAACGATCGTGAGAGACGATCAGGCAGGCTCCCTCATATTCTCGCAGGGCCTGTTCGAGCATCTCCTTGGCCGGGATGTCGAGGTGGTTGGTCGGCTCGTCGAGCACCAGTAGGTTGCAGGGCTGGAGCAGCATCTTGGCGAAGGCCAGTCGGGCCTTCTCGCCGCCGCTGAGGGCTCCGACGGCCTTGTAGACGGTGTCGTCGCTGAAGCAGAAGTTACCCAGCAGGGTACGGACCTCGTGGTCCTTCCAGTCCGGCACCTCGTCGTGGATGGTATCGAGGACGGTCTTCTCCAGGTCCAGGGCCTCGGCCTGGTTCTGCTCGAAGTAGCTGGGGATGACGTTGTGGGCGCCCAGCTCCACCTTGCCGTCATCCGGCTGCTCAGCCCCCATGATCAGGCGCAGCAGGGTGGACTTGCCCGCACCGTTGGGGCCGAGGAAGGCGATGCGATCGCCGCGCTCCACCAGCAGCTCTGCCCCCAGGAAGAGAATCTTCTCGTCGTAGGTGTGGGTGAGATCCTCGATCATCACCACCTCGCGGCCGCTGCGGGGCGCCGGGGGGAAGTGGAAGCGGATGCCGCGCAGATCGCTGTCGGGGGCTTCGAGACGCTCGATCTTGTCGAGCTGTTTCTCGCGGCTCTTGGCCTGGGTGCTGCGGGTGGCGCTGGCCCGGAAACGATCGACAAATGCCTGCTGGACGGCCAGTTCCTTCTGCTGGCGATCAAAGGCCGACTGCAGGGCTTCCTTCTCCAGCTCCTTCTGGGTCAGGTAGTCGGTGTAGTTGCCCAGGTAGGTACGCGAAACGCCCCGTTCGGTCTCGACGATCTGGGTACAGAGGCGATCGAGGAACTCCCGGTCGTGGGAGATGATCACCATCGGCTGCTTCAGGCCCTTGAGGTAGCCCTCCAGCCACTCGATGGTTTCCAGATCAAGGTGGTTGGTCGGCTCATCGAGCAGCAGCAGGTCCGGCTCCTGGAGAATAATCTTGCCCAGACCCATGCGCATCTGCCAGCCGCCGCTGAAGGCACTCACCGGCTGATCCGCACTCTCGGGGGAAAAGCCCAGCTCCGGCATCAGCTTGTCGATGCGGGACTCGAGGCCGTAGCCGTCCAGGGCTTCGAACTGGCGCTGCAGGCGATCGAGCTGGTGAATCAGCTCATCCAGCTGTTCGGGGTCGGCGGTCTGCATGGCGTGCTGGACGTCCGTCATCCGGTTAAAGACGGCGGTGGCCTCGCCGAAGGCCTGCCAGAACTCCTCGCGCACCGTGCGCTCGGGGTCGACCTCGAATTCCTGGTGCAGGTAGGCGATCTTCAGGCCCGAGGGGCGGATGATGTCGCCGCTGGTGGCGGTTTCTAGCCCGGCGATGATCTTCAGCTGGGTGGATTTCCCGGCGCCGTTGACGCCCACCAGACCGATGCGATCGCCGGGTTTCACTTCCCAGTTGACGTCCCGGAGCACCTCGCCCGTCGGATAGATCTTGCTGATGTGTTCCAGACGGAGCATGGGCGGGCCGGGGGCGAAATACTTACGTAAATGTTAACGGTCGCCCCGGCCCGGTCGGGTGCTCAGGCGCTGGCCTGCTGCGGCCAGCTGTCCTCGCCGAATTCCCGCTCGAACTGGGTGCGGATCCAGTCGGGGGAACGGCCCCGGCGTTTTGCCAGTCGCCCCAGGAAGTCGAGGTACTGCAGGCGATCGCCGTCGCTGGGCTCGGGCCCGAACAGGGAATGGCGCACCCACTCTTCCGGCGGCCATTCGTTGAAGCAGTCGAAGTAGTGCTGGCGGGCGATCTCGGGGTCGTAGTCGGCGGCCATCTCGCGGCGGCGCAGGGCCCCGAAGATGGCGCAGCGGGCCACCGGGTCGGTGATCTGCTGCAGTTGGGCCCAGGGCAGAATCTCCACCAGTTCGTCGCCATTGATCGGCCGGGCGGCCCGCCAGTCGTGGCCGCAGTCGGGGCAGACCATGCGGATGGTGGGCACCACCGCCGCGCACTGGGGGCAGATCTTGCCGGCCGCATCACGACCGGCCCGGTCGCTGGCGCTGCCGTTCTCGCCGGTGGGCAGTTCGTAGCCGTCGATGTCCTCGGGGAAACCGAGCCGCTGCAGGTTGCCCGCCTGATCGAGGATGAACCCCTCGGCCTTGCCGGTGCCGGGGCTGATCCGCATCACCCGGCCAATCTGCTGCAGGTGCAGGGCCCTGGAGAGGGTGGGCCGCAGCAGCAGCCCCACCTCCACCGCCGGGACATCGAAGCCGATGCTGATCACGTTGCAGGAGGTGAGCATTGTCAGTTCGCCGCTGGCCAGGGCCTCGTAGAGTCGGGCCCGTTCCTTCAGGGGGGTGCTGCCATCGACGCAGGCACTGGGCACTCCGGCGGTCTCGAAGGCGTTGGCCACGTGGCGGGCGTGCTCGACATCGACGCAGAAGGCGATGCTGCGCTTATCGGGGGTGAGGCGGCGCCACTCATTGACGATGATCTCGATCAGCTCCGGGCGATCGCAGGCGTTCTTCAGATCCCGCTCGTCGTAGTCCCCGGCCAGGGTGCGCACGCCCCCCAGGTCGATCTGGGACTCCTGGGCGAGGCTGTAGTACTTCATCGGGGCCAGGAAGCCTTCCGCCTGCAGCACCTTGGGCGGCGGCGTGGCCACGAAGGTCTCGAAGCGATCGCCCATCTGCTCCTCACCGAGGCGGTAGGGTGTGGCGGTCATTGCCAGATGGATCGCCGCGGGGTGAGTCTCCTCCATCAGCTGGCGGCCGATCTCACTGAAGGCGGTGGTGTGGCCCTCGTCGTAGAAGACGACATTGGCGGGCCAGGTGCGCCACCAGTCGCGCTTCTGCATTGTCTGGACGCTGGCGATCTGAATCGGGGCCTCGGGGTTCTCGGGCCAGCCCGCCTTGATGAAGCCGCAGTCGAGCCCGAAGGCCTGCATCTTCTCGTAGGTCTGGCCCACCAGCACATCCAGGTGCACCAGAAACAGCAGCCGATCCCCGGCGGCGGCCGCATCCGCACAGATGCGGCTGCCGATGATCGTCTTGCCCGCCCCCGTGCCGGCGATGATTGCGATGCGGCGATGCCCGTCCCGGATGCGGGCGTAAAGGTCCTCGATGATCCGGGTCTGGTAGGGCCGCAGCTGGGGTTGGGAGGTGCTCATCCGCCGGAGGGATCACGGGTCGAGGGGATCATATCCCAGTCGCTATCAGCCCCGGTTGGCGCGGTGGCGCTTCAGATCCCAGAGGCTGTGGGCCAGGGTGACTACGGCCAGGGGCACCAGCAGCAGCACGATGGCGTTGGTGAATGGTCCCCAGAAGGGGGACTGCAGCTTCTGGAGAATCAGGTGGGTGACGTAGGCGGCATAGCCCGCCAGGAACACCAGCCCTTCCCAGCGTTCGATCCGGAAGCCGGTAAAGAAGATCGGCAGGCAGAGCAACGCCACCAGATTCATGATCGGCAGGTCGTAGGTGAGGACATCCGCCGACATCGGCAGGCCATCGGGGGCCACCATCGCCGACAGCCCCAGCACCGAGAGGATGTTGAAGATGTTGCTGCCGACGACGTTGCCGACGGCGATGTCGCGCTCACCCTTGAGGCTGGCCACCACCGAGGTCATCAGCTCCGGCAGGGAGGTACCCGCCGCAACGATGGTCAGACCGATAATCAGCTCGCTCATACCCAGGGCCTTGGCGATCGCCACCGCCGAGGCCACCAGTTGCTGGGAACCGAGCACCAGCAGCACCAGACCGCCGACCACAAAGCCGAGATTGCTGATCAGGGTGGTGGGGGTAGCGGCTTCCCGTTCGCCGAACTCCTCGCTGAATTCGTCATCGCTGCTGCTGGTTTTGTCCTTCAGGCCCAGCCAGACCTGCAGAGCGGTGTAGGCAATGCCGCCGAGGAAGAGCAGGATTCCTTCCAGGTGGTCGAGCCCCTTGTGGCCCATGGCCCAGAGCACCAGGGAGCAGCCGATCATGATCGGCACGTCGAGGCGGATCAGCTGTCGTTGCACCGCCAGCGGGGTGACCAGGGCCGAGATGCCGAGGATGGCCAGGACATTGAAGATGTTGCTGCCGACGACGTTGCCGATGGCGATGTCTGCCTGACCGTTCAGGCTCGACATCACACTGACGGCCATTTCGGGCGCGCTGGTGCCGTAGGCGACCACGGTCAGACCGATGATCAGCGGCGGAATGCCGACGCGGGCGGCCAGCCGGGAGGCGCCGCGCACCAGGGCTTCAGCCCCCAGCACCAGCAGCACCAGGCCCAGGGCCAGTTGAGCAAAGGTGATCCAGTTCATGAGTGAGTTTCGGGGTTGGCGGAGAGAGGGTGGACGGGGGCTCAGCGCAGGCGCTGGAACAGGGCCCGCAGGTGGTGCCGGTGCCGGTGCACCAGGAAGATGGCCAGGGCGCTGGCGATCGCCAGCACGACGATCTTGCTCACCGGCTCGAGCCAGTGTTCGACGTCCTGGTAATGGTCCCGCAGCAGGTAGCCCGCCAGGGTAAGGGCGGTGACCCAGAGGATGCTGCCGAGGCTGGTGAAGGTGAGGAATGGCATCAGAGCCATGCCTTCCACCCCGGCGGGCAGGGAGATCAGCGATCGCACCCCTGGCACCAGGCGTCCCCAGAAGACGATGGCCCGACCGTGGCGCAGGAACCAGCGCCGGGACTTTTCCAGATCCTCGACGGTGATCCCCAGCCAGCGGCCGTGGCGATCCACCCAGGTCTCGATGGTCTCGATCGGTAGCCGGGAGCCCAGCCAGTACCAGATCCAGGTGCCGAGGATGGACCCGAAGGAACCGGCCATAATCACCAGCGGCAGATTGAGCTTGCCC
>CAYZUY010000054.1:0-1706 GCA_964481495.1 uncultured bacterium
TTCCGTAGCTTCTTAATCCGTCCGCTTGGTCGACGATCGGCCTACTCCTCCATCACCTACCTGGAGCCCTTCAACTGGCGCAACCGGCGGGCCTTCGGGTTCGACATGTGGTCGGAACCGGTGCGTCGTGAGGCCATGGGCCGGGCCAGGGATACCAGTCTGCCAGCCCTCTCGGGCAAAGTGGTCCTGGTGCAGGAAACGCGGGTGGCCCCCCAGGCTGGCGTCCTGATCTATCTGCCCATCTACCGCCACGGAGCCGCCCTGTCATCGGTGGAGGCTCGGCGCAGAGCCCTGGTCGGCTGGGCCTACTCGCCGCTGCGGATGGAGAATCTGGTGCGTGCGGCGCTGGTCAACCCGCTGATTCGGGTGCCGACGGCCGCGGAGATCCAGATCTTCGATGGGGAAGCCGCCCCATCCCGGCTGCTGTTCGATTCCCGCCCGGACGCCGCCCGCAACCCGGCGATTCTGAGTGGCTCATCCCAGACGGTTCAGCTCTGGGGGCGTCCCTGGCAGCTGAACGTCGCTCTGCCCGCCGATCCAGCTACAGCGGCCGGTGAACTGCTGTCACTGCTGATCCTGGGGGCCAGTGGAACCGGAATCTCACTACTGGTGGGGGCCACGACCCTGGTGCTGGTGCGTCAGCATCGGCAGTTGGAGCAGAGCCTAGTGACGATGACCCGGCTGAACCGGGAGCGGCAGCTGGCGGCAACGGTGTTTGCCATCAGTCCGGCCGGGGTGGTGATTACCGATGCCAAGGCGCGGATTCTGCAGGTGAACCCGGCCTTCACCCACATCACCGGCTACAGCGCCCAGGAAGCGGTGGGTCGGAACCCGCGCATTCTCCAGTCCGGGCAGCACGGGCCAGAGTTCTTCCGGCAGATGTGGCACGACCTGCTGCGCTACGGCTCTTGGGAAGGCGAACTCTGGAACCGGCGCCGGGATGGCCAGGTCTACCGTCAGGCACTGTCGATCTCGGCGGTGCGGGACATCCGCCAGCAGGTCACCCAGTACGTGGGTCTGCTGCGGGATGTGACGGAGGAACATCGGGAGCGGGAACGGGTGACCTACCAGTCGCAGCATGACTACCTGACGGGGCTACCGAATCGGGCACTACTGCTCGAACGGCTGGGACTGGCCCTGATCCAGGCCCAGCGCTACGACCATTCGCTGGGGCTGCTGTTTCTGGATCTGGACCAGTTCAAACCCATTAACGACCGGTACGGCCATGCAGCCGGGGACTGGGTACTGCGGCAGGTGGCCGAGCGGCTGCAGCAGATGGTGCGTGCCAGCGATACGGTCAGCCGGCTGGGCGGCGACGAGTTCGTCCTCCTGATACCGGAACTGCGGGGGATGGATGGGGCCCTGCAGCTGGCCCGCAAGCTCTGCCGGGGGATTGACCGCCCCTACCTCTGGGACGGTGAGTCCCTGGTGGTGGGCGTCAGCATCGGTATTGCCATCTACCCCGATCACGGCGTGACGGTGGATGAGCTGATGAGTGCAGCGGATCAGGCGATGTACACCGCCAAGCACAGCACCAGTGAACCGATTGCCCTGGCGGCGGCCCGCAGTCACCTGGAGCGGCAGCAGGATCCGCACTCCCCTGGGGATCAGGCCCAGCCGCAGGTGCTGCCCCGAACGCTGAGTCGCAGAGAGCGTCTGCTCCGTCATCTGCAGGTGGGGCAACCGGGGTACTACCGCTGGAGGCA
>CAYZUY010000054.1:1716-12287 GCA_964481495.1 uncultured bacterium
GTCCCGACCGACGGGACGGTCTGACGGATTGACCGGGGAGCTGGCAGCGGTGCAGCCGCTCAGGCACGCACGGTCGTTGCCAGCCTGACCCGAGGACCTTCCTGCAGCAGCCGGGTAGTGGCGGCGACATCGAGCGGACGACTGAAGTAGTACCCCTGGAAGGCCGCACAGCCCAGCTCGGTGAGCATCTCAGCCTGGGCGGCGGTTTCGACGCCTTCGGCCAGGGTACTCAGGCCCAGGCCCCGGGCCAGGAGCAGAATGGTACGGACGATGGTCTTCAGAGACGGATCACGGTCGAGGTTGTCGACGAAGCTGCGGTCGATCTTCAGCTTCTGGATCGGCAGACGGTGAAGCACCTGCAGGGAGGAGTAGCCGGTGCCGAAGTCGTCGATGGCCAGGGAGATGCCGAGGGTCCGCAGCTGTTCCAGGTCGGTGCCCAGATTCCGGCCATCCTGGGGCAGTAGACAGGATTCGGTGATCTCCAGCTCCAGATCGCCGGGTTGCAGCTGGTAGGTCTGGAGGATGGACTGCAGCCAGCGGGAGAGTGCGGTGATGCCCTCCTGCAGTTGCAGGGGGGAAAGATTGACCGCCAGCGTAGGAGGTACCAGACCCTGGTTGCGCCAACGGGCCAGTTGGGCTGCGGCGTCATTCATTACCCAGCGTCCGAGGGCATGAATCAGGCCGCAGCGTTCCGCCGCCGGGATGAATTCAGCGGGCGAGACCAGCCCCCGTTCGGGGTGCTGCCAGCGGACCAGGGCCTCGAGGCCGATCAACTGTCCCTGGGGGTTCACCTGGGGCTGATAGACGAGGAACAGTTCGCCCCGGGTGAGAGCCTGACGCAGTTCCACCTCCTGCTGCAGATGGCGGCGCAGCTGCTCGGTGAGTTCCGGGCGGTAGACCTCGCAACTGTTGGGGCCCTGGCTGCGGGCATGGCGAAGGGCGGTCTCAGCCATCTGCAGCAGCACCTCGGGCTCCATACCCTGATCCGGACTGAGGCTGATGCCGGCGCTGGCGGTGATGCTGATGGTTTCGCCGAGGGCGCTGCAGGAGACCTGGGTGATCCGCGGCTGCATCATCTCGACCAGCGTCCGGGCCGCCTCAGCATCAGCATTGGCGTAGACGACCAGGAACTCACCGCCGCTCAACCGGGCCAGCCAGTCGTCAGGGCCCATGGCGCGATACAGCGCTTCGGCGGTGCAGCAGAGCAGTTGGTCGCCGGCCTGACGGCTGATGCTGTCGTTGACGCGATGGAACCCATCCAGGTTGATCAGGATGATGGCCTGCTGGGGCTGCCGGGCTAGCGTCTGCTGCAGGTAGCGCAGGCTGTGCTCACGGTTGGGCAGACCGGTGAGGGGATCGGTGAAGGCCAACATCTCAAGTTGCTGCCGAGCTCGAGCCAATTCGGTGATTTCCTGGACGGTGCCGACGGCGCGCAGGGGCGGCCCCTGGGGAGCGTGTTCGGTCTGACCTCGTTCGAGGACTACCTTCTCGCGGCCATCGGGGAAGCGCAGCCGATGCTCGATCTGGTACGGCAGGTGCTGGTCCACAGACCGTCGGAAGAGGGCGTCCACGCGGTCCCGATCACCGGGGTGTACCCGTTCCAGAAAGCGGCTATAGCTGGGGGGCTCGGTCTCGGGGAGCAGTTCAAAAATCCGGTAGGTTTCCGGAGACCAGGTCAGTTCCTGGCTACTCAGGTCCAGCTCCCAGCTGCCGAGGTGAGCGATGGATTCTGCCCGTTCGAGCCGGTCCTGGCTCTGATCGAGCAGGGTGAGGTCGCGCACGACGGTGGCAATGTAGCGTCGGGACTCCACCTCCAGCAGACGGTTACTGACCCAGACCTTGCGGACGCTGCCATCCCGGGCTCGGTGATGGTTGCCGAAGTCGTCATAGCCGGTTGCCTGCAGATTCCGCAGCCGTGCACTCAGCCAGTCGGGGTCCGGCGTGGCCTGGAGATCGAGCAGGGTCAGCGGCTCAAACTCCTCCCGGCTGTAGCCGAGCTGGTCATGGGCCGCACTGTTGAACTCGACGAAGTGGAGCGTATCGGGGTCGATCACCAGCAGCCCGTCGCTGGAGCGCTCGAAGATACTGCTGTAGAGCGCGGCGCGGCTCCGCTGCCGAGTCTGTTCCTCCCACAGACCACGGATATCGCGAGCCGCGCCGTAGGTGCCGACCCGTCGTCCCTGGTAGTAGAGCGGCCCTTTGACCACCAGCAGGGGAACGGGCGTGCCATCGGTGTCGAGCCATTCCAGCAGGGTCGTGGACTGTAGCGGATCCATGGACTGCAGATCATCCCGGCGGAGGGCAGAGGCCGTCTGGGTGGGCCAGAGGTCCTGGGCCCGCTGACCCATCAGGCTCTCCAGGGGACGCTGCACCAGATCGGCGTAGGCCTGATTCACCCACTGGTAGCGGCCCAACAGGTCTTTGGCGAACATGACATCGGCCGTGGCGTCCTGCACCAGTTGTTGCCACACATCCCTGGAGAGGTACGTCGGGCAGACCAGTTTGGGCGGTGTGGACTTGGAAGACATCAGCCAGACGCCAGCTCCAGAACGAACCGTCTGCCAATGACAGGGTCCGTAGTAGGCCTAGAGTGCCATCTGCATGCGACCGGTAAACAGGAGGCGGGTTCTGCTGCCGGATGAAGCGGAAGCCTGAGCAACGTCCCCGGGAGGGGGGCGCAATGCTGCCGGAGCCGACGGAAAAGCGGAAGCAATCCCATAGATTGCCCCGGCGGCAGGGGAGCGGGTTCAGGATCGGGATATATCCCGCTGCAGGAGGCCCTGTCCGATGGCCACTGCTGATCGTCGGTTCCCGAAGCATGTTCTGGCCGCGCTGCTGACCCTGGCGGCTGCCGCCCTGCCAATCTCTCTGGCTGTGCCGCCTGCTCTGGCCCAGGGCATGGGCATGGGTGGCCCGGGCATGGGCATGCGGGGGGCTTCGGACTCGCACTTCATCATCATGATGATCCCGCACCATGAGGGGGCGATCGCCATGGCGGAACTGGCCCTGCGCCGGGCCCAGCACCCCGAGCTGCGGGAACTGGCCCGTAGCATCAGCGTCAGCCAGGCCCGCGAGAACGCTCAGATGCGCGGCTGGTACCGCGACTGGTTCGGCGGCGAGGTGCCCCGCTGGGGCGGCAGCTACGGTCGCAGCGTCTACTCCGGCTGGAGTGGCTGGGTGGGCCAGGGCTGCTGCGGTGGTATGGGAGGCGGGCCAGCCATGATGGGCGGCACCGATCTCCGCTGGCTCGAACAGGCCCCGGATTTCGACCGGGCTTTCATCGAGCAGATGATCCCCCATCACCGCATGGGGGTGATGATGGCTTCCATGGCCCTGGGCAGAGCCGAGCATCCCGAACTGGCCCGTCTGGAGGAGGCGATCATCCGCACCCAGACCGAGGAAATCGCCCGGATGGAAGGCTGGTACCGCAGCTGGTACGGCCAGCCCTAGGCCGGCCGGGCGGCGGTGCTGCCGGTCGCGTCAGTCACCGCTGCGATCCTGGGATTCCTTGAGCTGACGCACCAGTTCCAGACTGACGCCGCCGAGCACACCCCCAACTGCACCGATCGCCAGGTACTTGGCCGTCTGATCGCGGTAGACGCCGCTGATGTAGGGCGTCGGGGCGATCGTCGCCGTTGCCCAGCCGATCACGGCTCCGCAGCCGCCGCAGACCAGGGCGGCGATCGCCAGCTTAGGCAGGTTCATCATCCACCTTGACCGAACGGGTCAGATAGCGGTCCTCGAGACTCTTGATCACCACGTAGAGGACGGGCACCACCAGCAGACTGAGCACCGTCGCCACCAGCAGCCCGCCGAACACCGCCGTGCCCAGGGACCAGCGGGACCCCGCCCCGGCGCCGGAGGCCACCACCAGCGGCCAGAAGCCCGCCAGACCGGACCCTGCCGTCATCAGAATCGGCCGGAAGCGTTCCCGGCAGGCGGTGATCGCCGCCTGGGCGATGGAGGCCCCCTGGGTGCGGGCCTGATTGGCGAACTCGACGATCAGAATCGCGTTCTTGCTCGCCAGCCCGATCAGCATCACCAGGGCGACGTTGCAGTAGACGTCATTGACCAGCCCCCGTAGCCCCACCGACACCAGCGCCCCCAGAATCGCCAGGGGCACCGTCAGCAGAATGATGATCGGGTCGATGTAGCTCTCGTACTGGGCCGAGAGAAACAGAAACACCATGACAATGCCGAAGGCAAAGATCAGCGCCGCCAGATTCCCCGCCGCCAGTTGCTCACGGGCAGTACCGACCCAGTCGCTGCCGATGCCGCGGATCCCCTTGGCCTTCACCGCCTCATCCAGCGCCTGCAGTGCCTGGCCGCTGCTGTAGCCCGGCGCCTGATTGCCCTGGATCTGGACCGTCCGATAGATGTTGTAGTGGTTGACGATCTGGGGGGCGCTCAGCTGCTCCACCGTCAGCAGTTGGGCCAGGGGCACCGACTCACCCCGGCGACTGGTGACGTAGAGCCGGGCCAGGGCTTCAGGCGTGGCCCGGAACTGCTCGTTGGCCTGAATGTAGACCTGATAGTTGCGCGGCCCCATCAGGAACTGGTTGACGTAGGCCGAACCCAGGGCACCCCCCAGACTGTTCAGGGCCGTGGCGAAGTCGACATCCAGGGCTGCCAGGCGATCGCGGTCGATGGTCACCTGCAACTGTGGGGCGTCGATGCTCACCTGGGTGAAGGCCTGACCCGCCAGGGCCGGATTCCCATTGGCACGGGCGATAATCTCCCGGCTGTTCTGCACCAGATCCTCCAGGGTCAGCTGGCCGCCGCTCTCGTCATTCACCTGCAGCTGGAAACCGCCGGTGGCGCTGAACCCGGGAATCGCGGGCGGATTGAAGGCCTTGGCGAATCCCTGGCCCTGGCCCGCCAGCTGGCGGAAGGCTCCGTTCCAGCGCTCCAGCAGCTCATTGCTGCTCTCCCCGGCCCCGGTCCGTTCCTCCCAGGGCTTGAGTAGGGCGAAGAAGATCCCCTGGTTGGGACTGTTGCCGTTGAAGCCCATGCCGCTGACGGTGAAGGTGGCCGTCACTTCCGGAGCATTGCTCAGGGTTTTCTCAACCGAAGCCAGCAGGGCATCGGTCTGCTGCTGGGCTACCCCATCCGGTGTCTGGGCGATGCCGAGGATGGCGCCCTGATCCTCATCGGGCACGAAACCGGTGGGCACCAGTTGGAAGCAGAGCACTGTTCCCGCCAGCCCCAGCCCGAAGAGCACCAGCACCCAGCGCCGGGCCCGGATCACCCGCTCCACCAGGGTGCCGTAGCGCTTGAGCAGCCAGCCGAAGCCACGGTTGAAGGCAGCGAAGAAGCGGCCCAGCGGACCTGTACCCAGTTCGCTGCGGCGCATGATCAGCGCCGCCATGGTGGGACTGAAACTGAGGGCGTTGAAGGTGGAGACGACGATCGAGAAGGCGATGATCAGGGCGAACTGCTGGTACATCCGGCCGGTGGAGCCGGGGAAAAAGGCCACCGGCACGAACACCGCCAGCAGCACCAGCGAGGTGGCGATGATCGCCCCGGACAGTTCCTCCATCGCCTCCAGGCTGGCCTGCAGCGGCTTCTTGCCCTCCTCCAGCTTCGTCGTCACCGCCTCAACGACGACGATGGCGTCGTCCACCACCAGACCGGTGGCCAGAATCAGTCCGAACAGGGTGAGGTTGTTGAGGGAGAAGCCGAGGCCGAGAGCAAAGACCAGAGAACCGATCAGCGACACAGGGATGGCAATCACGGGGATGATCGTCGTCCGCCAGTCCTGGAGGAAGAGGAAGATCACCAGGATCACCAGGGCGATCGCCTCGAACAGGGTCTTGAACACCTCATCCAGGGAGGCCTGAACGAAGGCGGTGGTGTCGTAGACCAGCACCGCCTCCATCCCGGCCGGGAAGCGCTGCTTCAGTTCGGCCATCTTCTCCTCGATCCGCTCGGCCACGTCCAGGGCGTTGCTGCCCGGCAGCTGGTAGATCCCGATCCCCACCCCGGCTTTGCCGTTCACCCGGGCGGTCTGGGCGTAGCTCTGGGCTCCCAGCTCTGCCCGACCCACGTCGCGCAGCTTGACGAGATCGCCGTTCTCGCCGCTGCGCAGCACCAGCTCGGCGAACTGCTCCGGTGTCTCGAACTGACTGATCACCCGGATTGGGATCTGGTCCTTCTGGCCCGGCGGTGCCGGTTCCTGACCGATGGCCCCGGCCGGGATGAGGATGCTCTGGCGCTCAAGGGCGGTCGCCACGTCGCTGACGCTGAGGTTGCGGGCAGCCAGGGCTTCAGGGTCGAGCCAGAGCCGCATGGCGTACTGGCGCTGGCCGAAGTAGCTGATCTGGCCGACGCCGGGGGTGCGCAGCAGTTCGTCGTAGATGTTGAGGTCGACGTAGTTGCTCAGGAAGGTGCTGTCGTAGCTGCCGTCGGGGGAGTAGAAACCGTAGACCAGCAGGATGCTGGAGGAGGCGACCTGGGTGACCACGCCCTGCTTCTGCACCGATGTGGGCAGCTGGGGGGATGCGATCGCCACTCGGTTCTGGACGTTGACCTGGTTGATGTCCTTGTCGGTATCAGGCCCGAAGAAGACCGTGATCGCGCTGGTACCGGCGAAGCTGTTGGAGGTCATGTACTGCATGCCGGGCACCCCGTTGATCTGCCGTTCGATCGGGGTGGTGACAGCCTGCTCCACCGTCAGAGCATCCGCGCCCGGGTAGGAGGAGGTGACCAGCACCTGAATCGGCGAGATGTTGGGCAGATACTCCAGGGGCAGCAGCGGAATGCAGATACTGCCCAGCAGCAGAATGATCAGGGTGCAGACCGTCGTCAGAACCGGTCGTTTGATGAACGGTGCGGCAAGCGACACAGCGGCGGTCTCCTCCTACGGCGCCTCCCGCAGGTACGCTGATCGCGTCCGCAGGCTGGCTGCCTTTCAGTCTGGGGTCGGATGGCGGGGGTGCCAAGCGGGTTTTAGCAGAATGTAAGACGCGTGCTGCCGATTCAGAGCCGCTGACGCCGACAGCAGCGCAGCCAGTAGTCTGCATTCTCGCCGAAGACCCGGGCGATCGCTTCGGCCTCCAGGGGCGTCGGCAGTCGTTCCCCCAGTTCGATTTCCAGATACAGCCCCCGCTCCAGCCCGATGCGAGCCTCCAGTGCAGCGGCACTGAGGCGACGATCCAGGCGGGCCCTCAGCAGCTCCGGCACCAGGGTCCGCCCGCGCAGGTAATCGCGCCGCGCCAGGGACAGCAGCGACAGCAGTTCAGCGGCATCCAGGTCGAGGGCGATCGCCAGGGTCTGCAGATCCTCCTCCAGGGGCGGCACAATCCCCGCCTCGATCTGACGCAGCCGGTCGGGAGACAGACCGGTGCCGGTCGCCAGCTGGGCAACCGACCAGTGCCGCTGCAGGCGGGCCCGTCGCAGCTGGCGACAGAGCAGCCGGTGGTGATTGACGGTCGGTTCCATGGCCAGCCGGGCAGGGGTGCTTCCGATTGTGCGCTCGGCACGCCCAAGAAAAAACCTCCGGAGGACCGAAGGTTACGGCAGAGAACTCATCCGGAACGGACGTGCCCCCAGTCTGACCAGCAATCGGCAGACCGGCCTCGGGTTTCACAAAGCCTGCGGAAATGGCGATTCCGGAGTGATTCGGTAATTCTGCATACAACACCGCCCCGGCACTGGTCCTATGCAGGATGTATGGAAGCAGGGGCGACCCCACAGCCGGACCCGCCGGGCTCCATTCTCCGAACATCCTCAGGAGTACCCCCATGACGGATTCCCTCAGCGGACAACTGCTGCTGGCCCTGGGCCTGGGTGAGGTACTGGGACTGCTGCCCAGTCTCTCGCATCTCGCTTCGCTGCCCTGGCTGCTGATTCTCGGTCTCTGTCTGGGCCAGATCTTCCTGCCCCGGCTGGCGGCTCAGTGGGCCAAGCGACGGGCGCTGCGCCCCCATCCGACTACTCGCTAGGGTCGTCTTCCCAAGAGAATCGGAAGATTTTCCGCAGTTCCCCGGGGGATCGCTACGCTGCTCCTGTTGCCCAGCTTCGCCTGCGATGAGCACCACCCTGGACAGTCCTGCCTCCCACGCCAGCAGCCACGCCGACCACCCGGACCACCGTCTCTTCGGGCTGGTGCTGTTTCTGGTGGCCGAGGGGATGATCTTCTTCGGTCTGTTCGCCGCCTACCTGACCTTCCGGGCGGTCAACTCCCTGCCGCCGGAGCAGATGCCGGAACTGGAACTGCTGCTGCCCGGCGTCAACACCGGCATCCTGCTCAGCAGCAGTCTGGTGATCAACCGGGCCCAGAAGGCCATCCGGGCCGATGACGTGGCCGGGGTTCAGAAGGCCTTTGGGGTGACGGCCCTGATGGGTGCAGTCTTCCTGGTCGGCCAGCTCTACGAGTACAGCCAGCTCAGCTTCGGGCTCAAGGACAACCTGTTCGCCAGCACCTTCTACGTCCTTACCGGTTTTCACGGGCTGCACGTGCTGGTAGGTCTGCTGGCGATTCTGGCGGTGCTCTGGCGATCGCGCCGCCCCGGCCACTACAGCAGCCGCTCCCACTTCGGCATCGAGGCCGCCGAGTATTACTGGCACTTCGTCGACATCGTCTGGGTTGTTCTGTTCGTGCTGCTCTACCTGCTGTAGCTGTCTCCCTCGCCCGGGCTGCGGGATGATGACGGGGGTGAACCGCGAATGCTCCGATGACCACCCGCTCCCTCGCCACCGAACAGCACTACCGGGACCTCTGCGACCTGCTGGTGCGGGCCGCCCACGCCTACTACGTCCTCGACCAGCCGCTGATGGCGGATGAGGTCTACGACCGGCTCTACCGGGAACTGGAGGAACTGGAGCAGCAGCACCCCCAGTGGCGGCGACCGGACAGTCCCACCCAGCGGGTGGGCGGCGCTCCAGCGGAGCAGTTCGTCACCGTCGAGCACGCCATCCCCCTCTACAGCCTGGAGAATGCCTTCAACACCGGGGAGCTGGAGACCTGGGACCAGCGCTGGCGACGCCTGGAGCCGGATCAGCCGATCAACACCGGTTATGTCTGCGAACTGAAGATCGACGGCTCGGCGATCGCCCTCACCTACGAACAGGGTCTGTTCGTGCGTGGTGTCACCCGGGGCGATGGCCAGCGGGGTGAGGACATCACCGCCAACCTACGCACCATCCGTAGTATTCCGCTGCGGCTGAATCTGGAGCATCCGCCCGCCCGACTGGAGATCCGCGGCGAGGCCTTCCTGCCTATCGGCGAATTCGAGCGGATCAACCGCGAGCGGGAAGAGCGCGGCGAAGCACTGTTCGCCAACCCCCGCAACGCCGCCGCTGGCACCCTGCGCCAGCTGGATTCGCGCATTGTCGCCGAGCGACGGCTCGACTTCTTCGCCTACACCCTGCACGCTCCCGAGGGCTTCGGTGATTCCCTCAATGCCCCCCAAAGCCAGTGGGAGTCCCTGGAGCGGCTGGCGCAACTGGGCTTCCGGGTCAATCCCAACCGGCGCTGCTGCCAGGGGCTGGCGGCGGTGGAGGACTACTTCAACGAATGGGACCAGGGACGTCACCAGCTGCCCTACATGACTGACGGCGTGGTGGTGAAGCTCGACAGCCTGGAACTGCAGGACCGGCTCGGCTTCACCCAGAAGTTTCCCCGCTGGGCAGTGGCCCTCAAGTACCCGGCTGAGGAAGCTCCCAGTCGTCTGCAGCGGGTGGTGTTCCAGGTGGGCCGCACCGGGGCGATTACCCCGGTGGCGGAGTTCAAGCCCGTGCCCCTGGCGGGCACCACCGTATCCCGCGCCACGCTGCACAACGAGGACCGCATCCGCGAGCTGGACCTGCACCTAGGCGACACGATCGTGGTTCGCAAGGCCGGGGAAATCATTCCTGAGGTGGTGCGGGTGCTGCCGGAACTTCGCCCCGCCGCAGCGGGGGCGATCGCCATGCCCAGCCACTGCCCGGAGTGCGGCTCGGCCCTGGTACGGCCCGAGGATGAAGTCGTCACCCGCTGTGTCAACAGCTCCTGCCCGGCAGTGCTGCGGGGGGCCCTGGTCCACTGGGCCGGTCGCGACGCCATGGATATCGATGGTCTGGGCCGCAAGCTGGTGGAGCAACTGGTGGATAAGGGGCTGGTTCGCTCCGTCGCCGACCTCTACCGCCTCGACCCGGCGCTGCTGGCCAGTCTGGAGCGTATGGGCGAGAAGTCCGCCGAGAAGCTGGTGGCGGCGATCGCCGCCTCGAAAGCCCGACCCTGGGACCGGGTACTGTTCAGCCTCGGCATCCGGCTGATCGGCTCGGTGAACGCCGCGACCCTGGCGGATGCATTCCCGAGTCTGGCCGCCCTGGAGCAGGCTACGGAGGAGGCGATTGCCGCGGTCTACGGCATCGGCGGCGAGATTGCCGCCTCGATCCGCAGCTGGCTGGCCCTGGCCGAGAACCGTCAACTGCTGGCGGACCTGCAGACCCTGGGACTGCGCTTCGAGGGCGAAGCCAAAGCCGTCCCCGACGGCCCCCAGCCCCTGACCGGGAAGACCCTGGTGCTGACCGGCACCCTGCCCAGCCTCAGCCGCACCCAGGCCAAGGCGATGATCGAAGCCGCAGGC
>CAYZUY010000054.1:12297-12560 GCA_964481495.1 uncultured bacterium
TGGAGAAGGCCGAGAGTCTGGGACTGGCCCTGCTGAGTGAGGCGGAGCTGCTGGCCCTGCTCGGGCAGACCCCATGATCGACCGGTGGCGACCCACCTCAGCGCCAGCCCGCCACGATGATCGTCATCCCGGCCAGGGCGATCGCCCCGCCGATCCAATCGTTTGCGCTCAGGCGCACCCCATCCACCGCCGTGATCCAGACCAGGGCTGTGGCGACGTAGACGCAGCCGTAGGCCGCATAGACCCGACCGCTGGCCTCCGGA
>CAYZUY010000055.1:0-12308 GCA_964481495.1 uncultured bacterium
TGACGATGATGGCTGGGCAGTTCACGGGTCAGATGCCGTTCAAGGATGTCTACATCCACGGGCTGGTGCGGGATGAGAACAACAAGAAGATGTCCAAGTCGGCGGGCAATGGCATCGACCCGCTGCTGCTGATCGGCAAGTACGGCACCGACGCTCTGCGCTACACCCTGATCCGTGAGGTGGCCGGGGCCGGCCAGGACATCCGCCTCGACTACAACCGCAAGAGCGATGAGTCGTCGTCGGTGGAGGCCAGCCGCAACTTCGCCAACAAGGTCTGGAACGCCAGCCGCTTCGTGATCATGAATCTCGACGGGCAGACCCCGGCACAGCTGGGCAGTCCCGATCCGGCCAGCCTGGAGCTGGCGGACCGCTGGATTCTGTCGCGCTTCCACAGCACCGTGCGCACGGTGGCGGCCCTGACCGAGAACTACGACCTCGGGGCGGCGGCCAAACTGGTCTACGAGTTCATCTGGGGGGATTTCTGCGACTGGACAATTGAGCTGGCCAAGTCGCGGCTCTACGGAGAGGATGCGGACTCCCGTCGTGTGGCCCAGCAGACCCTGGCTCAGGTGCTGGATGGGCTGCTGCGGCTGCTGCATCCGTTCATGCCCCACCTGACCGAGGAGATCTGGCAGACCCTCACCCAGGCGGAGGAGGGCACCTATCTGTCGCTGCAGTCCTACCCGGTGGTGGATGAGGAGGCGATCGCCGAGGATCTCGAGCAGGAGTTCGGGCTGCTGATCGAGACGATCCGCACCCTGCGCAACCTGCGGGCGGAAGCCGGGATCAAGCCCGGTGCCCGGGTGCGCACGGTTCTCCAGAGCGAGAGCGAGGCGGAACGGGCGACCCTGCACCAGGGCATCACCTACATCCGGGATCTCTGCAAGGCAGATGACATCGACATCGTGGCGACACTGGCGGGCGAGGAGCAGTGTCTGGCCGGTGTGGCTGGAACGGTACAGGTGCTGCTGCCCCTGGCCGGGATGGTGGACATCGAGGCGCTGAAGGCGAAGCTGGCCAAAAATCTGCAGAAGCTGGAGAAGGAGGTGGCCAGTCTGTCGGGGCGCCTGAACAACCAGGGGTTTGTGGCCAAGGCGCCGCCGGAGGTGATCGCCGAGGTGCAGGCGAATCTGGCGGAAGCACAGAAGCAGGTGGAGATTCTGGGCGATCGCCTGAATCGACTCTGATCAGCTCGGCGAGCCAGGCCGGTGTAGGGAGGTGGTGGCACCTCCCTACAACCCAACCAGTCAGGGGCTGACGCCCCCAACACCCCCAAACGTCACGACATGGACTTCGTTGCCTGATCCTGAATGGCGATGGGGCCTTGACTCCGTTCCGTCCGGCTGGGGATATCGGGTTCGGTGACAGCCTTGTGAGGTCTGAAACCTTAGAGCTTTAAACCCTGGGGGTGAAATGCCTCAGTCGGTGGGGGTGTCCCAGTAGCGGCAGAGGCTGGCGGCCAGGGTGACGACACCGATCTGCAGGGAGCGTTCGTCGATGGCGAAGCCGGGATGGTGCAGGGGCGGGTTGTCCCGGTCGGGATAGCCGACGCCGAGGCGGAACATCGTGCCGGGAGCATGGTCGAGGTAGACGGAGAAGTCCTCGGCCCCGAGGGAGGGCTCCAGAAGCGTTTCCACGGCAGCGGTGCCCCAGGCATCCCGAGCGGCGGTTTCCACCAGCTGGGTCAGGGCCGGGTCATTCTGGACCGAGGGGACGCCTCGGCGGTACTCGAACTGGTAGCGGGCCCCGTAGGTGGCGCAGCAGCTGGCGACGATGGATTCGATCCAGGCGGGAAGCTGGGCGTAGGTTTCGGGGTGCAGCGATCGCACGGTGCCGGTCATCTTCACCTGATCAGCAATCACGTTGGGAGCCCGGCCGCCCTGGATTGTGCCGACCGTGAGCACAATCGGTCGCAGCGGATTCTGGGTGCGGCTGATCGCCTGCTGCAGCATCGTGATCACCTGGGCGGCAATCCAGATGGCGTCCTTAGCCTCGTGGGGGCGGGCCCCGTGGCCCGACTCGCCCTGGATAACGATTTCGAGGTCATCGGCGGCGGCGGTGAGGGCGCCGTAGCGCACGCCCACCTTCCCGGCGGCAATGGAGGGAAAGACGTGGACGCCGAAGATCGCATCCACGGAGCGCATCACCCCGTCGGCCACCATCCAGCGGGCCCCCTGGGCGATCTCTTCAGCAGGCTGGAACAGAAAGCGGATGTCACCGGGCAGGGGCTCCCCCAGTTCCGAGAGCACCATCGCCGCCCCCAGTCCCAGGGTGGTGTGCAGATCGTGGCCGCAGGCGTGCATCACCCCCGGCACCCGGGAGGCGTAGTCGAGGCCCGTGCGCTCCTCGATCGGCAGAGCGTCCATGTCGGTGCGCAGGGCGATGCGGCGGCGATCGCGGCCATCCCCCGGCAGTTCCGCCACCACCCCGGTGCGACCGACGCATTCCTGCACCTGCAGCCCGCAGGAGGAGAGTACCCCGGCCACGTAGGCCGCCGTCTGCCGTTCGTGGCCGCTCAGTTCCGGGTGGGCGTGCAGGTGACGCCGGATATCGATCAGGCGGGGTTCCAGGTGGGCGGCGATCGCCTTGATCCGGTCAATCACAGTCAGGGGGCCGGTGAGGGGATGGAACTATCCTGCCCTGTTTTGCTCTCCGGCCGGGGAGCTCGAACTCAGTCGGCGGTGGCGCGGCGATCGCGACCGGACTGGGCCGCCAGCCAGAGATAGCCGAAGCCCAGCAGCAGGGCATTAAGGCCCAGCTTCCAGCGCAGCCGGGCCAATTGGCCTCCCACCTGCTGCTGCTGCTTCTCCAGTTCTGCCCGCAGCGGCTTGAGCATGGCCGGATCAGCCATCGGACCGGCATTAGGGGCTGCCAGTTGGGCATCCAGCTGCGACAGCTTGGTGCGGATCTCCTGCTGGGTCTGCTTCTCCAGGGCCAGATTCTCGGTGAACTGCACCGGCAGAATCACCAGATAGAGCGCCCCGAGCAGCGCCGCCAGCCCCTGTAGACCCCAGCGCTGCAGGGCCGGGGCTTCGCTGCGGGCAAGCCCCTGGCCGAGGCTGAACAGAGCCAGACCGATCAGCGGGATCAGCCCCCGCTCGATCAGCACCGTCATCAGGGCCAGTCGGGACTGGGACTGGCTCCAGTCGGTCTGCACCAGGGCATCGACGTCGTGAATCAGCCCGACAGCCACCGCCAGCGCCCCGACCAGACGCAGCAGCAGAGCAGGATTGGAGAACAGAGCAGACATGGGCAGAGCAACCTTGGGTTTAGAGAGCGGCGGCCCAGGTGCGGGCCCAGTCGAGGGTTTCAGCCACGCGGGTGGCATCGGCAGCTTCGCAGTAGAGGCGCAGCAGTGGCTCGGTGCCGCTGAAGCGGACCATCAGCCAGCGACCATCGGCGAGACGGAACTTGAAGCCATCGGCCCGATTGCAGTCGGTGACGGCCTGACCGGCGATCGCCGTGGGGGGCGCAGTCTCCAGCGCCTGCTGCACCCGGGCCCGGGCCGCCATGTCCGCCAGTGCCAGGTCGATGCGGTCGTAGTGGGATCGGAAGTTGCAGCGATCCTGCAGGCTGGCGTAGAGGCGGCCCAGGGTCTGACCGGAGAGGGCGATCGCCTCGAGCAGGTAGAGAGCCGCCAGCAGGGCATCCCGCTCGGGGATGTGGTGGCCGTAGCCGATGCCGCCGGACTCCTCGCCCCCGAGCAGTACCGTCGCCGCCAGCATGCGGTCGGCGATGTACTTGTAGCCCACCGGCGTCTCGAACACCGCCCGCCCAAACAGCTGCGCCACCTTGGGCATCAGATCCGAGCCGCTGACGGTCTTCACCAGTTCCCCGGGATAACCGCGCCGCTCGCCCAGGTGCTCGATCAGCACCGGGATCAGAATCTGGGAGCTGAAGAAACTGCCATCAGCATCGACGGCAGCGATGCGATCGCCATCGCCATCGAAAATGATCCCGACCTTAAGGGGGTTGGCGCCCTCGCGCACCGCCGCGCAGAGTTCCGGCACATTGGCCTCCAGCGGCTCCGGCGATCGCCCGCCGAACAGCGGGTCGCCGTGGCTACGCAGTTCGCTGACCGGAGCCTCAAGCACCCGCGCCAGACCCCCGGCCGCCGCCCCGTGCATGGGGTCACACCAGACCCCGAGACGCCCGTCGGCGATCGCGCTGCGGATGGCGGTCAGATCCACCTTGCTCTGCAGTTCGCGGCAGTAGTCGGGCCAGGGATCGAACTGGGCAAACTCGGTGACCGTGGCCGCCGGGGTCTCGAAGCCGCCGTTGAGCAGGGCTTCCACCTCGGCCGTCACCTCCGGCGGCACCGAACCGCCGTGGGTGCTCTTGAGCTTGAGACCGGAGTAGCTGCCCGGGTTATGGCTGGCAGTGACCACCAGCGCCCCCAGGGATTTGCGGCTGAAGGCAGCCCAGCTGAAGGCCGGGGTCGGGGCCCAGGTTTCTGCCAGCACGGGCTCCAGGCCCACCGCCGCCACTGCCGCAGCGACCGTGCGGGCGAAATCGGGTGAGAGGAAGCGGCGGTCGTAGCCGACGACAATCTCCCGGCTGCCGTTACTGCCGTAGGCGGACTGCAGGGCCTTGGCGGCGGCTCCGGCAGCCCGATAGAGACGCTCGAAGGTGAAGTCGGCGGCGATCACCCCCCGCCAGCCATCGGTACCAAAACGGATCGGACCCGGGGCAGTGGTGATCGGCGGCAGGGCGTGCATCGGTGGAGAGCGCGGCGGACGACCCCATGAGTGTACCGGAGGGGCCTGCCGCTACCCGCCCTAGACCAGCTCCAGGGGTCGACCGGCCACCGGTGCGAGAATCTGCGTCGCTGGGGCGATCGCCCGCAGCTCCTCAGCCGAGCCACTCACCGTCAGCAGCCGGTCGAGGATGCCGCTGTAGATCACATCGCCGCCGGTGGCCGTGGGCAGCAGGTAGCGGGGCTGCAGGTCCCGCAGTAGCCCGGGAGCCGTGCGCCGTCCCTGAACGATCGGACCCACCAGCGGCAGGGCCATATCCTGAATCGGCGTGATCGCCACATCCACCGCACCCAGATCCTTCACCGTCGGATCGACGTAGCCGTGGGGCTCGTAATAGCAGCTGAAGCCGCTGGCGTGATCCGTCAGCCGGTAGCCGTTCTCCACCTGGGGTACCGGTGCCCCCTTGGTGGCGCGGATCTCCAGGGAACCCACCGTGGTGGTCTGGCCAGGAGCGATCGCCGTCACCTGGGAGAATCCCATCTGCCGCACCCGTTTCGCCGCCGTTGGCGAGGCCACCACCGGCAGGTCCTTCGGCAGCAGCGCCAGGGTTTCGGGGTGAGCGTGGTCCTCCAGTCCCTGGGAGAGCAGCAGCAGATCCGCGTCGGGCACCGGCCAGTCCCGCTGCAGCCGCCCCTCGAAGAACCAGCGCTGGCCCCCGAAGCAGAGGGAGCCGGTGAGCCAGGGGTCGACCAGAATCTTCAGACCGGCGAGGTCGAGCAGCCAGCCGTTGGCGGCGAAGTAGGTGGCCTGCATGGGCACTCGGGGACGCGACGCCTCCCACTGTAGCCACGGCAGGACCCGGGAACTGGCAGGATCGAGGGATGAGCATCGCCACCGCCAACCCAGCCACCCGAAGCCGCTGCGGCCACCACCCGATCAGCCTCGCCCCGATGATGGACCGCACGGACCGGCACTTCCGCTACCTGCTGCGCCAGATCAGCCATCATGCCCTGCTCTACACCGAGATGGTGGTGGCCCAGGCAGTGATTCACGGCGTTCGCCCCAAGCTGCTGGGCTACGACCCCCAGGAGCATCCGATCGCCCTGCAGTTGGGCGGCGATGACCCGGCCCAGCTGGCGGAGTGCAGCCGCATCGCCACGGACTGGGGCTACGACGAGATCAACCTCAACGTCGGCTGCCCCAGCGACCGGGTACAGAAGGGCAACTTCGGTGCCTGCCTGATGGCGGACCCGGCCCTGGTAGCCCGCTGCGTCGCGGCGATGCGGGCGGTCACGGATCGGCCGGTGACGGTCAAGCACCGCATCGGCATTGACGAGCTGGACAGCTACGATCTGCTGACCCGCTTCGTGCGCACCGTAGCGGAGGTCGGCTGCGATCGCTTCAGCGTCCACGCCCGTAAGGCCTGGCTGCAGGGGCTCGACCCGAAGCAGAACCGCACCATCCCACCGCTGCTCTACGACACGGTCTACCGGCTCAAGCAGGACTTCCCCGAGCTGATCATCGAGATCAACGGCGGCATCACCGATCTGGAGCAGGCCGCCACCCATCTGCAGCACGTCGATGGCGTGATGATCGGCCGCGCCGTCTACGACCAGCCCTACCTGTTCGCCGAGGTGGACCGCCGCTTCTACGGCGATGCCGCCCCCGCCCCCAGCCGCCATCAGGTGGTGGAGCGGATGCTGCCCTACATCGAGGCCTGGATTGCCCAGGGCGGACGGCTGCACAATGTCACCCGCCACATGCTGCTGCTCTTCCACGGCTGTGCAGGCAGTCGTGCCTGGAAGCAGATCCTGACCATCGAAGGCTGCCGCCCCGGTGCCGGGATCGAGGTGGTGCACAAAGCCCTGGCGGCGGTGCCGCCCTGCTGAGGCCTCAGGCCACCTGTTCGCCCAGCAGGGCGTTGACCAGACAGCGGCGGTAGCGATCGCTCAGCTGTGCCGCTACCCCCGGCCAGGTGAACTGGGCATCCAGGGCGCTACCGCCCTGGCGGCGCAGGCGCTCAGTCCAGAGGTCGTGGCGCAGCACCTCGGCGATCGCCCGGGCGAACCCATCCACATCCCCCGGGGGTACCAGCAGGCCGGTGTGCTGGGGCACCACCGTGAAGCGCAGACCACCGACATCAGAGGCAACCACCGGCGTGCCGCAGGCGATCGCCTCTAGGGCCGGCAGGCCGAAGCGCTCGTCCTCACTGGGAATCACGCAGACATCGGCGGCACTGTAGTAGAGCGGCAGCCAGGTGGGCTCGACGTAGCCGGTCCAGCGGACCCGGGCCGTCAGACCCAGTTCGGCCACCAGCGCCTCGATCCGCGCTGTCTCGATCACCGCCTCCCGATCCACATCGCGGCTACCCACCAGCATCAGTCGGGCCGAGGGGTCCGGGTGGGCCGTCAACCAGGCATGGAAGGCCCGCACCAGGGTGTCGATCCGCTTACTGCGCTCGATACGACCGACGTAGACCAGCACCGGCGCCGTCTCCGCCAGCCCCAGCAGTTGCCGGGCCTCGGATCGCACCAGCGGCCGGAAGTTGACGGTGTCGGTGCCACAGGGAACCACCTCAATCCGGGCACTCGGCTCCAGCCGCTGCAGTTGATCCGCCTCCCGCGGGCTGGTGGCCACCACCTGATCGGCAACCCGCAGGATCTCCCGCTCGATGTGCAGGCGCTGAGCAATCGCTGCGCCCTCACCGCTCTCAGTCCCCTGGGTGTGGGGCGTGTGTACCACCTGCAGACTGCGCCGCTGCTTCAACTGCAGCCCCACCCAGGCCGCCAGCCAGCCGTTAGTGTGAATCAGCGGGTACTGGGAGCCCTGCTTGGTCTGGAATTTCTCAAATTCGGCCAGGAAGGCGGGCAGCACCTCGAACACCCGGTCAGCCCGGCCGTCCTCTCCCTGGGGCAGATCCCCCAGACAGATCCAGCGCTGGTGGGGGGTTGGCTCCCGCAGAGTCTGCTGGGCCGGGTGCTGACGCAGGGTGAAGACATCGACCTGCCAGCCCAGCCCCACCAGGGCATCGGCCAGCTGACGCACATAGATGTCCTGACCGGTCTCCGGTAGTGGCCCAGCCGCAGGACCGAGATCGGTGGGAATGGAAATCAGGGCGATCGCCTGGCGATCGCCGGTCAGCGTAGCCCGCTGAAACCACTCGGCCGTTGATGCAGCACCGGAACGCGCCATAACAATTCCGAACCCCCTGACTGACGACGCTCTATTCATCAGACTATGCGCCAGTCTAGGCAGGAAATATCAGGATTGTCTCGTCAGCGAGAACCACTCTAGACATCCCTGCGGTAACAAAAACCCTGCTCTCAAACACTTTCTACAGCAGCGAAGTCAGTATCTCAAGCATCATCGATCCGAAAGCAGATATCGAAGACAGAAAACTCGCACAGAAACTTATAGGGATTTAGCAGCCAAGCACTACAGGCCCAGCAGATCATCTTCACTGGTGATGAATTCCAGGCTGACAGCGCAGTTCTCGGCCGGACCGGGGGGCAGGCGACGGATTTCGAAGTGCTGGCCGTCGAAGGGGCAGATCAGGGTCTCACCGCTGTCGGGATCGAAGTCGACCAGGGCGTCCGTCAGGGCCTGCTGCAGGCTGATGTCGGGGCAGCGGGCGATCGCCGCAGCATTCATGTAGAAGAGCTCATGTCCCCGGCAGAGCACCACCCCCGGACCCTCCCGGGGCAGCATCTTGCGGGCGAAGGCGCGCACCTCGCCCAGGCTGGCGTTGTCGGGGAACAGGGGGGTGTCGGTCTCACTCATCGACGCAAATCCTCGTCAGCAGCAGCCCCACCGGAGTCAGCCCGGCGGGGATTCACAGCGGTCTAGAAGCGACCGGCCAGGGCCTCGACACAGCGTTCGCAGGCTTCTCCGTGGTCGGCGGCCTCGCCGACCCGGGTGCTGTAGTTCCAGCAGCGGGCGCACTTCTGACCTTCGGCATCGACCACGGCGATCGCCAGGTCATCGGTCTGCAGGCCGTAGCGGGTCCCCTCGGTAGCGGCGGCATCCGCCAGCAGTTCCACCTGGGAGACCAGGAACAGGTAGCGCAGCTCGTCCACCGCCGTTCCGGCGAGGCTGTCGGCGGGGTTGAGGCTCACCAGATCCTCGCGCCAGTTTTCGTCCTTCACCCAGAGGCGCAGCTTCGCCTCCAGGGAGGAGCCGATGGCCTGATCCTTGCGGGCCTGCTCCAGCACCCGGTTGGCCTCGGTACGCAGTTCCCGCAGCTGCTGCCACTTGGTCGCCAGCAGCGGCTGGTGCCAGCCGTCTTCCAGCTGCACCCAGCCCGCCTGGAACACCGACAGGGTCGGCTTGGCGTAGGGCAGGTTCTGCCAGATGTCCTCGGCCATGTGGGAGAGCACCGGGGCGATCGCCCGGGCCAGGGCCTCGACGCAGATCGCCAGCACGGTCTGGCAGCTGCGGCGACGGAAGCTACCGGGGGCGCTGATGTAGAGCCGGTCCTTGGCGATGTCGAGGTAGAAGTTCGACAGATCGACGACGCAGAAGTTCTGCAGCGCCTGGAAGAAGCGATAGAACTCGAACTGCTCGAAATCAGCGCTGACCTCATCAATCAGAGAGGCCGTGCGCTGCAGCATCCAGCGATCCAGCAGCGGCAGCTCGGCGACGGGCACCGCATCACGGGCCGGATCGAAATCGTGCAGGTTTCCGAGCAGATAGCGGGCCGTGTTGCGCACCTTGCGGTACACATCCGCCAGCTGCTTCACGATGCCCGGCCCCAGCGGCACATCGGCGGAGTAGTCCACCGAGCTCACCCACAGGCGCAGCACATCGGCGCCGTAGGGGGGCTCCTGTTTTTCGTTCTTGCCGCCCTCCACCAGCACCGCGGGATCCACCACGTTGCCCAGGGATTTGCTCATCTTGCGGCCCTTCTCATCGAGGGTGAAGCCGTGGGTGAGCACCCGCTTGTAGGGGGCGTGGCCATTGCAGGCGACGCTGGTGAGCAGACTGCTCTGGAACCAGCCGCGGTGCTGGTCCGAGCCTTCCAGGTAGAGGTCTGCCGGGTAGGCCAGCCCCTCGCGCCGGGCCGCCACCGCCGCCCAGGAAGAGCCGGAGTCGAACCAGACGTCCATGGTGTCGGTGCCGCGCCGGTAGGAGCGGCCGTTGCTGCGGTAGGGCTCGGGCAGCAGGTCCTCAATGCTCAGTTCCCACCAGGCGTCGGAGCCGCGCTCGGCGATGATCGCCCGAACGTGGGCGATGGTGTCGGCGTTGAGCAGCGCCTCGCCGGTTTCCTCGTCGTAGAACACCGGGATCGGCACACCCCAGGTGCGCTGGCGGGAGATGCACCAGTCGCTGCGCTCGCTCACCATGGCGGTGATCCGGTTCTCGCCCTGGGCAGGGATCCAGTCGACGGCGGCGATCGCCTTCAGGGCCTCGTCACGGAAGCCTTCGACGGAGGCGAACCACTGCTCAGTGGCCCGGAAGATCGTCGGCTTCTTGGTGCGCCAGTCGTAGGGATAGCGGTGGGCGTAGGTTTCCTCCCGCAGCAGGGCACCGACCTCGGTCAGCCACTCGATCACGGCTTCGTTGGCGTCCTTGAGGACGTTCTTGCCCGCGAGGCGATCGCCCACAGCGGCGGTGAAGTCGCCCTTGCCGTCGACCGGGCAGAAGACCTCCAGGCCGTAGCGCTGACCGACGATGAAGTCGTCCTGGCCGTGGCCGGGGGCAGTGTGCACCAGACCGGTACCGGACTCGGTGGTGATGTAGTCCCCACCGATGACGACGGGGCTGACCCGGTCGTAGAGGGGATGGCGGTACTGCACATGCTCGAGCACCGCCCCGGGGAAGGTCTTGAGCACCGTCAGTTCGGTACCGAAGGTGCCGGAGAGAGCCTCGGCCAGTTCGGCGGCGACGATCAGGTGGCGATCGCCCGCTTCCACCACGGCGTAGGTGAGGTCACCATTGACCGCCACCGCCAGGTTAGCGGGGATCGTCCAGGGGGTCGTGGTCCAGATGGCGACGGCCAGATTGGCGTAGCTGCCCAGGACCTCGGCCGCCGCCTCAGTCAGCTCGGTCACCGGCATGGCGACGTAGATGCTGCGGGAGGTGTGGCCGTCGGGATATTCCAGTTCAGCTTCGGCCAGGGCGGTGCGGGAACTGGGGCTCCAGTGGACCGGCTTGAGACCCCGGTAGATGTAGCCCTTGAGCACCATCTGGCCGAAGACGTCGATCTGGGCGGCTTCGTAGGCGGGGTCGAGGGTGAGGTAGGGCTCGTCCCAGTCGGCCCAGACGCCATAGCGCTTGAAGCTGTCGCGCTGCTGGGCGACCTGGGTGAGGGCGTAGGCCTTGGCCCGCTGGCGCAGGGTGATCGGGGTGAGGTCGCGGCGTTCGCTGGAGGAGAGCTCCTGCAGCACCTTCAGCTCGATCGGCAGGCCGTGGCAGTCCCAGCCGGGGATGTAGCGGACCTTGCGCCCCTGCAGCAGTTGGTACTTGTTGATGATGTCCTTGAGGGTCTTGTTGAGGGCGTGACCCATGTGCAAGGCCCCATTGGCGTAGGGGGGGCCGTCGTGCAGCACGAAGGGTTCGCCGGGATTCTCGCGGGAGAGGGTTTCGTAGATGCGGTTATCGGCCCAGAACTGCTGGATCTCCGGCTCCCGGACCGTGGCGTTGGCCCGCATGTTGAAGTCGGTCTGGAGCAGGTTGATCGTGTCTTTGTACTGGGAAGCGTCGGTCACGATGCAGGGTCCGGGCTAGGGGCACTAGGGGTTCATTATCTCCTGCGGGTGGACCCGGGCTGGGATGAGTGGGCGTAGGGGGGGCTGGCGAACCAGCAGCCTGCAGGGGGGCACTGCCGCCCCCCTGCACCCCGGCACCAAGGGGACATGCCCCCTTGGAACCCCCAAACCGACCGACACTGACTCCGCTACCGAATCCCGAATGGCGGTACGGCATGGACTACGTTCGGGCTGGCTGGGGATGTCGGTTCGAGAGTAGAACTCTGCTGCACCAAGGCGTTCGGTCGTCGACCCGACACCGGTTACACGAACTCCTCCTGCTCCCAGTCGCGGTCGATGGCGGCCTGCTCTTCGGGAGGGATCGGTTGGCGGTAGAGCTGGGCGGCCAGTTCGGGGGTGGGTTCGAGCAGTTCGCTCAGGTCGCTGATCACAATCGGTTCATTGCTGGCAGGGGCGGACTCGGCGATCGCCTGTGGCTCGGGCTCGAGCTCGGATGCCATGTACTGAACTTCCACAACTGTGGAACTTCCGCTGGGGGGTTCGGCTTCGGCGATAGCAGGTTCGCCGGGCGGCTCCAGTTCAGGGCTCGGGGCTTCATCCACCCCGGTGGGCTCGGTCGCGGCATCTGCCACCGCCACGGCCGCAGCTTCGGGAATGGATTGAGGGAAGGTCTCGGTGACCTCGCCCGCTTCGCCATCCACCCGGTTGTTGGCGGCGATCACCCCAGCAGACTCAGCCTCAACCAGGATCTCAGCGATCGCCTTCTCCGCTGGCTCAATCGCTTCCGTCACCTCAAGCTCTGATGTCGCTACATCCGGTTCCTCGGTGGACAGCCCCTGAGTTCCGGCCTCAGCCTCCTCCAGCAGTTCCACTCCTGCTTCAATCGCTTCAGTTACAGGCAACG
>CAYZUY010000056.1:0-12103 GCA_964481495.1 uncultured bacterium
GCTCGATCAAGGCCAACATCCCTCGCGAACTCACCCCCTCGGACCTGGACGCCGAGCAGGTGGCCACCCTGCTGCGCCAGAAGGTGGAGGGGCCCGATCAGCTGGGGGTTCACCCGGAACTGGGCGAGCCAATCTTCCTGCTCAACGGCAGCTACGGCCCCTACGTGCAGCTGGGGCAGGTGAGCGACGACAATCCGAAGCCGAAGCGGGCCTCATTGCCCAAGGGCAAGAAGCCCGAGGACCTGACCCTGGAGGAGGCCCTGGGGCTGCTGGCCCTGCCCCGGGAACTGGGCACCCACCCGGAAACCGGCGGGCGCATCCAGGCCGGCCTGGGCCGTTTCGGCCCCTACGTGGTCTACACCCTGAGCGGCGAGAAGGAGTTCCGCTCCCTCAAGGCCGGGGATGACGTGCTCACCGTCGATCTGGCGCGGGCACTGGAACTGCTGGCCCAGCCCAAACGCGGCCGCACCAGCAAGAAGGAACCGCTGCGCAGCCTCGGGGCTCACCCCAGCGACAACGAGCCGGTGGCGATCTTCGATGGTCCCTACGGTCCCTACGTCAAGCACGGCAAGGTGAACGCCTCGCTGCCCGAGGGCGTCAGCGTCGAGGACCTCACCCTCGCCCAGGCGCTGGAGGCGCTGGAGGCCAAGGCCGCCAGCGGTAAGGGTGGTCGTCGCAAGGCCGCCGGAACCGGCAGCAAGACCACAACCACACGCCGCCGCAAAACCTCGGCCTGAACCGGCTCAGCCCCGGGCGATCAGACCTGGCAGTGGCCCGTCGCCTCGAGGTAGCAGTACTCGAGGTGCAGGGGCCGGTGAACAATCGCCTCCAGGGGAATGCCCTCGAAGGCCTGGGCAATCTCCTGCAGTTCCAGGCGCCGGGGCAACCAGAAGTGCAGCCGACCGCCGTAGCGCCGGGGGATGAAGCCCAGGTCCCGACCGCGGGCGATCGCCGCCGCCTCATCCGGGGTATCCACCGCCACGGGGTCCCGACTGGGCAGGGTGGACATCAGGTCCGCCACGTTGCCCTCGACCTCGAGACGGCCATCCTTGAGAATCCCCAGCCGCTGGCTGAGGGCCTGGGCCTCGTCCAGCAGGTGGGTGGTAAGCAGAATCGAGGTCCCCAACCGCTGCAGACCGCGCACGTACTCCCAGATGTCGTAGCGGGCTTCGACATCGAGACCGGCGGTGGGTTCGTCGAGGATCAGCAGGCGCGGCGCATGGACCGTGGCGATCGCCAGATTGAGCCGCCGCTGCATGCCGCCGCTGAGGCGACTGGCCAGGGTGTCGGCGCGGTCCGCTAGATTCACCGCTTCCAGGCCCGCCTGCACCCGGTCACGCAGCTTGCGGCCGCTGAAGCCGTAGAGCCGCCCGAAGAACATCAGGTTCTCCGCACAGGTGAGGCTGCGGTAGAGCAGGTTGTCCTGGGGCGCGACGCCGATCTGGGCGCGCTTGCGACCGGTGAGGGTGCGGCCATCGAGGCTGACCGTACCCTGGTCGGCCGCCAGTAGCCCCGTGATGATGTTGATGGTGGTGGTTTTGCCGGCCCCGTTGGGCCCGAGCAGAGTGTAGAGATCCCCGGCACCGATGCTGAAGCTGAGGCCGTTGAGAACCGGGCGGCTGCCGTAGCGTTTGACGAGATTGCGGACTTCGAGCATGGCAGTGCCTAGATTCTCCGTTCATGGCGATACATCCGACGGTAGGCGACCCAGCTGAGCAGCAGGACCGCCAGGGAGTAGATCTGCAGAAAGATCACGTGGGCCCGCACAGCAGACCAGCCCTCGCCCTGGGTCCAGACCGCCAGCAGGGCCTCGTTCATGTGAAAGACCGGGTCGAACCAGGCCAGTCGCAGCAGCTGTTCCGGGAACAGCCAGGACGGCATGAACGAACCGCCGAGAATCAGCAGCGGAATGCCGATGGTCGAGACCAGGGCAATGACGTCCTCGGTGCGTCGGGCCATACGGCTGCCCAGCAGAAAGCCACTGCCGACGTAGCTGAGCTGGCTGAGGACGATGATCCACAGGGCCAGAAGTCCGGACCCCTGCAGCCGCACCCCCAGCCCGTAGGCCACCGCCAGCAGCACCCCGGTCTGAATCAGAGCAACCGTCGATTCGGCCAGGAGAATCCCCAGGAAGTAGCTGAGGCCGCTGAGGGGCGTCAGATAGAGCCGTCGCAGGGTACCGTGCTCCCGTTCCGACACCAGGGCTGCCACGGTGCCGCCCATGCCACTGAAGAACAGCGCCACCCCCACCAGACTGACCGGGGTGGACTGGAGGAAGGCCTGGGCGGTGGTGACGCCCTGCCCCCTGGCCTGCTCGGCGATGATCAGGCCGTTGATGCTGAGAATGATCACCGGGAAAATCACCCAGAACACCAGGCTGCGGCGCAGGCGGAACAGTTCGGTGACAATCCGTCGGGCGACGGCATTTGTCTCTCTTAAGAGTTTATTAAGTTGATCTTGCATCCGCGACCCCGACCCTGAATCTAGACTGACAGTCTAGGAGCAGGACCTTTGTCCGGCCAGCAACCGCTTTCGACCATCAGCCGTCGCCAGACACTGCAACTGCTCGGGACCGGCGCCTTCACCGGTCTGATTGGCTACAGCCGCTTCAGCAAGCCCCAGCCTCACCTCTACAATCCGCCCACCCTGACCCTGCCGGAGCGCAGCCGGAACGGTCGGCGCGTCGCCGTGATCGGCGGCGGGCTGGCAGGTCTCGCCTCCGCCTACGAACTGAGCCGCCGCGGCTTCGCCGTCACCCTGGTGGAGCGGGCCCCGCAGCTGGGCGGCAAGATCGCCAGCTGGGACGTGCAGGTGGGCGATCGCACGATGCGCATGGAGCACGGCTTCCATGGCTTCTTCCCCCAGTACTACAACCTCTGGTCCCTGGCGGAGGAGGTCTCGGCCCGGGATAACTTCCAGGCACTGAACTTCTACTCGGTGGTGTTCAAGGACGGGAATCGCTACAAGCCGGAGAACTTCCGGCCCAGCCACTCGACCTTCCCCTGGAACATCGTCGACCTCACCTTCTCCTCCCCCAACAGCCTCAAGTGGGGCATCAACCTGACCAAGCCCGCCCACTGGGACGTGCTGCGGGCGATCACCACCTTCAACCTCGAGAAGACCTACCAGCGCTACGACAGCATCAACGTCAGCGACTGGTCCTCCGGTGAGTTTCCCCGCGGTCTCTACGAGCTCTACTTCCTGCCCTTCGCCGTCTCCACCCTGAACCGGCCGGAGGAGCTGAGCGTGGCAGAGCTACTGCAGTTCTTCCACTTCTACTTCTTCGGCAACCCCGAGGGGCTGGCCTTCAACGCCAGCCGCCAGGACATGGGGCGATCGCTGGTCGATCCCCTGGCCGACGCCATCCGGGCCCAGGGCGGCACCATCCTTACCGGCACCAACGTGACGCGTCTCGACTGGCGCGACGACCGCATCGAAGCAGTGCATCTGGCCGAGGGCAACGGCAACCGCAACGCCGCCTTCAGCGTCGAGCGCAATCCGGTGCTGGCCAGCCGCAGCGAGGGAATCGTCTTCTACGGCAGCGGCGACAACGTCTTCGCCCACGAGACCGGTGCGAGCGAGGCGATCTCCCTCACTTGTACCCACCAGGGCTGCACCGTGCTGCAGCAGGAGGACGGCAGCTACCGCTGTCCCTGCCACGGCGCCTGCTTCAGCCGGGAGGGCAAGGTCACCCAGGGCCCGGCCCTGCGGGACCTCGAGCGACTGCCGGTGGCCGCCGCCAGCGACGACCAGCTTCGTATCGCTGCCCGCGGTCCGGAGAACGATCAGGTCCTGCCGGTGGACTACGTGGTCATGGCCGCCGATGTGCCCGGAGTGCGCAACCTAATCGCCCTGAGCGAGGGCGACGTCCCCACCCGGCTGGTGCAGCAGGTGGAACAGCTGCCGGTAGCGGCCCCCTTCGCCGTGGCCCGCTTCTGGCTCGACAAGGACTTCGACTGGGAGCACAGCCTCTTCGCCTCGCTCTCCGGCTACCGGCTCACCGACAGCATCTCCCTGTATCACCGCCTGCAGCAGGACTACATCGACTGGGCAGCCGAAACCGGCGGCAGCGTCGTCGAACTGCACGCCTACTGCTATCGGGAGCAGGAGTTCCCCAACCAGGAGGCGATTCTGGCCACCTTCGAGCAGGAACTGTTCGAAATCGTGCCGGCCCTTCAGGGAGCTACGATCCTGCACCGCCAGCTGGTGAACCAGAAGAACTTCTCCGGCTATCCGCCCAACAGCTACGAACAGCGACCGGCCACCCGCAGTCAGGGAAATCTGTTATTTGCTGGTGACTGGGTGAAGATGCCCTTCCCCTGTGGCCTGATGGAACGGGCAATCAGCAGTGGCCTGCTGGCGGCCAACGCCATCCTCACCGACGAGGGTCTGCAGGAGCGCCCGCTCCTGACGGTTCGCCCCGACGGTCTGCTGAACATCTGAATTCTCCGGTGCCATGACCGCACTCTCCCCCGCCAACGCCGTTCGTCAGCTGCCGCCCAACCTCAACCACTGGTATGCGGTGGCGCAGTCTGGGGAACTGCGACGGCAGCCGCTGCCGGTGACGGTCTGGCGGCTACCGATTGTCCTGTTCCGGGACAGTCTGGGGCAGGTGCGGGCGATCGAGGACCGCTGCCCCCACCGCCAGGTGAAGCTCAGCCACGGCAGCATTCGCGGCGATCGCCTCGTCTGCGCTTACCACGGCTGGGAGTTCGCAGGCAGTGGCCAGTGCCTGCGGGTGCCCTACCTGACCGCAGACCAGCAGATTCCCTCCGGCTGCCACCTGCGCGCCTACCCGGTGCGGGAACAGGACGGCTTCGTCTGGCTGTTTCCGGGGGACCCGGCACTGGCCGGACAGCGGCAGCCTCTGGCCCTGCCCGAATGGAACAGCACCCATCACATCGTCAGCTGGACCCGCTGCGACTGCGCGTCCCACTTCTCGTACCTGATCGAGAATCTGATGGACATGTACCACGGGCATCTGCACCGCCATTACCAGGCCTGGAACGACCCTCATCTGGAGCGGATCGAGCCGGAGCCGGATCGGGTCACCGCCTACTACCGGGCCCTGTGCGCCTTTCGGATCGAAACGCTGCTCTCGGTGCTGGAACTGCTGATTCCCGCCCTGCGGCGCCCCTACCGCACCAACCTTGACGTCCACTACGCCTACCCCCACTGGCGGGCGGAACTGGGCCCGGACTTCCGCCTCACCGGCCTGTTCCTGCCGGTGGACGAGCAGACCACCCGCCTCTGGCTGGTACATGCGGTCTCCCTGGAGAAATTCCCGATTCACCGTATGCCCCGCTGGATGCAGCGGATTCAGAAGCGGCTGTTCTCCAATGCGGCCCGACCGCTGATGAACGGTCTGCTGCGGGACGACGCGGTGATGGTCTACGAGGAACAGCAGGCCCACAGCCAGAATCCGAAGCTGCAGAACATCGAACTCAATCCGGCCCTGGCGTCGGTGCAGCGTCTGATCCGTCATCAGGCCGCAGCCGGAGCCGGATAATGGGGGCGATGTCGCGCCGCCCTCCCTGCTTGTCTGAGCGATCGCCCCGTCTGTTCTCCCTGCTGCTGGTCACTGCCCTCGGGCTGGGCAGCTGCAGCAGCAGTCCCATCGGCCAGTCCCTGGAGCGGTCCTTCGGCAACGGGACACCCACCCCGGCAACGCCGTCGACCCCGACGACGCCAACCGCAAGCCAAACCCGGCCCAACGTGGCCGTCCCTGCCGCCGATCCACTGGAGCAGGCCCCGGAGGAGCTGCGCGAACCGATCCGGGATCTGCAGAAACTGGGGACGGTGCCGGCCCCCTTCGAGCAGCCCAACCAACCGATGCTGCGGGGCCTGTTCGCCCGCTGGCTGGTGGAGACGAACAATAAGTTGTTCGCCGACCAGCCAGGCCGCAAGCTGCGGCGCCCCGCCCCCGACAGCCCGCCGCTGTTCAGCGATGTACCCGCCACCAATCCGGACTTCGCCCCGATCCAGGCCCTGGCGGAAGCGGGCATCATTCCCAGTCGGCTCAGCGGCAACGTCGATGCCAGCCGCTTCCAGCCGGATCAGCCCCTGACCCGGGCGGACCTGCTGCTCTGGAAACTGCCTCTGGATCTGCGCCAGCCCCTGCCCAAGGCCGACCCCGCCCAGGTCGAGCAGAGCCTGGGCCTGCAGGATGTGGACAAGCTGCCGCCGCGACTGCAGCGGGCCCTGCTGGCGGACTGGCAGAACGGCGACCAGGGCATTCTGCGCCGCTGCTTCGGGTTCACCACCCTGTTCCAGCCCAACCGTCCGGTCAGCCGCGCCGAGGCAGCCACGGCCCTCTGGTACTTCGGCTACCAGGGCGATGGCCGCTCCGCCAAGGCCGCTACCCTGCCGCCACCGGCGCCGACCCCTGCTCCCACGCCCACCCCTGCTCCGGCGAAACCGGCACCGGCCAGTCCCACTCAACCGAATACCACCCCCAATCGATGAGCCCCGACTACGACGCCTGGTTCGAAACCATCGCCGCCCTGATCGACTGCCACTCCCCCAGCGGCGCCGAGGCGGAAATCGACCGGGAACTGAGCGATCGCCTGCGGCACCTGGGTCGCGAGCCGCTGCTCGACAGTGCCGGGAATCTGATCGTGCGCATCCCCGGGCGGGGGCCCGGCAGCGTCGCAATCACCGCCCACAAGGACGAGATCGGCATGCTGGTGAAGCAGGTCGAGGCGGATGGACGGGTGCAGTTGCGGCGGCTCGGCGGCACCTATCCCTGGATCTACGGCGAGGGGGTGGTGGATCTGCTCGGCGATCGCGAGGTCGTGCCCGGCATCCTCAGCTTCGGCTCGCGCCACATCAGCCATGAGTCGCCCCAGAAGGCCCAGCAGGACAGTGCCCCAGTGCGCTGGGAGGACGTCTGGGTGGAGACGCGGCGATCGCCCGAGGCCCTGGAGCAGGCAGGCATCCGCCCCGGCAGTCGGGCCGTGGTCGGCCGTCACCGCAAGGCCCCGATCCGCCTGGGCGACCACATCGCCGGGTACACCCTCGACAACAAGGCCTCCCTGGCGATTCTGCTCGAGCTGGCCCGACGACTGGAGAAGCCCCGCTGCGACGTCTTTCTGCTGGCCTCCGCTAAGGAGGAGGTGGGCGCGGTGGGGGCGATGTACTTCAGCCAGCGCCAGCGCCTCGATGCCCTGGTGGCCCTGGAGATCATCCCCCTGGCCCCGGAATACGGGATCAGCGACGGGCCCGAGCCGGTGCTGCTCAGCCAGGACGGCTACGGCATCTACGACGAGGACCTGACTCGGGATCTGGCGGAGGCCGCCGAGCGGGCCGCCGTCCCGATCCAGCGGGCGATCATCAGCGGCTTCGGTAGCGACGCCTCAATCGCCATGAAGTTCGGTCACATTCCCCGGGGGGCCTGCCTCGGCTTCCCGACCCAGAACACCCACGGCTACGAGATCGCCCACCTGGGGGCGATCGCCCGCTGTGCCGACATCCTGGTCAGCTGGCTGAGTTAGAGCAGGCTGCGCAGCCGCTCGGCGGTCAGATCCCGCAGGGCCTCCACCACCAGATCGGCCCCGGCCTCGTGCAGACGCTGTTCGTAGGCCTGACGCCGCTCGGCTTCACCGAGGACGTGGGGCGGCAGCACCCCCACCGCCAGCACCGGCCGCTGCGGCTGGGCTTCGCGGGCCCGCAGGGCCGTGTGGATGTCGGCGACGGTGTCCCCGGCGTAGACCGCAGGCAACCGGGCCGCCGTCGGCTCCAGGGCGGCGATCGCCTGGAAGAAACCGGTCGGGTCCGGCTTGTCGGGAGCATCCCCCATCGCCACCAGCACCGGGTCGAGCAGACCGAGACGCTGCTCGAGCACGAACCGGGCCGAGCCGGGGGTCGCACCGCTGAAGAAACCCCAGCCCACCCCGGCTGCCGAGAGATCCGCAAAGTAGTCGGCTCCCACCAGCAGCGGCTCGACCGTGATGTAGCCGTCCCAGCGGCTGGGGTCATCCAGTTCCTGGCCCCGGTAGCGCCGCTGGAAGAAATCCACCACCACCTCGTAGGCAGGCGGCTCGACCCCCTGGCGGCGGATCAGTTCTTCCGAGGCCTTCCAGTCGTTATTCCAGATGCCCTCAGCCTTGAGGGTGTCGATGTCCGCCAGGGTGGGACGCCAGGCTCCGGCGGTGAAATGCTCGACCGTGTCGGCGATCGCCCGGCGGTAGGACTGACCGACATCACGGATCACGCCGTCGATGTCGAAGATGGCGATCGCCCAGGGATTGGCAGCGGACACGGCAGACCTCGCACGGCAGGGGACTCCCGCCGGGCAGACCGGACGGGGTATGATCAGAAGCTGTTCTATTGTCTGTTGATCCGTGGCCGGCTTGGCTGGGAGGTCCTGATTGTCCCGTTTTATTCTCAAGGTGCTCTGGCTCGACGAAAACGTGGCTCTGGCCGTGGACCAGACCGTCGGTAAGGGCACCAGTCCTCTGACCGCCTACTACTTCTGGCCCCGCGCCGATGCCTGGGAACAGCTGAAGACCGAGCTGGAAGGCAAGAGCTGGATCACCGAGTCCGAGCGCGTCGACCTGCTGAACAAGGCGACGGAAGTGATCAACTACTGGCAGGAAGAAGGCAAGGGCAAGCCCCTCACCGAAGCCCAGGCCAAGTTCGCCGACGTCACCTTCACCGGCAGCAACTAGCTCCCCCCCGGCATCCCTCGGATGCCGTTTTTTTTAGCCGTCCGCAGTTTGGCGGGCCCGGTCGAGACTGGCCTGCAGGCCCAGACCGAGCACCAGCAGCAGCCCGATGCCCAGGGCACCGAACCCGATGGGGCTGGGAATCCAGAAGTCGGCTTCCAGATGGTTCACCTGCCCCGGCTGCAGAGTCCAGGTGAGGGTGTTGCCCTGGCGCTGCGCGGGCAGGCCTGCATCACCGACCGAAGCACCCCAGGGCGTCTGCAGCTGGAACTCCAGCCCCAGCAGAGAGCCCGGTGAGGCCAGCGGCTCGCCGCCCGGACCGCTCAGGGCCAGGGGGCGCAGATCCACGTCCAGGCTGAGGTGGTTGCCCAGGGCCAGCAGGGCATTGGCCTGGGTGAGAGTGAGCGTGGGCATCACCGCTTCATCATCCGCAGACTCAAACAGTCCTCCGAAGCGCCGCACCAGATCCGGCCCACCGGAGAAAGGCAGATCCACGATCAGTTCCTCGGGACCGGGCCGCTCGACCCGGGCGCCCTGGGTGCGGGCATTGCGGGCCAGGGTCTCAAGCCAGGCGATCGCCGCCGGGCGGTTCAGCCCCAGCAGTCGTTCATCCAGGCGGATATGTTCAGTGATGCGGCCGCGGGTCTGGTGGTCGAAGCGCACCCCGACGTCGTAGCGCACGCAGCCCCCCAGCAGCAGGGTACAGAGCAGCAGACTGCACAGACGCAGGGCCAGGGAACGCATGGTCACCGCCAGAACCAGAATTACCCGGTTGTACCATCCCGGCGTTACCGCAGCGCCCCGACCAGCAGCAGAGCGATCGCCAGCCCCGCCGCCAGCCAGAGAAACTGATTGTCGCGGGTGTTGATCCGGTCGAGGTCATCCGGAGGCGTCAGCCGCCAGTCCGGCTTCTCCTCCTCCTCGGGGGGGCGACTGCGCCCGGCTGCCCGGCGGAAGACCTCCAGGTTATCGTCGGAGAGGTTCGACAGGTCCGGGATGGTCACCTGCCAGTCCGGGTCCTTCTGCAGGACCGGCGCTTCCAGGATGTAGAGAAAGTCTGCCACCTGCTGGCACAGGGTGGCATCGGGATGACGCGACAGGCTGGCGCAGACGGCCTTGGCGTCGTCCCAGCGGTTGGCCGCCTGCAGGGCCATGGCCAGCCAGTAGCGGACGTCACCCCCCAGAGCGGTCGGCAGGGGAGCCGCTTCGGCGGCCTGCTCCAGCAGGGCGATCGCCTGGCGGTAGTTGCCCCGCTCGAAGGCGGCCCGCCCGGCCCGGTAGAGGTCCTGGGGCTGGTCGCTCACGGCCGGGGCACGGGGTCCGAACCGACAATCATCGTGCCGATACCGGCATCGGTGAAGATCTCCAGCAGCAGGGCATGGGGAATGCGACCGTCGAGGATGTGGGCCGCCTTCACCCCCTGGGCAAGACTGCGCACACAGCAGGTCACCTTGGGAATCATGCCGCCACCGACCACACCGCTGGCGATCAGCTGCCGCGCCCCCTGGATGTCCAGGCGGGGAATCAGCGTGCTGGGGTCGTGGTAGTCCTCGAGGATGCCACGGGTATCGGTGAGCAGAATCAGCTTCTCGGCCTCCAGGGCGGCGGCGATTTCTCCGGCCACCGTGTCGGCGTTGATGTTGTAGGACTGGCCGCTGCTGTCCGCCGCCACGCTGGAGATCACCGGGATGTAACCCCGCTCCAGCAGCGGCGTGATCACTTCCTCGTTGATGCTGCAGACTTCACCAACGAAGCCGATCCCTTCCTGGTCGTGGGGGCGGGCCATCACCAGACCGCCATCGATGCCGCACAGACCGACAGCGCGCCCCCCGGCCCGGGCAATGTTGGAGACGATCTCCTTGTTCACCCGGCCGACCAGCACCATCTCCACCACTTCCATGGTGGGCGCATCGGTGACCCGCAGCCCGTCCTTGAACTGGGGTTCGATGTTGAGGCGACCCAGCCAGTGATTGATCTCGGGACCGCCGCCGTGGACCACGACGATGCGGATGCCGACGGAGGCGAGGAAGACGATGTCGCGCATCACCGCCTCCTTGAGGCGGTCGTCCTTCATCGCCGCACCGCCGTACTTGACGACGACGGTACGACCGGCGAACTGCTGGATGTAGGGGAGGGCCTCGCTGAGGACCTTCACCCGGGCGGTGGCTTCAGCTTCGATGAATTCGTGGCTCATGGTCTCAGGCAGCAGGCTGGGCAATCAGGGCAACTTCGACGCGCTGGTCGGCGGGCTGGCTGACCTCGGCGCGGATGCCGGGACCGAAGAAGCGGCCGATGCGCTCCTGCTTCTCCTGCCAGATGTCGAAGCCGATCAGGGGGGACTGGAACTCCAGCACCAGGGTGTAGGCGCCGTCGCGGGTTTCCTCGCGCAGGGCGACCAGTTCCGGGCGCTCCTCATCGGTGGGGCTGAGGCCGAGCTTCTCGAGGGCAACGTCGAGGTGGGCTTCCTGACCGTAGCGGTAGCGGGTGACGTCGTTGCGCACCTGGTTCTGCACCTTGGTGGCCTGGGTCTGGCGCAGCCGCGCCGTTTCGCTGTCGGTAGGACTCGTGTAGGGTACCGGCTTCAGCTCTGCCGACAACAGAGCCAGCCCGCCCAGGAGCACCGGGATGCCGTAGAAGAACCCGGCCAGGTTGAGGGTGGCATTGTCGAGCACGAAGTAGGCGTAGAAGCCGACCAGGGTGAGGGCAGCGCCCGCCAGGGAGGCGATCGTACCCAGGGAGATTCGTCCCAGCATCAGCGTGACAGCGATTGAACAGCGTTCCCCCTATCATCGCCTATTGGACCCATCGGACCCGGAGCAGACCATGACCACCCCTGTTGCCGAAGCAGACCTGCGTCAGCAGGTGGAGCGGCTGCGCCAGCAGCGTCAGGCCCTGGTGAATCTGCAGTCGCTGCCCCTGGGGGACCTGCAGCTGGACGTGGAGCAGACCCTGGCGGACTTGGATGCCCTGCTGGCCGAGTGCGATCGCACCTTCAGCCCCAATCCCTGAGCCGATTCAGTCGAGCACCTGCCAGTGCCCCCAACGGGGGGAGCCCACCCGCTGCAGGCGTCCCTGCTGCCGCAGCGTAGCAATCTGCTTCTCACCCGCCCGGGGGCTGAGGGAGAGCTGTCGGGCCAGTTCCCGTAAGGGAAGACGCCCATTGCGGCGCAGCAGCGCCAGAATCCGATCCGCCGTCTTCTCCGAACTCATCTCCGAACTCATCTCCGAACCCGGTTCGGAGATCTGCTCTGCCAAGGCAGTCCGCAGTAGTTGCAGACTGAACTCAACGAAGGGAGCCGCATCCGCTGCCTGATCAGCCCGGCCCAGCGCCTCGTAATAGTCCATCTGCTGCTCCCGGACCAGAGTCTCCACCGGCAGATAGGCCAGCATCGGCTGCCAGCGGCTCAGGATCAGCGTCTGCCAGAGACGCCCCATGC
>CAYZUY010000057.1:0-11936 GCA_964481495.1 uncultured bacterium
GTCTCGCCCGGCACCTTGAAGATGGTGACGGTGATCGCCTCGGGCAGGGTGGGGCGGCGGGTGAACCATTCCCCGGCAGCCCAGCTGTCGATCACCTGCTTGGCGTAGGGGTTGGTCTCCGCCAGGGTGAGGACGTCGTTGTAGGCGTCGTAGACCAGGACGATCCCCTTGAGGGCATCGGTGGCGGCCTGGGCGATCGCGGCGTCTGCGCTACCGAGCAGTTCGATCAGGGCCGAGACGTTGTAGCCGCCGACCATGGTGCCCAGCAGTTCCACGGCTTCAAGGGCACTGACCAGGGGGCTGCTGGCCTCGCCCTTGGCGATCGCGCTCAGGAAGGAGGCTTTGACGTAGGCGGCCTGGTCGACACCGGGGGGCACGCGATCGCGCAGCAGGTGCAGCAGGAACGCCTCCTCACCGGCGGGGGGCTGCTTGAGCAGCTCGCACAGGTCCGCGGTCTGTTCCGCGCTCAGGGGCAGGGGCGGAATCCCCAGGGCTTCACGTTCGGCAGCGGCCTGGCGATAGGCGTCCAGCATTGATGGCATCTCCGGCATGGTCGTAGGGCTGAGTCTGACAGGGGGTCAGCCCGATCCTATTTTCAACCAAGGGGGCAATCTGCTGCTGTTGATACGCCATCGGGCGGGCTATGGTGAGCGTGCGTCCCGCCGGTAGCCTGCTGCGATGATTCACCAGTTCGAGACCAATGCCAGCCGCCATGTCCAGAATCTGATCGCCCAGGCGGCGCTCGAGGCCGGGCTGTCCGTGGCCGATCTCAAGGTGCTCGAAGAACGCATCGATCCCGAGGGTGAGCCCTACGGCTACTGCATCCAGTGGCCCGGGGTCGGCGAAGGCTACATCACCTTCCCCGATGAGTTCGAAGAGGAGGACGCCGTCGAGGAGGATCTCGACGAGGACAGCGAACCCTTTCGGGTGGAGCTGGCCTGCTACACCAGCGACTACGACGAGGAAGACCCCTGGAACGCGGCCCTGGAAGCCCGCAGCGAGGATGGCGAGCCGTTCCTGGTCGAGTGGGTGGATGCCGATACGGTGCCGGCGGAACTGCGCGAGCGCATGGAGGCGGATCTCCTGCCCGGGGTGCGGGTGCTTGAACGGATTCTTGAAGAGCTGCAGAGTCTCTGACTATCTGTCCCGGGATCGACGAAGACGGCGGGCATGGGCCACCCCGGTGGATGGCGGCACCTCGGGTTCGGGTATCCCACGGACCTGGGTTCTGCCCGGGCTGTCTGTCGGTAGGCATGCACCCTGGGGATTCCTCGCCCATAATCTGGGCTTGTATGACAGCGGCGTTCCGGCGTAGTTGTCCGTCGCCCTGATGTCAACCCTGATGGCGGATGAGTTCCCCTCGGCCTAACCCCATGGCTGACTGGCTGCCCAGCCTGTTCGAACGGGCCACGGACGGTCTGCTGCTGATCGACCCCGACAGCCTTGAGCTGCTGGAGTTCAATCGGGCGGCCCACGAGAGTCTGGGTTACAGCCGCGAGGAGTTTCGGGCTCTGGGGGTGGCGGGCATTCAGGCGGAGGAGCGGCCCGAGTGGCTGCGGGACCGCCTGCGGGAGATCCTCGAGCGGGGACGGGCGGAATTCACCAATCGCCACCGAGCCCGGGATGGCTCCATCCGCCATGTCTGGCTGAGCCACCGCCTGGTGGGTGACGGGGAACGGCGCTACATCGCCACAGTGGTGCAGGATCTGACCGATCTGATGCAGATGCGCGAACTGCTGGATCAGGCGGAGGAGTTGTCACAGCTGGGCAGCTGGGAACTGAACCTGGGGACTGGTCGGCTGATCTGGTCCGCCCAGACCTATCGGATTTTCGAGATCAGCCCCGGCACCGAAGCCCCGTCCTACGAGGCCTTTCTGGAGCGGGTGCATCCCGAGGATCGGCAGAAGGTGGATCGGACTTACCGGCTATCGGTGCAGACCGGCGAGATCTACCAGCTGGAACATCGGCTGCGCTTTCCCGATGGCCGGGAGAAGGTGGTGCTCGAGCGCGGGCGCACCGAGTACGACGGGGAGGGTCGACCCCTGCGATCGCTGGGCACCGTCCAGGACATCACCGAGCTGGCGATCGCCCGCCAGCGTCTGGCAACCCTGGCCTACCGCGATCCGCTCACGGGGCTGCCGAACCGGGAGAGCAGTCTCAGCCATCTGCGGGAACTGTGCTGCAGCGGTGAATCTGCAGCAGTGCTGGCCCTGCACCTTGACGGCTACCGCCGGGTCTGCGACAGCATCAGCCGGGAGGCAGGAGAGCAGCTGCTGTGCAGCATCACCGGTGTCTGGGACGGCTGGCTGGCGCCGGGTGACTGGCTGGCCCGTACCGGTGAGGAGGAGTTCCTGGTGATCCGTGCCGGGGTGGGGTCGGATGAGGCCCGCACCCTGGCCGGGCTGCTGCAGCAGGCCCTGGCTGAGCCCCTGCGGCTGCCCTCGGGCCTGGAGGTGAAGGTCAGTGTTGCCGGGGGCATCAGTCTGGCCCCAGAACATGGGGAAGAGCCGGAAGTCCTGCTGCAGCGGGCGACAGTGGCACTGCAGATGGCCCGCCAGTGCAATCGCACCGCAACCGAGGTCTATGACGTGGCTTTCACCACCCGGGTGCGGAACCGGCTGGAGCAGGAGGTGAGGCTGCAGCAGGCCCTGACCCACGGTGAGATTTTCCTGGTTTACCAGCCCCAGGTGGACGCTGAAGGCACCCTGGTGGGGATGGAGGCGCTGCTGCGCTGGCATGATCCGCTGGTGGGTCCGGTGTCGCCGGCAGAATTCATCCCCCTGGCGGAGCAGAGCGATCTGATCCAGCTGCTCGGCCGCTGGGCTCTCGAGCAGGCCTGTGCCCAACTGCAGCGCTGGAACCGGGCCGGACTGACGGTGCCCTCCCTGGCGGTGAACCTCTCTCCCCGCCAGCTGGCGGCCGGGGCTAAGCCACTGCTGGAACTGCTGCGGGCGCTGCTCGAGACCTACGGCATCCGGCCCGGTCAGCTGGAACTGGAGATTACCGAATCGAGTCTGTTGCCCCAGCAGGGCCATGACCCCGTCGAAGCCCTGCGGGCTCTGCGGGAGATGGGGGTCGGCTTGGCCATCGATGACTTCGGGACCGGCTACTCCTCGCTGCAGCTGCTGCAGATTCTGCCGGTGCAGAAACTGAAGATTGACCGCAGCTTCGTGACGCCACTCACCCGCGATGCCGCCGACCAGACCATTGTCCGTACCATCGTGCTGATGGCCCGGGGACTGGGTCTGCACCCCCTGGCGGAGGGGGTGGAAACCGAAGCGCAGGTGCAGCTGCTGAGCGCGATGGGCTGCCATCACTTCCAGGGGTTCCGCTTCAGTCCACCTCTCACGGCCGAGGAGATGACCCGCCGACTGGCGGGACAGTCCGTACGCACGGTGATCACGACGGAGGAATCGCAGACCGGGACTGGGTGGGGGCGATCGCTGCCCCTCGCCCCGGAGGCTCTGACAGCGGAGTCATTTCTGCTGCTGCCCGGGGATGGCCTGCTGCTGGTGCTCGGCGATGGTCGCATCGCCCACCTCAACCGTGAGGCCCGTGCTTGGCTGGGGAGCCGGTCGCAGGACTGGAGCGGGCAGCTACTTGGGCAGGTCTGGCCGGAACTGGCGTATTGCCTGGAGGAGTACCGGGAGGCGATCGCCCGCGGCCCGCTGGATGCCACCGTGACCTTGGGCGAGGAGAACTGGCGGCTGCGTCTGTTCCGCACCGACGACGGCTACGGGGTCGGCCTGCTGACAGGGGAGGAGTTAGAGGTCGGGGCGGACCCGCAACTGGCCCTGCTTAGCCGGGTGCTGGATGGGGTGGAGGATGCGGTGCTGGTGACCACGGCGGAACCCTTTGCCCGCCCCGGGCCGATCATCCTCTATGCCAATGCCGCCGCCCTGCGCCAGACCGGCTACCGGGCCGCCGAGGTGCTCGGGCGCAGCCCCCGTCTCTTCCAGGGGCCGGACACCGACCCCGAGGCCCGGGCGATGATCGCTGCTGCGATGCACCGCTGGCAGCCCGTGCGCCAGGAACTGCTCAACTACCGCCGCGACGGCACCCCCTTCTGGGTGGAGCTCGACCTTGCGCCCGTCGCCGATGCCGAGGGCTGGTTCACCCACTGGGTCTCGGTGCAGCGGGAGGTGACCGAACGTCACCGGCGTGAGCAGGTGCTGATCGAGTCGGAGCGGTTCCTGCGGCTGGCGGATGAGAACTCCGCGGTGGGCCGCTGCCTGAATGCGCCGGACGGCCGCTTCCTGCACGTCAACGCCGCCTTCTGCCGCTTCGTCGGCCTATCTGCGGAAACCCTCTCCGGTCTGCGCTGGCAGGACCTGGCGACTGCGGACGAGCTGCCCGAAGAGGAGTCCCTGGCTGCCGCACTGATGGCGGGTACCCGCAGCTCCTACCGCCTTGAGAAGCAGTACCTTCGACCGGATGGCTCCCGGGTCTGGGGCGATATGCAGGTCTCCTGCGTGCGCGACGATGACGGCACGGTCCGCCACTTCATTGCCCAGATTGCCGACATCACCGAGCAGCGTCAGCTGGAGTCGCAGCTGGATGCCTCGGAAGCCCGCCTGCAGAAGCTGATTGACGGTCTGCCGATTGCCCTGGCGGTCAGTGAGCCCCGTGCCGATGCCGCCGCCCGGATTCTGCGGCTCAACGATCAGTTCCTGCGGGCCTTCGGTTACCGCCGCGAGGAACTGCCGACCCTGGGCCATTGGCTGGAGCGGGCCTACCCGGACGAGGTCTACCGCCAGCAGGTGATTGCCGTCTGGCAGGCGGCGGTCAAGCGGGCCCTGGCCAGCAGCGGTCGGGTGGAATCGATGGAATTCCGGGTCACCTGCCGGGATGGGCAGGAGCGGGAGGTGCTGATCGGGGCGGTGGTGGTCGATGACCAACTGGTTGTCTCCCTGACCGACATCACCGAACGCCGCCGCGCTGAGGCGGAACTGCGCAGCGTGCGGGCTCTGCTGGAGCGTACGGCCTACGAGCTGACAGAGAATATTCCTGTGGGCACCTACACGATGGTGATGCCGCCCGACGGGCAGCTGGCCTATTTCTCCTTCATGAGTTCCCGATTCCTGGAAATCACCGGTCTGGATGCGGAGCGGGCCCGGGCACATCCCCTCAATGCCTTTGCCTGCGTCCATCCCGAGGACTATGACGACTGGGTGCGGCTGAATGCCGAGACCTTCGAGAAGCGTCTCCCCTTCTACGGTGAAACCCGGCTGCTGATCGACGGGGAGGTGCGCTGGATCTCGGCGGAGTCCAACCCGCGGCAGCTGCCGGATGGTGCCACGGTCTGGGAAGGGGTACTGATCGACATCACCGCTCGCAAGCGGGCGGAACTGGAACTGCAGCAGGCCTCGGCGGAGGCCGAGCAGAGCAACCGCAAGCTGCAGCAGGCGAACCGGGAACTGCTGCGGCTGGCTACCACCGATGCCCTGACCCGGGTGTGGAACCGGCGCCACTTCGAGGAGATGGTGCAGGCGGAACTGCAGCGCTGCCAGCGCTACGATGAACCGCTCTGCCTGGTGCTGTTCGACGTGGATCGGTTCAAGGCGATCAATGACCGCTGCGGGCATCTGGCGGGCGATCGCGTGCTGGCCGAGGTGGCCCGCCGGGTGCGCGAGCAACTGCGCGAGGTGGACGGTCTCGGGCGCTGGGGCGGCGAGGAATTCGCGGTCTACCTGCCGCACACGGAACTGACGGACGCGCTCCACGTGGCGGAGAAGCTGCGGCTGGCCCTGGCGGAGCGGGAGTTCCCCGGGGTCGGTACCGTGACGGCGAGCTTCGGGGTGGCCCGCTACCGTCCGGACGAATCCCTGGAGGAGTGTCTGCGGCGGGCGGATGATGCCCTCTACCAGGCCAAGCACCAGGGACGGAACCGCGTCAGCCGGGAGGCGAAACCCCTGGATCTGGCGGGCTGAGGGCTGAGGATGCTGCGTGTGGTGGCGGCGGCAGGAATGCTGCCCGGTCGATCTGCCCCTGTAAGCTGACTGAGTCGGACCTGCCCAGCTGAGGTCAGGATTGCCCATGCCCCGTTTCTCCTGGCCGCGACAGCTGATGGTGCTCGGGCTGGCCCTGCTGACGGTCTGGGGGGCGATCGCTGCCCCGGCCCGCTCCCTGCCGCCCCGGTTGCTGCAGGAGCATGCTGCCTACCTGCGCAGTCACCCCCTCAAGCCCATTCCCGGCTTCAGTCCGCGCCAGACGCTGCTCAACTTCCTGGCCGCCACCGACGAGGCGGAGTCTCTGATTCACGCTGCGATCCGCGACGGCATGGCGGAACCGGGGCTGCAGTTCTCGGCCCCGGTGCGTGAACGGATTGCCCGGGCCTCGACCCTGCTCAATCGGGCTACCGAGACGCTGGATCTCAGCCAGGAGCCCAAGGCGCTGCGGGCGGATATCGCCGTGGGGATCGTCCTGCGTCTCAAGCCCCTGCTCAACTACGAACTGGCTCAGCAGCCGCAGAACATGCCGCCCGGGATCGAGGAAGTGCGCCGTCAGGGTCTGCGCCGCTGGACCCTGCCCGAAACCAACATCACCCTGGCGCAGCCTGCCCTCAACCAGAGCGCGAAGGATCTGCAGTGTCAGGAGTGCACACCGGACTCCTTCCTCTTCAGCCCCCGCACCGTGGCCGCTGTCGCGCCCGACTTCGAGCGGATCTTCCGGGCCAACCCGGCACTGCGGCGGCAGTTCGGCAACAACTTCTACATCTACTGGGCCTACAACCCGGGCGGGCTGGTGCCCCCGAAGCTCTATCTGCTGCTGCCCGAGACCGTGCGTCGCGTCCTGGACACACCGCTGCTGGGCCAGTCCTACATCCAGTGGCTGCTGCTGCTGTCGGTGACACTGGGCATCGGCGGCATGGCGGTGTGGCTGGTGCTCGGGGCCAAGGCCTATCTGGCCCGCACCAGTGCCCGCCGCCGACCCCTGCGCTACTGGTGGCTGACGGCCCGACTGCTGCCGGTGCCCCTGATGGCCTGGGCCTGGGGCGATATCAGCATCACCTGGATCAACCTGACCGGCGTCAACGAGCTGGCGGTGGTCGTGGTCCAGACCCTGTTCGTCTACACCAGCGGGGCGGCGATCGCCTACCTGCTGTTCGAGTCCCTGGGGCAGCAGCTGGCCCTGCGGCGATCGCGGACAGCCGCCGGAACACTGGTCTGGACCCGGCGCAAGGGTGCCGGTCAGATGCTGACGATCCTGCGCCTCGGCGGGGTGATGGCAGCGGCCACTGTCATGGTGGCCGGTGGGCAGGCCCTGGGGCTGACCTCGGTGACCCTGCTGGCGGTCTCGTCCGTGCCGGCCCTGGCGATTTCCCTGGGAACCCAGCAACTGATCCGGGACATCGCCGAGGGCTTCAGCCTGCTGCTCGATGGCCAGGTGCGGGTCGGCGACAAGGTCAGCATCGGCACGCCGAAATCCGGGCAGATCGACGGGGTGGTCGAGTCGATCGGGATGCGGTCGGTGACCCTGCGTCTGAAGAACGGCTCTCTGCTGTCGTTGCCCAACTCCCAGATCGCCTCGTCGGTGATCACCAACCACAGCCAGCGGACCCGCAACCGGTTCGAACTGCGACTGAAGCTGAGTGAGCAGCGGGCCGCCCAGCTGGAGGAAAGCCTCACCCAGGCGCGGGCCACGGTCTCGACCTGCGAGGGTGTGCTCAACAGTGAAGTGCACCTCGACCAGCGGGAGGGGGACTGGTTCCTGGTGGTCGGTGGTGAATGGTCGGACGATCTTTCCAGCTCCGAGATCGCCCGCCGTCGCGATTCGCTCTTCCTGCGGCTGAACACCCTGGAGTCCTGATCCGGTGCAACGGGGAACGGCCATCCGCCATGACCGCAGTCAGGCGAATGGCCGTTCTGGGTGAAGCCCTGTCCGGGAGGCTCCGCTTCCTCAGAGGTAGAAGCCGACGGTGGTCACCACGCGGGTGCCCTGCTTGCGCAGTGCCGTGCGCAGGAACAGTGTCGACTGGTTGTGGAGCAGGTTCTCCCAGCGGTGACGGGTGACGAATACCGGCAGCACGACAGTGCAGAAGCGGTGCTTGTCCTTGCGGTGCTGCTGCTCCCACTGGCGGACGAAGTCGGTCACCGGCTCGATCAGCGAACGGTAGGGCGAGTCGAGGACCACCAGGGGGACTCCGGGCAGCTGGCGCTGCCACTGCTCCCGGAAGCGTTCGGCGGCGCCGGTGCCGAAATCGACGTGCACCGCCAGCACCTCGCTGCCGATGGTGTGGGCGTAGCGGATCGCCTCGAAGCTGCCCCGGTGCAGCTGACCGACCAGTACCAGCACCGGGGTGTGGCGGGCGGGGTCCAGGGGTGGCAGCTTCAGGACGACATCCGACGCCATGCGTAGCCGGGCGGCGCAGAAGCGGTAGTGGTTGTGGATGGCCAGGAACAGTGCCACCACCACCGGCACCGCCAGGACGACAATCCAGGCGCCTTCAGTGAATTTGGCGATCAGCAACACCACCGAGACGATGCCGGTGACGACGCTGCCGACGGCGTTGATCACCGCCCGGCGCTGCCAGCCCGCTTCCTGCTCCCGGAACCAGTGCACGACCATGCCGGCCTGGGAGAGGGTGAAGCTGGTGAATACACCGACGGCGTAGAGCGGGATCAGGCGGCTGACGCTGCCCCCGAAGACAATCGTCAGCAGGGCGGAGGTGGCGCTGAGAATCAGGATGCCGTTGCTGAAGACGAGGCGATCGCCCAGCAGGGTCAGCTGCCGGGGCAGGTAGCCGTCCCGGGCCAGCAGCGCCGCCAGCCGCGGGAAGTCGGCGTAGGCGGTGTTGGCTGCCAGCAGCAGAATCAGCAGCGTGGCCAGTTGCAGGACGAACAGCAGCGGTCCGCCCTGGAACACCTTCTCACCCAGCTGGTAGAGCAGGGTGGGGCCATCCTCCCGGAAGGTGAGACCGAGGTGGGTGCTCAGATAGCTGATGCCGCCGAACATCGTCCCCAGGATGATCACCATGCCGGTGAGCACGGTCTGGGCGTTGCGCCACTCGGGCTTGCGGAAGACCATGACACCGTTGCTGATCGCCTCGATCCCGGTGAGGGCGGCGCAACCGGAGCTGAAGGCCCGCATCACCAGGAAGGGCACCAGGGGCTTCAGCACACCCTCGTGGGCCTCCAGGAGTTCCCGGGTCTGGACTGCCTCGGGAATGGCGCTGAGATCGCCCTTGACCAGGCGGGCCGCCCCCATGACCAGCATCAGCAGAATTGCGCCGATGAAGGCGAAGGTCGGCAGGCTGAGGACCGCGGCGCTGGAGCGGAGCCCCCGCAGATTGATCAGCATCAGCACCAGGGTCGCCAGCAGGCAGAGTGGCACGGTCCAGTCGAGCAGGGCCGGGAAGTAGGAGGTGAGGGCGGCAATCCCGGCGGCGATGCTGACCGTGACCGTGAGCACGTAGTCGATCGCCAGGGAGGCCCCCGCCACCAGCCCGGGACCATGGCCCAGGTTCTCGCTGGCGACGCTGTAGGAGCCGCCGCCCTGGGGATAGGCCTTGATCGTCTGGCGGTAGCTGACGGCAACGATCGCCATCAGGCTGAGGATGGCCAGGGTGATCGGCAGGGTCAGGTGCAGGGCCGCCGCGCCCGCTGTCCCCAGCACCAGCACGATTTCCTGGGTGGCGTAGGCCACCGAGGAGAGGGCGTCGGAGCTGAGCACCGCCAGGGCTTCGGGGTTGCTCAGGCGCTCCTCGGCGTGGGCGCTGGTGGGCAGGGGATTGCCCAGCAGCCAGTTCTTGAGACGCAGCATCGGCAGCCGGACACCAGGGGCCCGGGTCTATGGAACGGATTGATACGGACCATGATCCCACGGTGGTTCAGGTCCGTACCAGCGGCCGGGTGCTCAGAGCAGCCGGAAGCGGTCTTCGGCCAGCCGGTAGAGCCGCCGCCAGACCAGCCGGTTGGTGGCGACCACGATCAGGGCCATGACCACGGTGGCCCCGAACAGCAGCGGCATGCGGCCATGCTCGCTGGCCTCGGCGATCAGACTGCCCAGGCCGGGGGTGCTCAGCACCCGGTTGCGGAAGTGCAGGTACTCGCTGACGATGCTGGCGTTCCAGGCGCCGCCCACGGCGGTGACGATGCCGGTGATCAGGTAGGGGAACAGGGCCGGCAGAATCAGCGTGGTCCAGCGCTGCAGGCGACTGAGCTGGAAGACCTCGGCAGCTTCGACCATCTCGCCGGGAATGGCCTGGGCCCCGGCGATGACGTTGAACAGCAGGTACCACATGGTACCGAGCATCATCAGCAGGACCGAACCGATCTGCAGCCCGCCGCCCACGCTGGCCAGACCGATCATCAGCACCGGGAAGATGGCTGTGGCAGGTACGGAGGCCGCAATCTGCACCAGGGGCTGCAGCACCCGCGCCAGCTGTGGCGATCGCCCGATCGCCACCCCCACCGGGATGGTCCAGAGCAGCGACAGGCTGAGGGCGGCCACCACCCGCAGGCTGGTCCAGAGGCTGCCCTGGAGGATACGCAGCCAGTCGCCCGGCTGCACGCCCCGCAGCAGCGTCAGCACCTGGGGCAGCAGTGCCGCCAGCCAGAGGCCTACCAGCCCCAGCAGCAGGGGTGTGGCCCAGCGCGGCTGCACCCGGGCCGGTGCGGGTTGCTCGTTCCCGGGCCGCAGCAGGCGCCGGTCGAACCATTCCGCCACCGGGCTGACCAGGGTCTCGTCGAGACGCCGCAGCAGGGCCGAGCGGCGCAGCCACTCCAGCACGACCGGAGCGTTCTCCCCAGTGGCTTCGCTGAGCTCGAATTTGAAGCGATCGCCCCAGGCAATCAGCGGTCGCCAGACCAGCAGATCCGTGACCACGATGATCCCCACCAGCACGGTCAGTCCGACCGCCAGGGCCGCATAGTCCGAGCGGGCGGCGGCGGTGGCCAGGAACGATCCCAGCCCGGGCAGCTGGAAGTTGCGCGACCCCAGGGTGAAGGACTCGATGGCGATCAGGAAGAACCAGCCCCCGGCTACGGACATGATGCTGTTCCAGATCAGGCCGATGGTTCCCGCGGGCAGATCCACCAGCCAGAAGTTCTGCCAGGGGCTGAGCCGGTAGTTGAGGGCGGCCTCCCGCAGTTCCCGCGGCACGCCGCTCAGGGACTGGTAGAAGCTGAAGGCCAGATTCCAGGCCATGCCGGTGAATATCAGCAGGATGGCCGCCAGCTCGATGCCGATGCGACTGCCCGGCACGAGGTTGATCAGCGTCAGCATCACTGCTGGCAGGAAGGAGAGCACCGGAATCGACTGCAGGATGTCGAGCAGCGGCAGCAGCACCAGACCCGCCAGACGGTTGTAGTAGGCGAGGCTGGCGTAGCTGATGCTGAACACCAGGGCGAGCGTGAAGCCCGCCAGCATGCGTAGCAGCGTCTGCAGGGTGTAGTCCGGCAGGCGCCAGAGCTCGAGACTGACCCGAAAGCTGGGGTCGTAACTGCCCTTGAATTCCCCAGCGGTGGAGACCAGGGCAGCGATGCCGCTCAGAAACAGAACCAGCAGCAGGGCATCCTGCCAGCTCCAGCTCCGGCGATCGGGACTGGCGTTGTCCGGGGTGAGGGGACGGGTCATGGCCGGATTCAGAGGTCGAGATTGTCGAGGAAGATTTCGCCCGAGGGCTCATCGAAGCTGTAGAGCTCGGCGTAACGGCCCCAGTCGATGGCGGTCATCAGCTGACGGCTGGCCTCCTGGCGGGTGAAGTAGCGCTCCAGGATGTCGAGAATCAGCTCCTCGGGCACCCGCTGGTTGCGCTTGGCCCGCAGGATCGAATGAATCTGCTGCACCAGCCGCACCCGCGACAGCATCTGCTCGCGGATCAGGGCCTTGCGCTCGTCGATGCTGCCGCCGATGAACTGCTGACCGGGGGGCGTCAGGTAGATGTCGCCGTCCCGGACCTCCGCGAGGCCGAGCAGCTTGGCGGCGTCGACGAT
>CAYZUY010000058.1:0-11705 GCA_964481495.1 uncultured bacterium
TATCACTCGCAGTCAGGCGACCTACAGCATCACCAACCGAGAACCTGTCGCGGTCGGTGGCCCTGAGCGCCTCGAAGAACTCTGGGCGGCAGATGTCTTTGACCTGCGCAAGATGCAGGCCAGCCTGCCCAAGGATGTCTTCAAGTCCGTCAAGAAGACCATCCAGACCGGCGAGCCCCTCGATCCCAGCGTGGCCGATGCCGTGGCCAACGCCATGAAGGACTGGGCGCTTGCCAAGGGTGCGCTGTACTACGCCCACGTCTTCTACCCTCTGACCAATGCCACCGCCGAGAAGCACGACGGCTTCATCGCGCCCCAGGGTGACGGCTCGGTGATCGCCGAATTCAGCGGCAAGATGCTGGTCCAGGGCGAACCCGACGGCTCCTCCTTCCCCAACGGCGGCCTGCGCTCCACCTTCGAGGCCCGCGGCTACACCGCCTGGGATGTCACCAGCCCGGCCTACGTGATGGAGACCGAGAACGGCTCCACCCTCTGCATCCCCACCGTCTTCGTCTCCTGGACCGGCGAAGCCCTCGACAAGAAGACCCCGCTGCTGCGCTCCAACGCGGCCATGAGCAAGGCCGCCACCCGCGTCCTCAAGCTGCTGGGCCACACCGAGATCGCCCCGGTCAACTCCAGCTGTGGTGCCGAGCAGGAGTACTTCCTGGTCGACCTCAACTACGCCAACAGCCGCCCCGACCTGCTGCTGGCCGGCCGTAGCCTGTTCGGTCGTCCTCCGGCCAAGGGTCAGCAGTTCGATGACCACTACTTCGGTGCCATTCCCGAGCGGGTGCAGGTGTTCATGCAGGAAGTGGAGCGCAAGCTCTACCGCCTGGGCGTGCCCGTCAAGACCCGCCACAACGAAGTGGCCCCCGGTCAGTTCGAAATCTCGCCGGTGTTCGAAGCAGCCAACGTCGCCACCGACCACCAGCAGGTGCTGATGACGGTGCTGCGCAGCACCGCCAAGAAGCATGGCTTCCTCTGCCTGCTGCACGAGAAGCCCTTCGCCGGTGTGAACGGCTCCGGTAAGCACGTCAACTGGTCCGTGGGTAACGCCACCCAGGGCAACCTGCTCGACCCCGGTGATACCCCCCACGCCAACGCCCAGTTCCTGCTCTTCTGCGGCGCCGTGATCCGCGGCATCCACACCTACGGCCCGCTGCTGCGTGCTGTGATCGCCAGCGCCGGCAATGACCACCGCCTCGGTGCCAACGAAGCGCCTCCGGCAATCATCTCCATCTACCTCGGCTCCCAGCTGGCCGACGTGTTCGAGCAGATCCGTCAGGGCAACGTCACCGGTTCCCCTGCCAGCGGTGTGATGAACATCGGTGTCGATACCCTGCCGGTAATTCCCAAGGACGCGGGCGATCGCAACCGCACCTCCCCCTTCGCCTTCACCGGCAACCGCTTCGAGTTCCGGGCCGTCGGCTCCAATCAGTCCGTGGCCGGTCCTCTGGTGGCGATGAACACTGTCCTGGCCGACTCCCTCAACTGGGTCGCCGATCAGCTCGAGAAGCGGATCGCTGCCGGTGAGGAACTGAACGGCGCCATCCAGAACGTGCTGCAGCAGATCATCACCGAGCACGGGGCTGTGGTCTTCAACGGCAACGGCTACTCCACTGAGTGGCATGAGGAAGCGGCCCGTCGCGGTCTGCCCAACCTGCCCACCGCCGCCGATGCCCTGCCGGTGCTGGCCCAGAAGGACATCGAGGAACTGTTCACCCGTACCGGTGTGCTCTCCTCCGTCGAACTGGCCAGCCGCTACGAGGTCTACGCCGAGCAGTACATCCTCTCTATCGAGGTGGAAGCGAAGCTGGTCGCCAGCATCGCCCGTACCACCATCTACCCGGTGGCGGCCCGCTACCTGAGCGAACTGGCTGCCACCCTCGCTCAGCTCAAGGACCTCGGCGCTCCCTTCGATCGCCAGATCCTCGACGGCGTGGCGGCTGAAACCCAGGCCATGCTGGCGGCTGTGGCCGAACTGGAAGCGGCCCTCGGCTCCCACGACTTCGACTCCACCGCTGCTCACATGCAGCACTGCGCCAAGAGCATCTGCCCGCTGATGCTCAAGGTCCGCAGCCACGTGGACGCCCTCGAAGGTCTGGTGGCCAACGACCTCTGGCCGCTGCCCAGCTACCAGGAAATGCTGTTCATCAAGTAGTCTCCTGACACTCTGACAGCTAAAAAGCCACCCGATATCGGGTGGCTTTTTTCATGACGGGAGCTACGTACGGAGCCCGCCCCTGGTGCTGTGCTGACGAGGAGATCAGGCCTTGCTGAAACCCAGACCGTTGGCGGCGGCGTAGCGTTCCATGAAGCGCATGAAGCGGTCCCACTCGTCGCGGCTGCGCATCATGTAGGTGGCTTCAATGCCGGAGGCCTGACCGTTGATGAATTTGGCCTTCACCTCCCGGCTCACCAGTTCCCCTTCCTCGTCGATCAGGTAGAGACCGGTGATGTCCTGGCGTACTTCTCCGACCAGGGCCTGGGGTTCGTCAAAGTAGAAGATGGCCGCGCCGGTTTCGCCGTCCTTGGAGCGGGTGAGGCGCACATCCGGGACGACGGGCTCATCGACACCCCGCAGGAACTGGATCGTGGCCATGGGAATCACACATTAGGAAACGTCTCGATCATACCGAAACCCTCTCTCCGGCATCCCACTGGGGCAGGGCGGCCCGCAGCAGACCGACCAGTTCCCGGGCCAGCACCAGACTCTGATCCCGGCCCAGATTCTCGAGCAGCCAGTGAGCCGTGCGGCTGGGGTCCTCCAGCAGCTGTTCTGCCAGCAGTCGGGCGCCGGGGTCCTGCTGGGGCACGGTGGGTAGCGGCAGGGGGGCGATCGCTGGCGGCGGAAGGGGCGCGGGGGTAACCAGCGGCGGTTGCTGCACCTGCTCGAGCAACTGCCCGAGGCTGTCCACACCGGCGATCAGTTCATCAGCTTCCCGGGGGGTGGGGTGGGGCGATTCCTGCAACTGCCGCATCCGGTCCTCAAGCCGGTGTGCCTGCTGCTGGATGGCCTTGAGCCCCAGCATGGCAGCGCCCCCCTTGACCGAGTGGGCCGCCCGGAAGAGCTCCTGCAGCACATCCGGGTGGCGGCAGGTCTCCGTCAGATCCGTCAGCCCCTGCTCCAGGGTCTGCAGGTGTTCCTGGGCTTCCTCGAGGAAGAAACCGAGAATCCGTTGCTGGTCCGAGTCCACGTTCTGTCCGCCAGTCCACGCTTCGAGGATGCCCGTCGCCCCGGACGCGCACCCGGGCGATCGCCCGGGTACCCTGGCTGCAGATCCCGTCCATCCTGCCGATCAGGGAGTGATGTCATGGCCGAACGCATTCTGATCGTGGACGATGATCCGACGCTGCGCCGCGCCCTGCGCCGCTATCTGGAGGCCCGCAGCTACAAGGTTTCGGATGTCGACAGCGGCGATGCCGGTCTGCTGGAGTTCGCCCTGCGGCCGGCGGACCTGGTGGTGTCGGACGTGATCATGCCGGGACTGGACGGCTACAGTTTCTGCCGCCGCCTGCGTGAGAGCCAGCATGGCCAACTGGTGCCCTTCATCTTCCTCACCAGTCGGGCTGCCCTCGAGGACCGCATCCAGGGCCACCTGAGCGGAGCGGACGACTATCTGGTCAAGCCCTTCGAACCGCGGGAACTCCTGGCGAAGATTCAGTCGCAGCTGGCCCGGCTGGCCCGGGTGCAGCAGCAGATGCACGACCTGCTGCGCCAGCCCGCCTCGGAGCTGCCGCCGGAGCCGCTGCCCCTGACCCCGGCAGAGGAGAAGATTTTCCTGGCGGTGCTGACCGGGGAAACCAACCGCCAGATCGGCGAGCGGCTCTGCATCAGCCCCCGCACGGTGCAGACCCACCTGAGCAACATCCTCACCAAGCTGAAGCTGGAGAACCGCTCCCAACTAGTGCGCTATGCCTACGAGCATGGCTACAGCGCCGACCGCTCGATGGTCTGACGGCGAGCCTCAGGTGCCGAAGAGGCGATCGCCCGCATCCCCCAGACCGGGGACGATGTAGCCCCGCTCGTCCAGGTTTTCGTCGATCATCGCCGCGTAGATGTCCAGAGCCGGGAAGGCGGCACTGAGCTTGCGCAGGGCAGGCGGTGCGGCAATCACCGCAATCACCCGGATCTGACTCGGTTCGACACCCCGGGCGGTGATCGCTTCCAGGGTGGCGGCCAGGGACCCGCCGGTGGCCAGCATCGGCTCGAGCACCAGCACCCGCGCTCCCGGGTCGAACCGGGCGGGCAGACGGTTCAGGTAGCAGCTGGCTTCCAGACTGGCTTCGTCGCGCACCATGCCCACGTGGTAGACCCGGGCACTGGGGAGCACGCTCTGGGCGGATTCCACCAGCCCCAGACCGGCCCGCAGGATCGGCACGATGGCGAAGGGGGCGGTGAAGTCGACGAAGCCGGCGACGGTGGTGGCCAGGGGTGTCTCCACCTCCACCTCCACCTGGGGCAGCCAGTCGCGGGTGGCTTCGTAGGTGAGCCAGCGGCCCAGTTCACTCAGGGCGGTGCGGAACAGCGGGGTGGGCGTTTCGGCGCTGCGGGCGACCCCCAGCCAGTGGCGGATCAGGGGATGGGGGGGGACGATGATGCGCAGCTGCGGGGCCATGGTGCTCTCGCGAACGGTCAAACCCTGATCCTACGATCCCCCGGGCGAGCGCTCAGGCTTCAGGCTTGGGGCGGGGCCGGAACAGCACCTGGATGCCGAGGGCGAACAGGCCCAGGGCAACGAACCCGAAGATGAAGGTGGCCATGGCCGAGAGCCCCACCACCAGCGTCCGCACCGCCACGCCGATGCTGCGGGCCAGATAGGCCATGTCGGCGGGCAGGGGTTTGGCGGCGAAGCGGCTGCCGATGTTCAGGGTCATCAGGTAGGCGCCGTAGGCGATGCCCCCGGCCACCGCCGAGCCGCTCCAGCAGTCGAAGAGGGTGATCGGCTTCTTCACCGGCTGGGTCGGGGTCGGTTTCTCGGAGCTGGAATCAGGCATGGTCAAGCGGCGCGATGCCGTGGTCAAGGCAGACGGTGGGCCAGAGGTCGAGATCGGGGTCCGCCAGTTCGGTGGCGACGGCAGCGGCCACGGCTTCGGCGGCGGCGGCGCTCTCGCAGAGGGCGAAGACCGTGGGACCGGAACCCGACATCATCGTACCGAGCACCCCGGACTGGCGGGCGAAGCAGTCGCGCAGGGCCTGCACCGGCGGATGCTCGGGCAGCACCACCTTCTCCAGGTCGTTGCTCAGATGCTGCGCGATTCCAGGGCCATCTCCCTGGGCGATCGCCGCTAGCAGGGCACTGTCGCGGATCTCGCCATGGCGGGTCGGGAACGTCGCCTCAGGGCGGTAGTCGGCGCCGAAGCGGGCCCGGTAGGTCTGGTAGGCCCAGACCGTCGGCACCGCCAGACTGCGGGACTTGGCCAGGACTACGGCCTGTCCGGCCAGACTGGGCAGGGGCGCGAGCACCTCGCCCCGACCGGTGGCCAGCATGGTGCCGCCCACCAGGGAGAAGGGCATGTCCGAGCCGAGGCGGGCCGCCAGCTCGCACTGCCGCTCCCGGGAGAGGTCGAGCTGCCAGAGCCGGTCGAGGGCGACAATCACCGCCGAGCCGTCGGCGGAGCCGCCCGCCAGTCCGGCACCGACGGGAATGCGCTTCTCGAGGGCGATCGCCACGCCGCCGTGACGGGCATGGGCCTCGGGGTACTCCCGGGCCATCAGCTGGGCCGCCCGCAGCACTAGATTACTGTCGTCGACGGGCACCTCAGGGTGGTCGCAGCTGAGGCTGAAGGACCCGTCGGCGGTGGAGGTGAAGGTGAGTCGGTCCGCCAGTCCGACGGACTGCATCACCATCGCCAGTTCGTGGAAGCCGTCGGCGCGGCTACCGAGGATTTCCAGGTAGAGATTGATCTTGGCCGGAGCCAGCAGGGTGAGGTCAGCCATGGAGTTCAGTCGGCATCGGCAAGGTTGTTGGCCAGGGCCACCCACTGGGGCAGCGAGACGGTTTCGGCGCGGGCTTCGGGGTCGATCCCCACAGCGGCGAAGGCCGCTTCCAGCCGGTCGCCGGGCACCAGCCCCTTGAGGTTGTTGCGCAGCATCTTGCGCTTGGTGGCGAAGCCCACCTTCACCAGGGTCTCGAGCAGCCGTGAATCCCGGGCCGAGACCTGCGGGGGCCGGGGCCGCAGACGCAGCACGGCGGACTCCACCTTCGGCGGCGGCTTGAAGGCCGCGGGCGGCACGTCGCAGATGATTTCACAGTCGGCGTGATACTGGCAACGGACGCTGAGGGCACCGAAGACCTTCCCGCCCGGATCGGCACAGACCCGTTCTGCCACCTCCTTCTGGACCAGCAGCACAATCTGATCGAAGGGCTGGGGATTGGGCTGGCTGATGCGGCCGATCAGCCGCTCCAGAATCGGGCCAGTGATGTTGTAGGGGATGTTGGCCACCACCTTGTTCAGGGGCCAGAAGCGATCGCTGTCTTGGCAGAGGGGTTCGAGGTGGGTGGCCAGAAAGTCACCGCGCACCAGCCGGAAGTTCTCGCGATCGCCGAACTCCTGCTCCAGCAGGGCATGCAGGTCCCAGTCAAGCTCCACCGACACCAGTCCCTGCACCCAGGGGAGGATGCGACGGGTGAGCACGCCCTGGCCGGGACCGATTTCCAGCACCCGATCCGTGGGCTGCAGGTCGGCGGCGGCGATGATCTGCGAGAGGATCTCGTCGCTGCGCAGCCAGTGCTGCCCGAAGCGTTTGCGAGGCCGCATGGGGGTCCCTGAGCAAAACGCTCATTCTATCCCGTGGCCTCGATGACCCCGCGCAGGTACTGCTCCAGGTGCAGCCAGCCCCCGGCCCAGGGGGCGCCACCCGGGACGGGACGGCTGCTCCAGCGCACCAGCGCCAGGTCGAAGCGGATGACGGATGACTGCCAGCGGGGGTGCCGCAGCAGAAACAGCTCGGCGGTGCGCCAGAGTCGCTGGCCCTTGGCCGGGGTGAGGGCCAGCAGACCGCCGGCATCGACACCGGCCCGGCAGCGGCTCTTCACCTCGACGCAGGCCAGGGTTTCGCCGCACTCCATCACCAGATCCAGCTCGCCCCAGCGGCAGTGCCAGCGTTCGGCCCGACAGTGCCACCCCTGCTGCTCGAGCCAGCGGCGAACCAGGGCTTCCCCGGCCAGACCGAGGGCGGAGGAGGAGGGTGTTCCCATGGGTGAGACCCGCTCGGGGAGTACGGTTTGCCGTAGTCTTCCCGGTTGTCCAACAGGCTAGAATGTGTCATCCTTCCGGGCCATTCTGGAGCCCCGGAACGGGCAGCGTAGGGAGTCAATCGCGCGGATGGGACGAGTCGTCGGCATCGACCTGGGCACCACCAATTCCGTGGTCGCCGTCATGGAGGGTGGCCAGCCGGTGGTGATCGCTAACGCCGAAGGGTTCCGCACCACGCCGTCGGTGGTGGCGGTGAACAAGGACAACGAGCGTCTGGTCGGCCAACTGGCCCGCCGTCAGATGGTGCTCAACCCGCGCAACACCTTCTACAACGCCAAGCGGTTCATCGGCCGGCTCTACGACGAACTCAGCGCCGAGTCGAAGCGGGTCACCTACACCATCCGCCGCAGCGAGAGCGGCACGGTGCGGCTGGTCTCCCCCCAGCTGGAGCGGGAGTTCGCCCCCGAGGAGATCTCAGCCCAGATTCTGCGCAAGCTGGCCGACGAGGCCAGCCGCTACTTGGGGGAACCGGTGACCGGGGCGGTGATTACTGTGCCCGCCTACTTCAACGACTCCCAGCGCCAGGCCACCCGCGATGCGGGCCGGATCGCCGGGCTGGATGTCAAGCGCATCCTCAACGAGCCGACGGCGGCTTCCCTCGCCTACGGCCTGGATCGCCGCGATCGCCAGACCATCCTCGTCTTCGACCTCGGCGGCGGCACCTTCGACGTCTCGCTGCTCAAGGTGGGCAACGGTGTCTTCGAGGTCAAGGCCACCAGCGGCGACACGCAGCTGGGGGGTAACGACTTCGACCGCAAGATCGTCGACTGGCTGGCGGATGCCTTCCAGGTGGCCGAGGGGATCGATCTGCGCCGCGATCGCCAGGCCCTGCAGCGGCTGACCGAAGCCGCCGAGAAGGCCAAGATCGAACTCTCCGGCGTCAGTGTCACCGACATCAACCTGCCCTTCATCACCACTAGTGAGGAGGGGCCCAAGCACATCGACACCCGCCTCACGCGCTCGGAGTTCGAGGGACTCTGCCAGGACCTGCTCGAGCGGATGCTGCGGCCGCTGCGCCGCTGTCTCAAGGACGCCAACCTGCTCCCCGAGGATATCGACGAGGTGGTGCTGGTGGGTGGCTCCAGCCGCATGCCGATGGTGCAGCAACTGGTGCGCTCGATCATCCAGCGGGAGCCCAACCAGAACGTCAACCCCGATGAGGTGGTGGCGGTGGGGGCTGCCATCCAGGCCGGGATTCTCGGCGGTGAGGTGCGTGACATCATGCTGCTTGACGTCACCCCCCTGTCCCTGGGCCTGGAGACCATCGGCGGGGTGATGAAGAAGCTGATTCCCCGCAACACGGCGATTCCGGTACGCCGCTCGGACATCTTCTCCACCTCCGAGAACAACCAGACGATGGTGGAGGTGCATGTACTCCAGGGCGAGCGCAGCCTCGCCGAAGGCAACAAGTCCCTGGGCCGCTTCAAGCTCACGGGCATTCCTCCGGCACCCCGGGGCGTCCCCCAAGTGCAGGTGTCCTTCGATATCGACGCCAACGGTATCCTCCAGGTCTCGGCCCAGGACAAGACCACCGGCCGCGAGCAGACGGTGACCATCCAGGGCGCCTCGACCCTGAGCGAGGCTGACATCAGCCGCATGCTCCAGGAGGCAGAGACCTACGCCCAGCAGGACCGTCAGCTGAAGGCGAAGGTGGACAAGCGCAACCGCGCCCAGACGCTGATCACCCAGGTGGAGCGCAAGCTGCGGGAGGTCTCCCTCGATTTCGGCAGCTACTTTGCCGAGAGCCGCCGCCGCCGCCTGGAGACGGCGATGGCCGATCTGCGCGATGCCCTGGAGCGCCAGGATGAGCGGGGCATCGACCTCGGTCTGGCGGAGCTGGAGGATGAGCTGGCGGGCCTGAACCGGGAGATCAGCGATCGCTACCGCGACGAGCAGGGCGACGATGACTTCCTCAAGCCCCTGAAGAAGACCTGGGAGTCGGTGCGTGACAGCGGTCTGTTTGATGACGATGACGACGACTACTGGCGACGGGATGACTCCTACGCCGGGGGATGGGGCAGTCTCGGCGGCGGCCGGGATGACTACTACGGCAGTGCCGGTCTCGGCGGGAGCAGTCGCGATCGCTACGACCGGCCTGAACCCTATGCCCCGGTGGCCCGTCGGGCCCCGGAGCCCGACTACCGCACCCCGGCAGCCTACGGGGAACCGCGTCGGGAGGAGTACGGACGGCGCAGTGTCTACGACGAGGACTACGATGCTCCTCGCCGCAGCGCCCCGGAGCGGAATTCCTATGGCGAGGAGCGTCGCTCGGAACCGGCCCCGGCCCGGGGTGGGCGTCGTCCCCTGCGCGATGCCTGGGATGACGATGACGACGAATGGTTCTAGGCCGAGGGCCCGGAGCTGACGCGTCACCATGCAGAACTTCCGCGATTACTACGATCTGCTCGGGGTCTCGCCGCAGACCGATGCCGCCGAACTGAAGCGGGCCTACCGGCTGCTGGCCCGCCGCTACCATCCGGATCTGAACCCGGACGACAAGGTGGCCGAGGAGCAGTTCAAGCGCATCGGCGAGGCCTACCAGGTGCTCTCGGACCCGGAACGGCGGGCCGAGTACGACCGGGCCCGGGAGCAGTGGCGCACGGGCGGCGATCGCCGTAGCGGCGTCGATGACTTCGGTGACTTCCCGGACTTCGACGACTTCGTCGAGGACCTGCTGGGACGCGATCGCCGCGAGACCGATGGCCAGGGTTCACGCCGGGCGGCCAGCTCCGACTGGGATGAGCCGCAGGAACGGGGTAATGGGGCCCGCTACCGTAGCGCCCCTCGGGAGGAGGAGCAGGAGTGGGTGATCAGTGCCGAACTGGCCCGTCGGGGCGGCAGCCAGCGGCTGGAGCGTCCTGACGGGTCACTGCTGGAGGTGGATCTGCCCCCGGGCGTGCGGGAGGGCCAGCGCCTGCGCCTGCGGGGGCAGGCCGAGGGCGGCGGCGATCTCTACCTGCGGCTGCGCGTGGGGAGCCGCACTGCCACCGGTACCGGCCTGGATCTGCACACCACCGTGGCGGTGACTGCCGTCGAGGCTGCTCTCGGGGGCTCCATTGAGGTGGATACCGCCGATGGGCGGGTGAGTATGACCCTGCCCGCAGGAGTCCGCAGCGGCCAGCGGCTGCGGCTGGCGGGTAAGGGCCGCAGCGATGCCCGGGGCCAGCGGGGCGACCAGATTGTGGAAATCCGCATCCTGGTGCCGCCGCAGCTGAGCGATCGCGAACGCCGTCTCTACGAGAAGCTGCGGGCGATCGAAACCTTCCGGCCCCGGCAGGAAGCAGCCCCGGTGGACGCCTAGAATCGAAGGTCAGTTCTGGAGCTTCCGTCGATGCGGGTTTACGTCCTGCTGTTCAATCCCGGTACCGACAACGAGGGCATCCACTCCCTCACCATCGGGGACCGGAACATCCTGCTGATGTTCGAGCAGGAGGATGACGCGGCCCGCTACGCCATGCTGCTCGAAGCCCAGGACTTCCCGGTGCCGGCGGTGGAGGCCATCGACCGGGAGGAAATCGAGGAGTTCTGCCGGGAGGCGGGCTTCGAGGCCCAGTTCATCGCCCGGGACTTCGTACCCCAGAACGAGTTCGAACGGCTGCTGCTGGCGCCGCCGGAGCTGAATCAGGATGAGTTGGACTGGGACCCCGAGGAGCGCCGGGAGCCGCCCCGGGCGATCGCCGAGGACACCGCCCCTGAAGCCGACGAGGCTGAGTTCTCCAGTGACGAGCTCGACTCGATCCGCCGTCGCCTGGAGGGTCTGCTCTGATGGCTGCTCTGGAGGACCGCGGCCACCTGCTGACCGAGCAGGTCAATCCCGCCAGCGCCCAACTCGATCAGCTCAGCAGCCGCGAGATCGTGGCCCTGTTCAACCGGGAGGACCGGCGCTGCATTGAGGCGATCGCTGCTGCCGAGGCGGAACTGGCCGCCGCCATCGATCTGGCAGCCGAACGGCTGGGCCGGGGCGGACGGCTCTTCTACATCGGAGCGGGCACCAGCGGCCGCCTGGGGGTGCTCGATGCCGCCGAGTGCCCGCCCACCTTCTGCACACCGCCGGAGCTGGTGCAGGGGATCCTGGCCGGGGGAAGGGATGCCCTGGTGCGCAGTTCCGAGGGCCTGGAGGATCGGGCCGATGACGGTGCCCAGGCGATGGCCGACGCCACCATCGGGCCGCTGGACGTGGTCGTCGGTATCACCGCCGGGGGGACCACCCCCTACGTGCGGGGTGCCCTGGCGGAAGCGCGGCAGCGGGGAGCGGGGACGGTGTTCCTGGCCTGTGTGCCCGCTGAGCAGGCCCCGATTGAGGTGGATGTGGATCTGCGCCTGCCCGTCGGGCCGGAGGTACTGGCCGGGTCGACCCGACTGAAGGCCGGGACGGTCACCAAGCTGGCCCTGAACATTCTCTCCACCGGCACGATGGTGCGGCTGGGCAAGGTCTACGGCAACCG
>CAYZUY010000059.1:0-11634 GCA_964481495.1 uncultured bacterium
GCATCACGATCGGCACATCCGATTCCTTGCGCAGCTCCTGGCAGACGCCGTAGCCGTCGAGCTTGGGCATCATCACGTCGAGCACCACCAGATCCGGATCTGCGTCCCGGAAACGATCGATCGCCTCTTCGCCATCCGCCGCCGTGACCACGTCGTAGCCGATCATCGACAGCCGGGTCTCGAGGATGCGCCGGATACTGGCCTCATCATCGACGACAAGAATCTTTTCCTTCTGGCTCTCCAAGACGGGTCCCCTCGCGGTGGCTTCTGCGGCTGGTGGAAGCGGCAACAGAAAATCAGCCTGATTCTACCGCCGGGGCTAGATCCCTGAATAGCCGGGTCAATCTGCCGGGAGGGGGATTACGGTTTTGGTAAAGATTTCTGTAGCGCAACCCGACGGTAGTTTCCATGGCCAAGGCCCAGAGTGAGTACAGCTGCCAGGAGTGCGGGGCGCGATCGCGGCAGTACTTCGGGCGCTGTCCGGGCTGCGGTGCCTGGAACTCCCTGGTGGAGCAGCTGGCCGCCCCGACGGCGGTGGCCTCGACAGCCGCGAAGTCACCCCGGCGGGCCCGGGCCACCAGTGCCCCACCCCAGCCCCGGGTGGCGGTGACCCTCTCCCAGATCGCCGATGTGCGGCAGGTGCGGGTGCCCTCGGGTTTTGGGGAGTTCGATCGGGTGCTGGGCGGGGGAATCGTGCCGGGCTCCCTGGTGCTGATCGGCGGTGACCCTGGTATCGGCAAGTCGACGCTGCTGCTCCAGACTGCCCACGGTCTGGCCCGGCAGATGCCGGTGCTCTACTGCTGTGCCGAGGAGTCCGGTCAGCAGGTGAAGCTGCGCTGGAGCCGCATCGGCCAGTGGGAGGGAGCGGCAGAACCACCGCATCTTTACCTGTTGCCGGAAACGGACCTGGAGATCGTGCTCCAGGAGCTGGAGACCCTACGGCCACCGATTGCGGTGATCGACAGTATCCAGGCGATGTATCTGCCCAGCCTCAGTTCAGCCCCGGGATCGGTGGCCCAGGTGCGGGAATGCACGGCGGCGCTGATGCGCGTGGCCAAACAGCTGAACATCACGCTGCTGATCGTCGGTCATGTCACCAAGGAAGGGGCGATCGCCGGGCCGAAAGTGCTCGAACACCTAGTGGACACGGTGCTCTACTTCGAGGGGGAGCGCTTCGCCAGCCACCGGCTGCTGCGCTCGGTTAAGAACCGCTTCGGGGCCACCCATGAACTGGGGGTGTTCGAGATGGTGGACCAGGGGCTGGAGGAAGTGACTAATCCCTCGGCCCTGTTCCTGGGGGGGCGGGAGGACGTCAGCCCGGGCACCGTCACGATTGCAGCCTGCGAGGGTACCCGGCCCCTGCTGGTGGAACTGCAGGCACTGGTCAGCCCGACCAGCTACCCGTCTCCGCGCCGCTCGGTCACGGGCCTGGAATACAACCGCCTGCTGCAGATTCTGGCGGTGTTGGAGAAGCGGGTGGGACTGCCCCTGTCCAAATTCGACGCCTACGTGGCCTCCGCCGGGGGGCTGAATGTGGCCGAACCGGCGGCGGATCTGGGGGTGGCCGTGGCGGTGGCCGCCAGCTTCCGCGATCGCCTCGTGCGTCCTGACACCGTGCTGATCGGAGAGATCGGCCTGGGGGGCCAGCTGCGGCCAGTCTCGCAGCTGGAACCACGGCTGAAGGAGGCGGCCAAGCTGGGTTTCAGTCGGGCGGTGATTCCTGCTGGTCAGGAGGTCCGCGGTGCCGGTCTGGAGATTCGCCCCGCTGCCCGTCTGATCGATGCTCTCGGACTGGCGCTGACTGCACCGGCGGCAGATGCGGATGGGGACTGACCCCCCCAAGAAAAACGGCACCCCCGCAGAGGTGCCGTGGCGTCAAGGATTGAGCAGGACCGGAGCATCACTAGGAACTGCCCGCAGGCAGCGCCCCGGTCCGGGGAAGGTGTTGAAGACCTGACCGAATCAGGGGTCGGAATCAGTCTTCGTAGATCCGGCACTCGGTGGCGTCGGGGTTGTCCTGGCAGTACTGCTTGAACTTCTCGGCCGGAGACTTCGCCTCGGCGGTCTCGGCGGCGGGGGTGGTTTCGGCAGTGGCGACCGGTGTCGGGGTCTGGTTGTCCTGGGACACGAACGATACCTCACTGAAACTGGTCTCAGAGGGTCAGTGTAGAACCCCCGGCTTACCGCTGCGGTTGCGAAGCGTTGCACTCCGGCGACTGGCTGATTGTGATCGCTTATGGGCTCTGCGGAACTGTCCCCGAATTGCTGATGAGGGTCGCCCGCAGGCCCGGAACGGTACTCTGGATGGCAGTCTTCTGGAGGCATCCGGTGCTGGACCGAATCCGAACTGTCTGCCTCGGGGCTCCGGGGCTGCTGGTGATGCTGCTGCTGATTGCTCCTGTCTCGGCGGAGAGCACGTCCAATCAGGCTTCGGATCTCGGCGGTCCGCTCACCCGACCTGACCCGGCGGCGCTGCAGACCCCGATGCCGCTGAAGCTGGAGATTCAGGCACCGGAGCCCCGGCCGCACGGGACGGAACGCGCCCGTCCGACCCAGCGTCCGGCGGAGGACCCCACCGGAGCCCGCCGCATCTACGGCACCCCCAATGCCAGCAGCACGGTGTTCCAGAACGGCTTCAACCGGATCAATATCCGCTGGTAGCACCGCCGTCCGGTCGAGGCGGAATGGTGGAGGCATTGCCATCCCGCAGGGCGAAGTAGTGGGGGGACATGATTTCGATGTCCGCATCCCGGCAGCTGTCGAGCAGGTTGGCGTGCAGACTGGACTGGACCCGCTCCAGCTGGTCCAGGGCATCGGTGTAGGCGTTGAGCTGGTAGCTGACGTAGAAGTCGTTGAGAGCGGTCTGGAGGACGAAGGGGGCCGGGTCCCTCAGCACTGCCGGGGTGCGGTGGGCGGCTTCGATGAAGGCGGCGTGGACGTGGTGCCAGTCGAGGTCGTAGCCGAGGGTGATCGTCGTGTGAATCAGCAGCGGACCTGGGGTCTCCTGGCGGGACTGGCTGAAGTTGTTGATCGTGCTGCTGAGAATCTTCGAGTTGGGGATGCTGACGACGACATTCTTGGGGGTGCGCAGGCGGGTGACGAACAGTGTGCTCTCGAGCACGTAGCCGCTGGTGCCCTCGACCTCGACGCGATCGCCCTGCTCGAAGGCCCGGGTGTAGGTGAGCACCAGGCCGCTGATCACGTTGGTGGCGATCGCCGAGGAGCCCAGGGAGACCAGTACCCCCAGGAAGATCGAGATCCCCTGGAAGGCCGGGGACTGGAACCCCGGCAGGTAGGGGAAGGCCATGGTCAGGGAGATGGCGATGATCAGCCAGCTGCTGATCCGGGCCGTGGGCGGTGCCCAGTGGCGGTAGAACCCCTGGAACTGCAGCTGGCCCGTTTCCAGGGCCCGGAAGATGCGCTGGTTGAGCTGCAGGGCCCAGCGGCTGATCAGGGCGATCAGGACCAGGGCGACCAGATTGGGCAGATAGCCGAGAATGGCGGCCCCGAGGCTGCGGACCGTGGCCAGGATGTGACCGAACAGGGTATCCGCCGCCGCTGCGGTGGCCGGGAAATTCTGGAGGATGACCGGCACGAAGCCGTAGGTGAGCAGCAGCACCAGCAGCCAGTAACCCAGCTTCAGCCCCTGCCGGGCCAGACCATGGGCCCGCTGGGCGCTGATCAGTTCCAGCTGCTGAATCCGTAGCCCCTGTAGGGGTCCGCGATCCAGGGCATCACTCCAGCGAATCAGGTGCGGCCGGCTCCAGGACAACCCCCAGAGCAGCAGCAGGTAGAACGCCAGGGCAGCTCCCGCCTGCAGCCAACTGAGGGCCTGCTGCTGTGGGCTCTGCTGCTCCCGTAGCCGGGCGATCGCCTCGATCAGCCGGGTCCGGGTCTGCAGGACCAGCAGATCCGGCACACTGTCCAGGGCCCGGGCGTCGGCGGCGGTGATCACCATCACCAGCTGGTTCGAGTCCTCGACCTGGATCAGCCGACTGCTGTCGACCTGGTGGATGCGCAACTGTTCCGGCTGGAAGCGGGGGTTGTCCGCTAGCTGCTGCAGCACCCGCTGGATGCGCCGCACCCGATCGGCCGGAGTCTCGCCCCCTAGGGGCTCGCGCAGGGTGATCACCGTCTGACCGGCCACGCGCAGATCCGCCGGGGGCGGTGCCGCCGCAGCCAGGGGCCCCGGGTGGGCGATCGCCAGCCCCAGCGACAGCACCAGTCCGAGGGCGAGGAGGCAGAGGCGATGCAGCAGCGGGAGCATAGGCGGGGTGTCAGTCCTGGGTCAGGAAGTCACGGTACTGGCGGCTCGGTTCCTCGACGGCGATCCCGTGGAACCGCTCGCCGTGCTCCGGAGTGGCCAGGGCCGGGTTGGAACCCATGCGCCCATCCGGGTAGCGGCGGCGGAAGTCTTCGGGGCCAAAGATGGCGTGGCCGCCGGGGGCCGAGCCGTTCAGGGGTGTCCTGCGGATGGACTCGGGATAGCAGAACTGGGTGACCGCCACTTCGCTGGGGGTGGCGTGGGAGCCCTCCTCGTCGCCGTACAGTTCCCGGGCCAGTTCGATGACACCTCGCTGCATGAACCAGTTGGCCAGCTGACAGCGCATCCGCTCCGCCCCGGGCAGATTGCGTTCGTGGGCCAGGGTGTAGATCTCGGAAAAGGCCGCTTTGGTGGTGGCGATATTGCCGCCGTGACCGTTGATCAGAAAGAAGCGGCGGAAGCCGTGGCGGGCCAGCCCGAGGATGTAGTCGCGCAGGACGGCAATCATCGTGCTGGGCAGGTAGCTGATGCTGCCGGGGAAAGCCATGTGGTGTAGGGCCATGCCGACATTGATGGTGGGGCCGACGAGCGCGTTGCACTGTTCGCCGACGGCGTGGGCGATCGCCTCGGCGCAGATGGCATCGGTGCCGATCAGGCCGGTGGGGCCGTGCTGTTCCGTGGAGCCGATCGGCACGATGATGCCGTCCGACTGCTGTAGATAGGCCTCGACATCCGGCCAGGTGGAGAGGTGCAGAAGCATGAGCCGTTCAATCTGGAAAGAGGGGGGCCGTACTATGATGGGCGCAGCCCTGAGCACCGACCATCCGTCGTCTGTGAGGCGGTTTCGCCGTAGCGAAGAGGACCGACCGATGCTGCACCGGAAAATCTACCAACTCTGTAGCGAAGGGCGGGAAGTCTGGATTTTTCTGCGGGACCAGCAGCGCTGGATCGAGCGGGCTCGGATCATCGACATCGAAGGCGATCTGGTCACCCTGCGCTACGAGACTGATGAGGATGATGAGCTCTGCTCCTGGGAGGAACTGGTGCGCCTGGAGAGCATCGGCTCGGTGACCCAGAAACTGGCGACTGTGCCCCGTAACGGTGATGATCTGCCGGTGTCCGAGGAGTGCCCGGAAGCGGAGCAGATCCGCCCGGCTCCGTCGCCGGAACTGGCCAACTCCACCGAGGAGCACGAGTCCGGAAGCGACTCCGCTCCCTAGCTGTCCTCAGTGGGCGCTGCCGTTGCCGTGGTAATCGTCACTGTCGTAGAACCCGTTGCGGGTGCCAAAGAACAGGGTCGTGATCGTGAACAGACCGGCGGCGGCCAGCATCAGCAGCTTCGGATCCATGAAACACTCCGCACAACGACAGCCCCAGCTTCCCAAATTCGCTTCCTTCCGAGGTCCTTGCTGCAGCTTTCTTAACGTTCCATGCCTCCCAGCCCGCCGCTGACATTGGACTGGCTGGCGGCCTCGGTGGAGCAGGTCGCGCCGCAACTGCTGGGCTGGCGGCTGGAGCGGCACTGGCCCGATGGCCGTCGCCAGGGTGGCCGCATCGTGGAAGTGGAAGCCTACGGTCCGGATGACCCCGCCTGTCATGGCTACCGGGGCCTGACGCCGCGCAACCGCTCGATGTTCGCCGCCGCCGGCACGATCTACGTCTACCGGATCTACGGGGTGCACCACTGCCTGAATCTGGTCAGCGGTCAGGCCGGTGAAGCCAGTGCCGTGCTGATCCGGGCGCTGGAACTGGACTCGCCGGAGGACCGACGGGCGGCAGCAGGTCCGGGGCGGCTCTGCCGCGTCTGGGACCTGGACCTCCGCCACGATGGCAGCCGTCTCGGCCAGGACGTCCTGCACCTGATGCCCCCGCAGCAGGTGCAGCTACCCCCGCTTCAGACCGTGCGCATCGGCATCCGCCGGGGTGCGGAGATTCCCTGGCGCTGGTACCTGCCCGACAGCCCGGCGGTGTCCCGTCGCGATCGTCAGGCCGAAGCCCGGGCCGGGCTAGGATGCTAGGGACTGCTGCTGACAGGCCATGACCGACTGGAACCGCCGCCACGTGCTCTCCCTGGCGGACTTCTCCCCCGGGGACTACGACATCGTGCTGCGGACGGCGGCAGAGTTTGCCCAGGTGCTGAAGCGGCCCAATAAGAAGGTGCCGACCCTGCAGGGCCAGCTGGTCACCACCCTCTTCTTCGAACCCTCCACCCGCACCCGCAGTAGTTTCGAACTGGCGGCCAAGTGGCTGTCGGCGGACGTGCTCAACTTCGCCCCGGGCAGTTCCTCCCTCAGCAAGGGGGAAACCATCCTCGATACGGCCAAGACCTATCAGGCGATGGGGGCGAACATCTTCGTGATCCGCCACAAGGAAACGGGAGTGCCCGCTGCGATCGCCGCCGAAATGGACCGCTGCGGCAGTGGCATCCGGGTCCTCAACGCCGGGGATGGCCAGCACGAGCACCCGTCCCAGGCGCTGCTCGATCTGTTCACCCTCTGCCAGTGCCTCGACCCGCCGCAGCCGCGCCTCGATCTGCTGCGGGGTCGCAAGATTGCCATCGTCGGTGACATCCTCCACTCGCGGGTGGCCCGCTCCAATCTCTGGAGCCTGACGGCGGCCGGGGCCGAGGTGCATCTGGCGGGGCCGCCGACCCTGCTGCCGCCCCAGTTTGCCGACTTCTGTGCCCAGCCCGCTCCCGGCGCCACCGATCCGGTGGCGCAGCGATCGCTCACCCTGCATCGCTCCCTGGAACCGGCGCTGGAGGGGGCAGACTTCGTGATGACCCTGCGGTTGCAGCAGGAGCGGATGAGCCAGTATCTGCTGCCCAGCCTGCGGGAGTACCAGACCCTCTGGGGAATCACCCGCGATCGCCTCGATCGCCACTGCCCCGATGCGAAGGTGCTGCATCCGGGGCCGGTGAACCGCGGCGTCGAACTGGAGTCGGAACTGATGGATGACCCCCAGCGCAGTCTGGTGCCGGATCAGGTGACCAGCGGCGTGGCGGTGCGTATGGCGCTGCTCTACCTGATCGGCTGTGCCCAGGCCTGAGCGGGGGAATTGAAGTGGAGCTAAGGGGATTCGAACCCCTGACCTTACGGGTGCGATCCGTACGCGCTACCAACTGCGCTATAGCCCCGACGCAGGGAATCGTAGCATGAACCCCGGCCCAGCCGAGCCTGTGGGAGACTGGGGCTGTTGCCCCGCTGCGGAGCCGACCATGACTGCGACGCCCTTCTCTGCGGAAGACCTTGCGCGCCTCACGCCCGAGACCGTGGCCGAACTGGCGGCCCGGCTGGAGGCCGACAACTACGAGACCCCCTTTGCCGGGCTCGAGGACTGGCATCGGCTGCGGGCGATCGCCTTCCAGCGGCCGGAACTGGCGGAACCCTACGTGCACCTGCTCGATCTCGAGGCCTTCGACGAGGAATGACAGCGGCTACGGACGTCTGGAGCGGTCGCCGCGTTCTGGTCGGCGTCGGGGGCGGCATTGCCGCCTACAAGGTCTGTGAACTGGTCTCCACCCTGGCCCAGGCCGGGGCCGAGGTGCAGGTGATTCTGACCGAGGCGGCCCAGCGCTTCGTCACGCCTCTCACCTTCAGCAGCCTCAGTCGTCGCCGCGCCTGGACCGATGCCGACTTCTGGACCGCCGAGCATGGTCGCCCCCTGCACATCGACCTGGGGGAATGGGCGGAACTGCTGATTCTCGCCCCCCTGACGGCCGATGCTCTGGCCCGGCTCACCTGGGGGCTGGCGGAGGATCTGCTCGGCAACACCCTGCTGGCCTCCACGGCCCCGGTGCTGCTGGCCCCGGCAATGAACACCGATATGTGGGAGCAGCCCCAGGTGCAGCGCAACTGGCAGCAGCTGCTGGGGCTGCCCCGCTATGCCGGTGTCGGCCCCGGCAGCGGTCGGCTGGCCTGCGATCGCATCGGGGCCGGGCGCATGGCAGAACCCGAGGAACTGCTCTGGGCGGCGGAATGTCTGCTGCTCCATGGCCCGACCCGGGACCTGGGCGATCGCCGCATTCTGATCAACGCCGGGGGCACCCGCGAATACCTCGACCCGGTGCGCTACATCGGCAATCCCTCCACCGGTCGGATGGGGCTGGCGCTGGCCTGGGCCGCTCGGCAGCGAGGGGCCGACGTCACCCTGGTGCATGCCCCCTGGCAGGGAATCCCTGCCGCGCTCACCCAGGGCTTCACCACTGTGGCGGTGGAGACGTCCGAGCAGATGCGTGCAGCGATGCTCGATCGCTTCCCCGGTGCGGACTGGACCTTTCTGGCAGCCGCCGTGGGCGATGTGCGTCCGGCCCAGACGGCCACCCGCAAGCTGGCTAAGGCGGAACTGCCCGCAGCGCTGCCCCTAGCTCTGATTGGAGACATCGCCGCTGAACTGGGCCGCCAGCGACAGGGGCATCAGAAACTGATCGGATTTGCCGCCCAGACCGGCGACATCCGTACCCCGGCCCGGGAGAAATGCCGTCGCAAGGGCCTGGACGCTATTGTTGCCAATCCGGTGGATCTGCCCGGGGTCGGCTTCGGCAGCGATCACAATCAGGCTTGGTTCATCCGGGCGGATGGCCATGAGACGGACCTGGGCCGGGGCTCGAAGCTGACGATCGCCCAGGCTATCCTCGATCGGACACTCGATCTCTAACTGGCTCTAACTGGCCTTGGGCTGGTTGCTGTTCTCCGACTCCAGCAGTTCCAGGAAGGTTCGCAGTTGCAGGCGGGGAATGTAGGGCCAGCCTCCGGCCACTTCCATCTCCCGCAGCAGGGTGTAGAGGGCCTGCCGATCCGTGGGCAGGGACTGGCGGAACGCTCCGTCCTGAATGTCCCGGTGCAACTGTTCCAGCAGACGCAGCAGTCCGAGCAGCGCCTCGGCATCGCCCCGGAACCGTTCCGTCAGACCGTTGATGTCGGCGGCCAGGCGGTCGAGCTCAGCAGCGTGAGCGGCGGGGCGATTGTCGGCGGATAGCGTCATGGGAACCATAATTTTTGACCTGATTTTAGCGAAGCATCACGCTTCGGACTGTCCCAGCGACGGGACGTGTAGAATTCTGGGGAAGGTTGCCGTCCCTTACTGGAGGCGGCATGCCGGCCGGCGGCCGGAATTCCCCGGAGATTCATTTCGCGGGATATTGAATTAGAGAGCGATTGAGGTCTGATATGCGGTATCGAGCTTTACTGGCCGCCCTGCTGGCCGTCTGTCTGGGGTTTCTGACTGCCTGCAGTAGCGCCCCCAGCGAAAAGGATCTGGGCAACCTCACCTACGACCAGATCGTCAACACCGGTCTGGCCAACAAGTGTCTCACCCTGCCGGAATCCGCCCGGGGCAGCATCGCCCTCGAACCCGGCAAGAAGTACGAACTGATCGACCTCTGCCTTGAGCCCACCGCCTACTTCGTCAAGGAAGAGCCGGTGAACAAGCGCGGTGGTGAAGCCGAGTTTGTGCCCGCTAAGGTGCTGACCCGCAAGACCTCCAGCCTCGACCAGGTCTACGGTGACCTGACCCTGACCGACAGCGGCATCAAGTTCGATGAACAGGGCGGCATGGACTTCCAGGCCATCACCGTTCTTCTCCCCGGTGGCGAGGAAGTTCCCTTCCTGTTCACCCTCAAGGGTCTGGTGGCCAGCGCCGACACCCAGGGCATCACCACCTCCACCGACCTGCGCGGCGAATACCGCGTGCCTTCCTACCGCACCTCCAACTTCCTCGATCCCAAGGGCCGTGGCCTGACCACCGGTTACCAGAGCGCGGTCGGCATCGTGCCCGCCGGTGACGAAGCGAAGCTGGCCAAGGAAAACACCAAGCGTTTCGTGGTCGGTACCGGTAACGTCTCCCTGGCTATCACCAAGGTCGATGCCAGCACCGGCGAAGTCGCGGGTGTGTTCGAAGCCGTGCAACCCTCCGACACCGACATGGGTGGTAAGCCCGCTGTGGACGTGAAGGTTCAGGGCCAGTTCTACGGTCGCGTTGATACCGCCGCCTAGGCTGCCGTCACCGCTTCATCAGTAGCAACCCGGGTGCGGGGGTCGGCGCAGGCTGGCCCCCGCACCCTGTTTTCAGGCTCTCTAGGATGGATGGGCGGGAGGCCCTCCGCGATGACACTGACGCGACGCACTGTGCTGGCCCAGGGACTGGCCGGGCTGGCCTGGGGCCTGACCCCGGTTCGCCCTGCCCTGGCGGCTCCAGCTCCCCGGCGGCTGGCACTCCTGGTCGGCCTCAACTGCGTCAACCGCACGGACGTGCCGCCGCTGCTCGGCTGCCACAGCGACCTTGCCCTGGTGCGTCAGCTGCTGGTGGAAGGCTGTGGCTTCCAGCCGAACGACATTCTGTTTCTGACGGATGCCCAGGCCACCCGTCTGGCGATCGAGTCGGCCTTCCTGGGGCACCTGGGTCAGGCCGGTCCCGCGGACTGCGTCTACTTCCACTTCAGCGGCTACGGGCGGATGCTGCCCGGTCCTGACGGCGGACTGCTGGAACCGGCGCTGGTGACTGCTGACAGCCGGGACGATGACCTCAATGACCTGCCGCTGTCGCTGCTCTGGCTGCTGTTCCGCAGTCTGCGCACCGAGCGGGCGATCGCCAGCCTCGATACCGGTTTTGCCCGGCGGACGGATCTGCCACCGGAACTGCGTCAGCGGGGGCTGCTGCCGGGGCGGGGGGACTGGTCCGAGGAACTGCGGCTGGCCCGTCAGCGCCTGCTCAACCGCACCGGTAACCGTGCTGCGGCTGCTACCGGGGCTCCGGTGCCCGTGCTATGGGCCGCCGCGACGGACCAGCCAGCCCTGGAACTGCGCTGGGATGGACTCGACGCCGGACTGTTCACCGCCGCCCTCTGTCAGCAGGCCTGGGCTCGGGGCCTGGGTCCGGCCCAGCCGCGGGCCTGGCGAAACGCCACGGCCCTGGCGATGGGACGGCTGCTGGGACTGATGCAGCAACCGCAGGCCCTGGCGCGGGTCAAGCCGCAACTGGTTTTCGGGGTGCCTCCCGCCTGCGACGCCTGGCGGTTGGCGGAGACTGGGGAGTCCCATCGCCTCTGGCTGGGTGGGCTGCCGGCGGATCAGCTAGCGCTGCAGGGCCGGGGCAGTCGCTTCTCCGGTCTGCAACTGCTGGCTGCGGAACGCCTGCCCCGGATCGAGCGGGTGGAACTGGCTAATGTCCTGGCCACCCTGCCGGAGCGGATCAGTCTGCTGGATAGCCCCGGCCCTTGGGATCTGCTGGTGGATCGCGCCGGAGACGGGCGCTATCGGTTGGTGAGTCGGGGTCTGGGGATTCTGGCGGAGGGGCTGGATCTGACAGACCTGGGGGCCTTTCTGGCGCAGCGATCGGCGGACGTACTTGTGCACCGCACCCTGCGCCAACTA
>CAYZUY010000060.1:0-9662 GCA_964481495.1 uncultured bacterium
ACCAACGGCCCTGCCGCCACCATCGGCGAGGTGATGGAGATTCCCTTCGAGCGGCCCCGGGACCGGGAGTCCGTAGTCGAGGATCCCCGCTACATCGAACTGCGGGCCCGGGCCCTGGACTTCCTCTACCGCCGCTTCGCCCACGACGAGGACTAGTCCCCTCGCTCCTTTCATGGCCGGAGTTCGTCAGAGCTCCGGCTTTGCTGTTCCATCCGCTGCTGCCATGCCCGCTGCCACCGATACCCTCTGTCCCTACTGCGGCGTCGGCTGCGGCCTCAGTGTCAGCGAGGCCAAAGGCCACTGGCGGGTGGTGGGCACCAAGGCCCATCCTTCCAGCCAGGGCATGGTTTGCGTCAAGGGTGCGACCGTGGCCGACTCCCTGGCTCAGGATCGCCTTACCCAGCCCCTCTATCGCCCCAGCCTCGACCAGTCCTTCCGGCCGATCAGCTGGTACGGGGCCCTGACCCTGCTCACCGAGCGTATCCGCCGGGTCCGGGCCGAGCAGGGCAGCGATGGCATCTGCTTCTATGGCTCCGGCCAGTTCCAGACCGAGGACTACTACGTTGCCCAGAAGCTGATCAAGGGCTGCCTGGGCACCAACAACTTCGACACCAACTCCCGCCTCTGCATGTCCTCGGCGGTGTCGGCCTACAGCCTCAGCCTCGGCAGTGATGGCCCGCCCTGCTGTTACGAGGACCTCGACTGGACGGACTGCCTGTTCGTGATCGGCAGCAACGCCGCCGAATGCCACCCGATTGTCTTCAACCGCTACCGCAAACGGCACAAGCAGGGGGGCACGACGTTGATCGTCGTCGACCCGCGCCGCACGGAAACCGCTGAAGTCGCCGACATCCATCTGGCGATTCGCCCCGGCAGCGATGTGGCGCTGCTCAACGGGCTCGGCTGGCTGCTGCAGCGGGCTGGGGCATTCGATGTGCGCTTCATCGCCGACCACACCCGGGGCTTCGATGACTGGTGGGCGGTGGCCCGGGACTACGACCCGCAGCGGACCGCAGCACTCACAGGGCTGACGGTCGAGCAGCTGGAGCAGACGGCGGCGGCGATCGCCCGCGCCGACCACTGGCTCTCCCTCTGGTCCATGGGGGTGAACCAGTCCACCCAGGGCACCGCCAAGGCCACCAGTCTGATCAACCTGCACCTGCTCATGGGCCAGATCGGCCGCCCCGGGGCCGGCCCCTTTTCGCTCACGGGCCAGCCCAATGCCATGGGTGGCCGTGAGACCGGCGGTTTGTCGCACCTGCTGCCGGGCTACCGCAAGGTGATTGATCCCCAACACCGGGCTGAGGTGGAAGCGGTCTGGCAACTGCCCCCCGGCAGCATCAGCCCCGAGCCCGGCCTGCGGGCCTGGGAGATGATCGAGGCGCTCGAGCAGGACCGGGTCGGGCTGCTCTGGATCGCCGCCACCAATCCGGCGGTCAGTCTGCCGGACCTGAAGCGGGCCCAGGCAGCGCTGCGGCGATCGCCCTTCACCGTCTACCAGGACGCCTACTCCCCCACTGAAACCGCCGCCTACGCCCACCTGCTGCTGCCCGCCGCCCAGTGGGGCGAGAAGACCGGCACGATGACCAACTCCGAGCGGCGGGTCACCCTCTGTCAGGCGTTCACCCAGCCCCCCGGTTCGGCCCGGGCCGACTGGGAGATCTTTGCGGCGGTCGGTCGGGCCCTGGGGTTCACCCGCCAGTTTGCCTTCCGCTCCAGCGCCGAGGTGTTCGCCGAATACCGCCAGCTGACCGCCGGTCGGGTCTGCGACCTCAGCGGCCTCAGCCATGAACTGCTGGCGGAGCAGGGGTCCCAGCAGTGGCCCTTCCGGCCCGGCGATGTCCCGACTACCGTCAGCAAACGCCTCTACGAAGACCATCGCTTTCCCCATGCTGATGGTCGGGCTCGGCTGATCGGCAGCCATGCCCAGGGTCTGGCGGAACCGCCCGATGAGGACTACCCGCTGGTGCTGACCGTGGGTCGGGTCTACGGCCATTGGCACACCCAGACCCGCACCGGGCGGATCCCCAAGATCGCGAAGCTCTACCCGGAGCCGTTCGTGGAGATCCATCCCCGGGATGCCGCCCGGCTGGGGGTGAGCGAGGGCGATCGCCTGCGGATTGAATCCCGCCGGGGCCAGGGGCGTTTCCCCGCCCGGATCACCGAGATCGTGCCGCCGGGGCTGCTGTTCGTGCCCCTGCACTGGGGGGCGCTCTGGGGCGAGGAGAGCGAGGCCAATGTCCTCACCCATCCCCAGGCCTGCCCGATCTCCGGTGAACCGGAACTGAAGGCCTGCGCCGTGCGGGTGCTGACGGATTAGCCGTCCAGCTGGGTTTGTAGGGTGGCCAGGGTTCGGGCTAGGGCTCCGTCCCGGATCAGCTGATCCGCCTGGGCCAGCCCCTGCTCCACCGTGGTGGCCAGCCCCAGCTGCCAGAGGTAGATGCCGCCGTTCCAGATCAGCCCGGGTCGCAGCTCCGAGTCCTGGCTGTCCAGCAGCGCTGTGGCCTGGGTCTGCCAGGTGACCCCATCCGCCCAGGGCAGTTCGGCCCCACCCAGGTCGTGGTCTCGGGCGTGGAGAATGATTCGCTCCCACTGCCCGTCCTGCTGCCGTCCGAGGATCGCTGCCCGGTCCCGGGGCAGTTCGGGGCTGCCTTCGAGACCTTTCACCGTCAGGAAGCGGGACTGGCCCTGCAGCGCCAGGGCTTCGCGGATCATCCCCTCGGTGGGCGGATGCACGAAGCCACTGACAAGCCAGCCGCAGTCGGCCAGGGGGCAGAGCATCAGTTCCGTGGTCGCCAGCGGTGGCCGCTTGCCCAGTTCCTCGCGGTAGACGTTGACCTGTTCGGCAGCGGGCAGGTGATCGGGCTGCTGCACCTGGGTGATGCCGACCGTGCTCAGGCAGCGCTCCAGTGCCGCCCGGTCGCGACTGCGCCAGTTCACCCCCAGGCTGTCCCACAGCTCCACCAGAGGAACTCCGTTCTTGGTGGCCACCCGCCCGCTGCCGTGGAGTACGACCGGTTGACCGGCCGCCGCCAGCAGCAGTGCCAGCAGCGGTCCCAGGGGGGCGGTGCGGCTGCGGCCGTCGTAGGGGTAGCCGAAGACCACAGCGGGACGGGGCAGAACCTCAGCCTGCAGTCGGGGCAACTGGGCGCGGTAGGTATCCAGAAATCCGGCCAGTTCCGTGCCCGTGGGGCGGCGAATCCGATGGGCGATCAGGAAGGCTCCGACCTGGGCCGGGGTGGCACTGCCATCCCAGATCAGCGCCAGAGCTTCGGCCGCCTCAGACCGACTCAGTTCTTTGCCGGTGTGGGGGCCACTCCCCACCTTCTTGAGCAGTTCGCGGAATCGGGCACTCATCGCAGCAGCAGCAGAAAATTCCATCTTCCCACCCGCATCAGCTATGGCTGCTCGTGGCAAGCCCTCAGGTGCCAGCGGCCCGGAGCCAGAAAAACGGCGACCCCGGGGGATCGCCGTTGTAGGAGGAGGAGAGACTGAGGAACCCGGTGCTACCGGGGGGTGGCGTCACTGCTGGGGTCGGGGCTGTCCAGCCGCAGCTTCACCACCCGGCGGTGTTCCGGTTCCAGCTTGGGCAGGGTGAGGGTGAGCAGGCCATCCCGAAATTCCAGGCTGGCAGCGGCGGGCTTCACCTTCACCGGCAGCTGCAGGCTGCGCTCGAAGCGGCCGCCGCGGCGATCGCTGTAGAGACGTCGCACCCCGTCGGCGAGGGCGGCCTGAGGGCGATCGCCCCGAACCGTCAGCCGTTCCGCGGTGGCCTCGATCTCCAGGCTGGCGGGGTCGAGACCCGGCAGTTCCACCGTCACCACCAGACTGTCGGTGGTGGCCAGCACCTCCAGGGCCGGGCCCTGACTGGTGAAGCCCTCGACGTTCTCCAGGGTGTTGTAGAGCAGGCTGTTGAGGGCGGCGATTTCGCGGTCGAAGGAGTTACGGACGATGGCCATGGCGTGAGCCTCGAATCAGTGCCGATGGGTTCACAGTAGAGGCGCTGCCTCCGATCCTTGGTACGGTCCTCAACCCCCGGAATGGCCGGATTTTCCACCGAACCGGCAGGGTCGGGAAGCCGCTGCCGCCGGTTCGGTCGACGGCGGCCGGGAGCCGCCCGGGCAGCCTGACAGCAGCGATGGAGGTGTTCCCATGCGTATCGCGATCGCCCTGCTGCTGTGTCTGCTCAGTCTCTGGCTGTGGCCGTTGCCGGTGGGAGCCCTGGATCTGGCGCACCAGTCACCGGCGGCCCTGGACGTGGCTCTCGGCACCCCGTCCGGGGAACTGCGCTTCGTTCCCGACCGGCTGGCGGTGGCCAGCGGCCAGCGGGTGGCGCTGCACCTGACCAACCCCAGCCCCACCAAGCACTACTTCACGGCCAAGGACTTCGCCGACGCCGTCTGGACCCAGAAGGTGGATGCGGGCAATGTGGAAATCAAGGGCCCGATCCGGGAACTGGAGCTTCGCCCCGGCAGCCGTGCCGACTGGGTGTTCGTGCCGATGCGGCCGGGGGACTACGAACTGCGCTGCACGATTCCTGGCCATGCCGCCGCTGGGATGGTGGGGCGGCTGACCATTACCGACTGAGGCAGGGGCCGCAGGCAACAATGGACAGGCTGTCCCCGAACGAAATCTGTGGTGGAACGTCCCCGTCAGCGTGGTCCGCGGCCGACCCCCGAGGCGATCGCCCGGGCCGAGCAGGAATGGCTGGACCGGCGCTGGCAGGGCCTGCTCAGTCGTCCGCCGGGACTGCACCACTGGGACATGAGCCTGGGGGTGTTTGCCGGATTCCGCTTCCCGCGCGGGGTCAGCACCCAGCGGGGTGTTCTCTGGGAAGCCCTGGACCTGGGGGATGAACTGGAGGACGTACGGCTGACCACCACCGGCATGGTGCGGCCGTCACTGCCGCGGCAACTGCGGGTTGTCGTACAGGATGTGGCCTTCCTGGGGGCCGATGGGCGCTGGCGGGTGGAGGAGCACGTGATCACCAGCCTGCAGCCGGAACGGCCGGGAGCGGAGCGGTTGCTGGAGTGGGCGCGGCAGGGGGGCGTGAAGCTGCTCCTGCCCCGGGTGCAGCTCTACACCTATGGGGATGCCATGGTGGCGTTCCGGGTGGACCCGGCAACCTATCGCCAGGTGGAGCGACTGGCCGACTACTGAGGGGCCCGGGTCGGTAACGGCACCCGGGCTTCCCGTGGGGAATGTGAATTTTTTGTTACAATCACACGTCTGGAAGAGCTTTTAACCGCTCTCCTAATCGAGAAGATGTCTGCCGCTTCCGGTCACGGGGCGGCTTTTTTTCGGGGATTCATCGCCGGTGGGCGCATTGTCTGGTTGGTTCCCACCGGCGATGCCCGCCGGGTTACAGCAGACCGGCCTGGGCCATGCCGAGGATCATACCCGCGCCCAGCAGATGCCCGAAGCTGGCGGTGGCCAGCAGTTCGGGGGTGCCGAAACCGGTGAACAGGGCCGGCAGGGGGAAGGGGAGTGCGGGGCCCTGGCCGCGGTTCTTGATCGCGAAGTAGCCGACGGAGATCGCGAACAGGTTGCAGGTGATCATCACGATCGCAACGTTGCTGGACCAGGCCACGGTGGTGGGCGTCATCTGTGGGGGCTCCCGACGGTTCAGCGAGAATGATAGAAGTGCCGCCCGGGCCGGTTCGGGATCTTTCGAAGACTTAACAGAAACTGTGAATTTCCGTATCAAAATCTGCGGTCTGCGTGACCCGGACCAAGCGGTGGCGATCGCCCGCCTCGGAGCATCCGCCCTGGGTGTGATTGCCGTGGCCGCCTCGCCCCGCTACGTCACCCCGGACGCAGTGGCCCGGCTGCGCCGCCGGTTGGATGCCGAGGCGATCGCGGTGCCGCTGGTGGGGGTGTTTGCCGAGCCGACCCCGGCGGACCTGGAGGCCTACGTCGCGGTCGGTGGCATCGGGGCGATTCAGTTGCATAGAGAGGAGTCGCCGCAGTTCTGTCGACAGATGCGCGATCGCTTTCCCCAACTGGAACTGATCAAGGCGCTGCGCATCCGCCAGCCCGCCGATCTGGCCCGGGCGGACGACTATCGGGATTGTGTCGACACGCTGCTGCTCGACGCCTGGCATCCGGAGCAACTGGGGGGCACCGGCGAGTCCCTCGACTGGCGCTGGCTGGAGCAGTTCCGGCCGGGTCTGCCCTGGCTGCTGGCCGGGGGCATCGGACCGGCGAACGTGGGGGAGGCGATCGCCCGGGCCTGCCCCGATGGGGTTGATCTCTCCAGTGCCGTCGAACGGGCCCCCGCTGACAAGGATCTCGACCGGGTGGCGGAGCTGATGTCCGCGATTCGGCAGGCGACAGACCTCGGCGGGAACGGGGGCGGGCGGTAGGCTGGAGGGATGTCCCGCCGGTTTCTGCTGCGATGAGCTCCGAACGCCGCCGCTTTCTGTTCCTGCGCCGGGAGACCGGCGATGCCGTCGAGATCCAACCGGCCGGTCCCCACGCCAGTGACAGCCTGCTGGCCGCCGTTGAGGCCCTCGACTGTCCGGACTGTCTGTTCGATGTCTCCTTCATCGCCCTGCAGCGTCTGTCGGTGATGGCGGGCAACGGGCGTCTCGACCCCTACATCGCCGGGATGGTGGAGGCGGCCTTCATGACCCTCTCCAGTGCCAGCGACCTGCATTTCGGGCCGGAGGGCAATCCCGAAGCGGATACCCCCGAGGCGGATACCTGACGCCGGAAGTGGATGGCGACGTCGAGCTCGATTCGTGACCCGGCTGCTGCTAAAGTAAGGAATGCTGTCTAAACCGCATTTTTGAGGATTCAAGGCGACCCATGGCCAAGAAAGCAATGGTCGAACGTGACCGGAAGCGCCGCAAACTGATCGATCAGTACGCTGCCAAGCGGGCCGAGCTGAAGGAACAGTTCGCCAAAGCTACCAGCCAGGCTGAGAAGCTCGAGCTCCAGCGCAAACTGCAGCAACTGCCCCGCAACAGCGCCTCTACCCGCTTCCGCAACCGCTGCTGGGCCACCGGTCGTCCCCGTGGCTTCTACCGCGACTTCGGCCTCTGCCGCAACAAGCTGCGCGAGATGGCCCACGCCGGTCTGCTGCCGGGCGTCGTCAAGTCCAGCTGGTAGTTCGCTCACCGAACTGAACGGATCGATGCAGGGCCACCATCCTCCGGGCTGGTGGCCCTTGCTGTTTCAGAGCTTGTTTCAGCGGCAGCCGCAGCCTTCAATGCCCAGGCTCTCGAGAATCAGGTCGCTGACGGCGTTGGCGACGGCGAACTCGCTGTAGAAGCTCTGGCTGAAGTCGAAGCCCCGCATCTCGGTCACCAGGGCAATCACCAGGGAGCCCAGGTCCGTTTCCCCCTCCAGGCGCTGGCGCAGAAATACCTGGGCGGCACGACCGGCGATCACGGTGTTGACTGGCTCCGGCAGGAATTCTGTGTCCAGCCACTGCTGCAGCCGCTCCCGCAGCCATTCGCTTTCCTGGGTGGCATCCGCTGCCAGCGGCAGGGTGATGGGGGCGATCGGCTCGGCCATTCCAGGCTCCGTCGGGGTTATCGGTCATTGTAGGCGGGCCGTCCCGCTCTGGGGAGAGGGTGGGCGCACCCTAAGATGGAGGCGCTGTGCCGCCCCAGGACCATGCCTGAACTGATCAGCCCCTCCGGCCGGGATTCCCTGCATCTGGTACCCGAACGGGGTGCCCTGGTGACCCACTGGCGGGTTGCCGGTCGCGACATCCTCTACTTCGATGCCGAGCGCTTCCGGGACCCCAGCCTTTCGGTGCGGGGCGGGATTCCGCTGCTGTTTCCGATCTGCGGTAATCTGCCGGGCGATCGCTACGACTGGGAAGGCGGCAGCTACCCCCTGAAGCAGCACGGTTTCGCCCGGGATCGCGCCTGGACGGTGGTCGAGCAGGCGGCGGATCGGATGACACTGGTGCTGGCAGACGATGCCGCCAGTCGGGCGGGCTACCCCTTTGCCTTCGGGCTCAGCTACGAGGTGCAGCTCGGGGAGGGACGCCTGGATCTGCGCTTCCGGCTGGAGAACCGGGATGATCGCCCCCTGCCCTTCAGCCTCGGCATCCACCCCTACTTCGCGGTGCGTGACAAGTTCGCCCTGCGCCTGAACATCCCGGCCGAGCGCTGGCAGGACCAGAAGAGCGGTGCCTGGGAAAGCTTCGACGGCCGCTTCGACTGGGATCGGCCGGAGATCGATGCCGCCTTCCGGGAGCTGCGGCGTCCCGAGGTGACGCTGATTGATGCGGCGGCGGGGCACTGCCTGCGGCTGCGCTTCGACCCGGCCTTCGGCACCTTCGTGGCCTGGACCCTGGCGGGCAAGGACTACCTCTGCCTCGAACCCTGGACCGGCCCCCGCAATGCGATCGCCAGCGGCGATGGGCTGCTGCGGCTGGCCCCGGGGGAAACCCGGGAGCTGGCGATCGCCCTGGCCGTCGACACCCTGGAGGACTGCTGACCATGGCCGAGGGCAAGGACCAGATTCATCCCCAGTACCGCCCGGACCGGTTACTGATCGACGGGCTGATGGCGACGGGGGAACCGGATGAACTGCAACTGTGTGAGCTGGCGCGGATGCTGATCCGCTACCAGGGCTTCCCCGGTGGTCGCGACATTCAGCAGGACTGCGACAAGGTGATGCGTAAGTGGGGGCTGGTCGAAGACACGCTGTTCGAGCGCACCCGGGAGATTCACGCCCGAGGCGGCGTCTATCAGGGCCGGGGCAAGGGTGAGGACAGTGAGTGGGGCACCGGCGGCTCCGCCTTCGACACTGCCGAGTAGCCTCAGCTGGAGGCCCGCAGGGCTTCGGCCCAGGCCCCGCGGCCGAGGGGCTGACCGCCGCGGCCGGGGACCCGGGGCTCGGGGCCCTGTTCCCGCAGGCGGCGCAGGGTGGCCTGACGCGAGAGCCCGGCGATGCGGGCCGCCTCGCTCAGGGAGAGCCATTCGTTCCCCAGTTCCGTCAGCAGGCTGGCTTCATCGCTGCCCAGCAGCCGGTCCATCAGCAGCACCAGCAGGTGCCAGCAGGCCCGGGTATCGGCCTCGGCCCGGTGACTGACCCCCACGGGGAAGTCGAAGTGGCGCACCAGATCCGGCAGACTGCGGCTGGGCAGCTCTGACAGCAGGCGGCGGCTGAGGCGGACCGTGCAGAGCTGCTGCTCCTCCGGGCGGGACCAGTCGATCTGCTCACGCTGCAGTTCGGCCCGCAGGAACCGGTAGTCGAAGCTGAGGTTGTGGGCAACCAGCACCCCCGATTCCAGGCGGGGGTGCAGGCGCGGCCAGATATGGGGAGCGGTCGGAGCCCCCGTGAGCATGGAGGTGTCGATGCCCGTGATTCGGGTGATCACCTCCGGCACCGGAATGCCTGGGTCGATCAGGGTGGTGAACTGGTCGCGGATGCCGTCCTGCAGGCTCCCCTGGAGGATGGAGACCTCGATCACCCGCGCCTGGGGCGGCTTCAGACCGGTGGTCTCCACATCGACGACGGTGAAGCTTGCGTCCGCCATGCGGCGGTAGCGGTCGAGCAGTTCGCGGGAGGTGGGCATGGGTTCCATTTAGCCATGCCCGCGCAACCATGGGGATGCGGAGGCTGTCTGCCTCAGTCGCCCCGGCGCCAGCGGACGAAGCCTTCCGCGATGCTTTCCTCGTCCAGTTCGAAGCCATGCT
>CAYZUY010000060.1:9672-11574 GCA_964481495.1 uncultured bacterium
TGGCACCCCGCAGGGCATCCTGCAGTTCGGGGTTGGCCATGACGGCTTCCAGGAAGGCATCCAGCTCATTGCTCATGGGAACTGACCATTGGCTTGAACGGGTCAGCACAATCCTAGGCGCGGGCTCTTCTGACTGTCACCCCGACCTCGCTAGGATGGGCGGCATTGCGCCGCTCAGGAACGTCGCTCCATGTTCTTCGCCTTTGAGTCCGATTTTGTCGAAACGCTGCACTGCATCCCGATGGTGGTGCGGCGCAAGCTGGATGACTGCGGCGTCAAGCTGAAGCTGGAGCACTGGAACCGCCTCAGGGCCGAGGAGCGGCAGTGGCTGGTGACCCAGCCCTGCGATACGACGGCTGAAGCCGAGGTCTACCGGCAGCAGCTGCGGGACTGGACGACGCGGGACTTCGGCGAACCGGCGAAGGATCTGCCCATCGATCCCCAGCCGGTCTGGCGGGGGATGGAGATTCCGGAAAACGTGGTGGCGGCCTGCGGCGTGCTGGAGGTGGTTCTGGACCCGGCCCGGTGGCAGGCCCTGACGGATCTGCAGCGCTTCGCCCTGGTGAAGCTGGCCCGCCCCAGTCATGAGCACCGCAATCTGCTGCCGGCCCTGCGGGAGTTCGACCTGGCATGAGCCTGGCGGTGCTGGTGCTGGCGGGCGGACGCAGCCGCCGCATGGGCCGCGACAAAGCGCTGCTGCGGCTGGGAGGGGAGACGCTGCTGGCGCGCACAGTTCGTGTCGCCCGGGGCCTATCATCGACGGTGGCGATCGCCTGCCCCGACCCCGACCGCTACCGCCGCCATCTGCCGGAGGGGGTGCTCTGGTTACCGGAGGCGCAGCCCGAGGGACCCCAGGGGCCGCTGGCGGCGCTGACGCTGGCCCTGCCCCAGTTGGCCGCCGAGTGGGTGCTGCTGCTGGCCTGCGACCTGCCGCAGCTGCGCCTCGAGCCCCTGCAGCAGTGGGCCTGGTTGCTGTCCTCCCTGCCTCAGGAGGTTTCAGCGGCGGTGCCCCACACCGCCCGGGGCTGGGAGCCCCTCTGCGGTTTCTATCGGGCTGAGGCGGTGGCCGACCTGCAGGCGTGGCTGCAGGCGGGACGGCGGGATTTCCAGGGCTGGCTGGCGGATCGACCGGTGCTGGCCCTGCCGGTGGGTGATGCTGGAATGCTGACCAACTGCAACACGCCCGGGGACTGGGCGGCGATCGCCACCCCCTCAGGGGATTGGCTGTAGCGCCACCGGCGTTCCGGCCCCAATCTCACGGTCCGGCTCCGGCAGGATGGCCCAGTGGCTGGCTTCCACCAGGGAGAGCAGCGCTGCCGAGGACTGCTGGGTCAGCACCTCCACCTGACCGTCGGGGGTGAGGCGGGCCCGGAAGAAGCAGCGCAGCCCCTCGGGTTTACGGACGGCGGTTGCCAGGGGCAGGTGCAGTCGCGGGCTGGGTTCGGCCCGCAACTGGCGCAGCAGCGGTCGCAGGAAGAACTCCGTGGTCACGGCGGTGGAGATCGGATTACCGGGGCAGGCGAATACCAGCCCCTGCCGGTCGGGGGCGATCGCCAGCAGTACCGGTTTGCCCGGCCGGATCGCCACCCGATGGAAGCGGATGTCGCAGCCGAGGGCTCCCAGGGAGGCGGGCACGAAGTCCGCTTCCCCCATCGAGACGGCCCCGGTGGTCAGGATCAGGCGGATGCCCTGGCTCCAGAGGTCGCGCAGGGTCTGCTCGAAGGCCTGGGGATCGTCGCCGAGGCTGACCTGGGCCTGAACATCACAGCCCAGCTGGGCCAGCCGCGCCGCCAGAAACGGCTGGCTGGAGTTGCGGATCTGCGCCGGGGCGAGGTCGGGTGATCGCCAGTCCACCAGTTCGTTGCCGGTCACCTCGTCGGCGACATCGGCCCCGATGTCCTC
>CAYZUY010000061.1:0-11559 GCA_964481495.1 uncultured bacterium
CTCCGCTGGGCAGGCGGCCGTAGGGTTCACTGATGTTGCCCCGCTCGTAGGCGAGGTCGTAGCGCAGGCGCTGGCCGCGCACCACCCGTTCACCCCGGATCAGCCACAGGTCCCCTTCGGCCTCCAGCTGCTTCGAGTCGAGGTTGATCCGGACCCGACCGGCGAACACCAGGCCCTGGCGGAACTGCAGACGTACCTTGCCGGTGGCGGTCACTACTTTGCGCAGACCGTCGTATTCCAGCTGCTCGGACTCGAGTTCCGCAATCCCCAGCTCCCGCAGGCGGGTGCTGAGGGTGCCCGGCTGGGCCGGGAGTGAACCCGGCAGGGGGGCAGCGGTTCCGGGGATGGGGCGGCTCGGGGCCGCAGGCGGCTGGGGGGTGGGCAGCGGCCGTGTCTCAATCTGGGCGACCGGAGCGACCGGTGGCGGTGGAACAACCGGAACAGCCATACCGAGGGAGTGGAGAAACAGACGGGACCGCCGCATAGCGGACGAGGGCGGCTTCCCATGGAACCCGCCCTCGTGCATCGAACCGTGAACGAGACTGCTGGCAGTACTCGGCTTGTCTGAAGAGCCAGTGCCGGAGTGCCGCCGTCGGCGTCGTCCGGCCGCTCAACTAGTCTTCCAGGTCCTTCCGGCTGGGGGTCCGGGCCGGGTCACTGGAGAGGAAGCCGAAAATGAACAGCGAGAGGAAGAAGAGGACGACGATGTAGACGGTGACTTTCAGAGCCAGCATCTTCAGTTCTCCGCGAGCGTGAATGCTGAAAGCGAAATGCCGATGAGGAAGCCGACTGCTTCCCGACAGTCCAAACATCATACCGGAGAAAGCGGAATCCGCCGGTCCTCTCAGGCCTGGGGCGATCGCCAGAGCCGGGTCAGCCAGCCCCAGAGGGCCAGCAGCAGGGCCTCCAGCCAGGCGACACTGCGGTCGAGCCACTCCAGCAGCAGGCTGATCGGATCGCGGACGTAGCCGACCTGGGTGACGGTGGCATCAAGAGTCGTCGGGGCGGGTTCCGGCGCGGTCGGGCGGCTGTCCCAGGGCTGATCCAGCGGCAGGGGCAGCGGTTCCGGCGGCAGGGACTGAATCAGGTCGGTGGCGGTGCCGAGGGCGATCGCCGCCGGCAGCAGGGCCGGTGCCGCCGCGGCAGCAGGCAGGCGCCGCGGCGAGATCAGCCGCAGGCTGACCACTTCCACCCGTTCCCAGAGCCGGTCCAGATGCCGCAGCCAGGTTGGCGGGGGCAGTTGAGGCACACGGGTGCGGCGGGTGAGGGCCCGCAGGGGCAGCGGGCGGTAGATCGGCTCCAGGCAGGGCTGCAGCAGGTGCCGGGTGATCCCGGCCAGCTGTGACCGGACAGTCGAGGGCTCCGGCAGGGGCGGCCAGGGCAGACCGAGGCGGCGGGCCCGACCGCCCTCCGACAGTTCCCAGCTGATCCGCTCCTGCAGATGCTGCTGCTGGCTGGCACTCAGCTCCAGAATTCGGTTGTCCGGCCCGACCAGCACGAGGGCGCGGCTGTTCAGATCCGTGGCAACCCCCCGCACCGGTGGCCGTGGGGGCAGCAGGCCCAGCTCCCCGAGCAGGGTCAGGGGGCCCTCCAGCAGGCGTGCCAGCGCAGACGGCAGGGTCGGTGCCAGAGCCGCGCCGCCTGACTCGGCCGGGATCAGCAGACCGGCCTGCTGCAGCACCGGCAGCAGGGCCGCGTCTGGGGGCTCCGAGCGCCCGCCCGGCAACTGCCGCTCCGGCATCTTCAGGGCTTCACTGAGGGCGAACAGGGGGAACAGCAGGGCCTGCAGGCTCCAGCGGGCGAACAGCTTCAGGCGGCGCCACTGCAGGCCGCTGGCACTGCGGATGCGCTGCGATCGCCCGGCGATAAACTTGAACAGCCGACTCTGGTAGCGCTCCCCAGCGGTCATGGCGGCTCCCGATTCCTGACGAAATTCTATCCCTCCCATGGCGGCTCCCCCCCTGGCTGTGACCGAGGCCACCGTTGCCCGACTGCGTCGCCAGACGGAGCTGCTCCTGCAGTCGCTCTGGCGACGCCACGATGGGGATCTGACCTCGGCGCAGGCGGCGGACCCCGCCTTCTGGGCCACCTGCCCGACTGTGAGCCTGAACGAGAAGGGCAATATCGCCTGGTCCCGGGGGCGGCAGGTGCTCTGGCTGGGGTTGGTCTGGGAGACGCCGCTGGCCTTCGACCGCTGGCCCCTGGTGGGGGCTGACCTGCGGCTAACTCTCACCTGGTGGGCGGATCAGGCCCAGGTGTTCATCGATGGGGTCTGTCGGCGGGAGGGGGATCTCTTCGATGCCCTCACGCGTCTGAAACTGCCGGAACCGGCCCGACCCGGCCGTCCCTGGCTGATCACCCTGCGACTGGTCAGCCCCGGCCACGATGACGGTGGGTTAGTGCAGTCCGCCCTGGTGGCGGAAACTCCGGCGGCGATGGTGCCCGAGCCGGGTTTCGTGGCGGATGAACTGGCCACCCTCTGCCGCTTCGCGCCTCACCTGGGTCGTGACCCGGCGGAGCTGGAGCAGGCCTGTGCCGCTTTCGGCCCCGACGCCCTGACGGATCGCGATCGCACGGCCACCGCCCTCTCGGCCCTGCGCGATCGCCTCCAGCCCTGGTCGGCGCCGATCCGCGAGCGATGCATCCGTCTGCTGGGGCATGCCCACCTCGATCTGGCCTGGCTCTGGCCGGTGGCCGAGACCTGGCGGGCGGCGGAGCGCACCTTCGAGTCGGTGCTGGCCCTGCAGCAGGAGTTTCCGGAGCTCATCTACACCCACTCCACTCCAGCCCTCTATGCCTGGGTGCAGGCCCACCGACCGGAGCTGTTCGAGCGCATCCGGGTGGCGATCGCCCAGGGGCAGTGGGAACTGGCGGCGGGCCTGTGGCTGGAGCCGGAACTGAACCTGACCGGGGCCGAGTCTCTGGTGCGTCAGCTGCAGTGGGGACAGCGCTACGCCCGGGAGCAGCTGCAGGTGGAGGACCGCATCGCCTGGCTGCCGGACATCTTCGGCTTTCCGCCCCAGCTGCCCCAACTGCTGCGTCAGGCGGGGGTACGCTACTTCGTCACCCAGAAGCTGCGCTGGAACGATACCAACCCCTACCCCCACGAACTGTTCCGCTGGCGATCGCCCGACGGCAGCGAGGTGCTGGCCCTGATGTCGGCTCCCATCGGCACCGACACCGACCCGGTGAAGATGGCCGATTACGCCGCCACCTGGGAGGAGCGCACAGGGCGGACGGACTGTCTCTGGCTGCCAGGGGTGGGTGACCACGGCGGCGGGCCCACCCGCGAGATGCTCGAGTGCGTTGCCCGCTGGCAGACCTCACCGTTCTTCCCGCAGCTGGAGTTCGGGACCGCCCACGTCTTCCTGGCGGAGCTGGAGCAGATGCCGAACCTGCCGGTGATGGAGGGGGACCTTTACCTGGAACTGCACCGGGGCTGCTGGACCGCCCACCTCGATCAGAAGCAGTACAACCGGCGGGCGGAGCGAAGTCTGCGTCAGGCGGAGACCTGGGCGACTGTGGTCCGCACCCTGCTGGGACGCCCCTTCCCGGCCACGGCGCTGCAGGCTGCCTGGGAAACAACCCTGTTCAACCAGTTCCACGACATTCTGCCGGGCAGCTCCATCCCCGAGGTCTATGCCGAGGCCAATCCCCAGTGGCAGGCGGCGATCGCCACCGCAGAGCAGGAGCGCAATGCTGCCCTGGTAGCCCTGGCAGCAGCGGTGGACCTGCCGAAGCCTCCCCGTCCCGGCCTGGAGCCCCGACTGGTGATCAATCCGTTGCCCTGGCCCCGTACCGGGATTCTGGCGGGCGAGGGCGCCTGGGTGGATGCGGCGGGGCGATCGCTGCACGCCGATGGCCGCGGCGTGCAGGTGGCGGTGCCCGGTCTGGGCTGGCGGCTCTGCTGGGTCGATCCCCTGTCCCCACCGGAGGCCCCGCCGTCGGACCTGGGTTCCGACACGGATGCTCTCGGCTTCACGCTGCGCAATGCTCACCTCTCGGCCCGGATCGACCCCCAGGGGCGTCTGGTCGGTCTCACAGGCCCGGATGGCCGCGAAACCCTGGCTGCCCCGGCCAACGACTGGCACTGCTTCCGGGATCAGGGCCAGTTCTGGGATGCCTGGAACATTGATCCGGCCTACGAGCAGCATCCCCTGGAGGCACCGACCACCCGGTCCGTGACCTGGGTGGAGCAGACGCCCCTACGCCTAGTGTTGCGGCGGGACTTGACCTGGGGTGCCTCGCGCTTCCGGCAGGACTACATTCTCGAGGCGGACAGCCCGCTGCTGCGGATCGAGACCTGGGCGGATTGGCAGGACCGGCACGTGCTGGTGAAGTTGGCCTTCCCGACTACGGTGCAGGCGACGGAGTACTGGTCGGACCTGCCCGCCGGGGCGATCGCCCGGCCCACCCGGCCCCTCACTCCTGAGGAGCGGGCTCAGTGGGAAGCTCCGGCCCAGACCTGGGTGGATCTCTCGGACGGGGACGGGGGACTGGCACTGCTGCTGGACGGTCGCCACGGTTTCAACTGCCGGGAGGGGCGGATTCGGCTCTCCATCCTGCGGGGCAGCAGTTGGCCCGACCCCGATGCGGACCGGGGCGAGCACCAGTTCGCCATCGGCCTCTACCCCCACGCCGGTGACTGGCGGCAGGCGGAGGTGCCTCGCAGGGCCATGGCCTTCAGCGAGCCGCTGAGCCTGATGGAAGCGGGCATCGGCACGGCCCCGGCGGGGCTGGCGGCGTCGGCCACCCTGCTGGACCTGCCCCAGGCAAATCTGCTGCCCCTGGCTCTGCTCCCGGACCCGAACGGCCCCGGCTGTGTCTGGCGCGGCGTGGAAATGCACGGCCAGCCCACGCAGCTGGACTGGCGATCGCCCCTTTGGCAGCTGACCGGCGAGCCGCTGGATCTGCTCGGTCAGCCGGTCGGGGAGGGGAGGGCAATCGCCCCCCATCGGATTGCCACCTTCCGTCTGACGGAAACGGGCGACCCGGAGGTCGCCCGCTGATGACTTAGTCTTCGTGGTCGTCGAAGGGATCGGCCAGCCCCTTGGACGGCGGCCCGAAGGAGGTGTAGATGGAGAAGCCGGTCAGGGCCAGCAGGACGACGATCAGCGCGATGCTGAAGGTAAGCGCGGGAGATGGTTCCATAGCGACCCTGTAACAGTTTGTGTCGACTGGCAGCTGCCCGCCCGGAAACGGGCTGCGGGGTCAGCGTATGCTATTAAATATTGCAGACTTCACGCATCGACTGCCCGTCATAGGTGAGCCATGGCACAACGCACCCGGTTGGGAGATATTCTTCGCCCCCTCAATTCCGAGTACGGTAAGGTCGCACCCGGCTGGGGCACCACCCCCGTGATGGGCGTGTTCATGCTCCTCTTTTTCGTCTTCCTGCTGATCATCCTGCAGCTCTACAACCGCTCGCTGGTGCTCGACAACGTGTCCGTCGACTGGCGCGCGCTCGGTCTCTAAGGCTACGTTCCGAGCGTCGGATTCCGACGATCATGAAAGTCCCTCCGGCGTCAGACGCTGGGGGGACTTTGATTTCCTGACCCTGTGGAGGCTCTGCCCATGAATATCTTTGGTATCGGCCTGCCCGAGATGATCCTGATTCTCGTGGTCGCCCTGCTCGTCTTCGGCCCCAAGAAGCTGCCGGAAATCGGCAAGAGCCTGGGCAAGGCAATTCGCGGTTTCCAGGAGGCGTCCCGCGAGTTCGAGTCGGAGTTCAAGCGCGAGGCTTCCGCCCTCTCCGACACGGCTGCTGACGTCAAGGACGCCCCCAAGGCCGACAGCTGAGCATGAGCCGTCCCACGCTGATTGTCGGCCTCGGGAATCCGGGGCCCCAGTACGCCCGCACCCGCCACAACATCGGCTTCGATCTGGTGGATGAACTGGCGCGGCGCTGGCAGGCGCCCCTCTCCGAGAACCGCAAGTTCAACGGTCTGTTCGCCGAGGCGGTGGTGCCGGGGCTGGGCAAGCTGCGGCTGCTCAAGCCTCTCACCTACATGAACCGCTCCGGTCAGTCGATTCGGGCCGTGCTGGACTGGTACAAGTTGGCGCCCGAGCAACTGCTGGTCTGCTATGACGACATGGATCTGCCCCTGGGGCGGATTCGGCTGCGGCTGTCGGGATCAGCGGGCACCCACAACGGCATGCGCTCCACCCTCAGCCATCTCAACAGTCAGGCCTTCCCGCGGCTGCGCCTGGGCATCGGCGTGCCCCGGGGTAAGGGCGGCGATCGCCACGACGACACGGTCTCCCATGTGCTGGGCAAGTTCGCCCCGGCGGAGCAGCCCCTGGTCGAGGACGTACTGCGGCTGGCGGCCGATGCGGTCGAGGTGGCAACGAAGGAGGGGGTGGAGACGGCGATGAACCGCTTCAACGCCCGTAATCTCGACGCTCCGGTCGCCTGACGCGATGGCCCGGCTCCCCACCACCACGGCCCACCTGCGGGTGATTCGCCAGTCCTGGGAGGAGGGCTGCCTGGAGGGGGAACTGGAGGCTGGAGGGTTCCACTGGAGCTTTCTCTGGCAGTTCCGGCTCGGGGAGCTGAAGATCGAGCCCTCCCTGGGGCGGGCCCTGATCAAGAACGAACTGCGCCGCTTCCTGGCCCAGCGGGACTACCAGCTCGAACCCGGCGGTGACTACAGCTTCACGATTCGGGCCCGCTTCTGAGGCGGGCCAGGTGCCGCTCCACCAGCAGGATGGCAACAATGTCGTCCACCGGTCGGGGGGGCTGGCGCAGGCCCCGGGGCAGCAGACGCCGCCAGCCCCGGGCCGGAAACAGCTGCCAGTAGCGCTGGCGGGCCTCCAGGGTGCTGTTGCGTTCGTTCACCGGCACCAGGGGCGGCAGATCCGCTTCGGCCCGCAGCAGCAGCTGCCACTGGCGGGAGGTGGTCTGGTCGCCGATTACCAAGGCTGCCACCGGTTGCGATCGCCAGATTCGGGCCAGTTCGGCCACGGCCTCAGCCGAGGGCACAATCCGGTGCTCGAGGATCTGCCCATCGGCCCGCACCAGGGCCAGCCCACATTTGTCGCGGCCGGGGTCGAAGCCGAGGTAGAGGTCGCTCATCTCAGGTACTGACCTTGACGACGCCGTTCTGGACGGCCCGCAGCTGCAGCCGCAGCGGGTCGGCGGTGTAGATGGAACTGCTGGCCACAGCCTCGAGGGTGACACTGCCGCTCAGGCCCCGCAGCTGCTGCACAAACCGCACCAGGGTTTCGAGATTGCCGTCGCCCACCTCCAGTTGGTCCGAGAGGTTACCGTCCCGGCGGGCCTTGAGCTGGGAGGCAGTGAGCAGCAGATTGAGGCGCTGCCGCAGCTCCTCATCATCGAGGCTGTCGGGTTCGATGCGGTTGCTCACCAGCACCTTGCCAGCCGGAATCACCAGCTGATTGGGGGTGGCATCGGCGAACACCAGCACCCGTCGCTCACCGACCACGACGTTAGTCGCCGCCAGCACCCGCACCACCATCGACTGGCCCCGGCGCAGTTCCTGGGTGAGGCGCTCCACATCCGTCTGGGTGATCTGGATCACCTGCTCCTTTGCCTCCTGCTGGCCGGGACGGGTGGCTTGGTAGGCCACCTTGTTGGCCTCCCGCAGCACGGCGTCGATCGCAACCCGGGACTGGTTCGGCTGCAGCACCCGGACGATGCGGCTGACCAGGACCTGACCGCGGGTGAGGGCGACGTTGCCCTGGCGGAAGGCAATGATCGCCTGCTCCAGCTGCTGGATGTCGCGGGTTAGGCTGGTCTGGCGCTGCTCCAGTTCGCGCACCCGCTGCTGCCGGGCCAGAATATCGCGATCGCGCTGCTCCAACTGGGCGCGCAGGGCTACCAGCTGTTTCTCCACCTGCCGCCGCTGAGCCTCCAGGGTCTGACGCTGGGCGATCAGCTGGGGTACATCCCGCCGCAGTTTCTGCAGCTGGGCATCGGCAACCTGCAACTGGCGGGCGCTCTGCTGCTGGCGGGCCAGGGCCATTCGCAGCACCGCCTCAGTCTGGGCCAGTTCGCGGCGGGCCTGACGCTGGCGCTTCTGGGCCTGATCCCGCTGGCGCTGGCTCTGCTCCACTGCCAGCTTCGAGGCCGCCAGTTCCGCCCGGGCCTTGCGCAGTCGGTTCTGTACCGCCTCATACTGGAAGACGCCGTTGCGCAGCTCAGTATTGGTGGCGAAGAGAATGCCGAGGGTACTGGCGGAAATCAGGCTGCCGGTGAAGATGGTCAGCACCACCGCCGTCTGCTTGGGACGCAGGTTGAAGAGGCTGAGGCGGGCCTTGCCGATCTTCGAACCGAGGCGATCGCCGATGGTGGCGATCACACCACCCAGGACCAGAATCGCCAGTACCAGTGTCAGGCCGGAAAGCATGGAGGGGGTGGCAGGACCGTGATGCGGCGAACCCCCCTATCTTCAGGGCTGCTCCGGCGGACAGCAAGAACCCTAGGCGAACTTCTGGCTGAGGGCGATCGGGTTGAAGACGGTGATCTTCTTCTTGTTGATCGAGATCATCTCTGAATCGCGCAGATCCCCCAGCAGCCGAGTGACGGTCACCCGGGTCGAGCCGATGGCCTCGGCGATCGCCTGGTGGGAGAGCTTCAGGTCAATGGTGATCCCCTCGGGCCCGGGCGCCCCGAAGTCCCGGCAGAGGATCAGCAGGAAGCTGACCAGCCGCGAACCCATGTCCCGGTGGGCCAGGGTCTCGATCATCATCTCGGTCTGGAGAATCCGTGAGGAGAGCCCCTGGAGCATCATCATCCCCAGTTCCGGGTTGGTCTGCAGGGCCCGTTTCATCTGCTCGATCGGCACCGACAGCAGCTCCACCGGGGTGAAGGCGACCGCATGGTAGAAGCGGTCCGACTTCTGGCCCGTGAGCAGGGACAGCACCCCGAAGACGCTGTTCTCCCGCAGCAGGGCGACGGTGATCTCCTCCCCGGCTTCGTAGACCCGGGACAGCTTGACGGCGCCCTTCACCAGCAGGTAGACCCGTTCCGCCGGGTCCCCCGGGAAGAAGATGGTCTTGCCCCGGTCGAAGAGCTCCACCTGGGGGGGGTAGGTGGAGCTGACCGCTTCCTTGAAGACGGTGACGAGGGATTTGTCCTGGGCAAGGATCACGGTGAGCAACCGAACGTCAGCAGGGGCAGAGAATCCGGACGGGGCCCAGCCGTGGCCGGTCGTCAGGATTGAGGGTAACCCTACGGCTCACCATCCCCCCTTTTTGTAGCCGATGTTACGAAGCTCCACCGGGGACCGAGGAGCCGACTGATCCGGTGGCAACGGATAATGGGGGCATTTGCCGTTCGCACCCTTGCACCGATGCTGAATCTCGCCGGAAAGAAAGCGCTCGTTACCGGGATCGCCAACAACAAGTCGATCGCCTGGGGCATTGCCCAGCAACTGGCCAATGCCGGGGCCGAGCTCGGTGTCACCTACCTGCCGGATGACCGTGGTCGGGCCGAGAAGAAGGTGCAGGACCTGACGGCTCCCCTCAGCCCCACCCTGTTCCTGCCCCTGGACGTCCAGAACGACGAGCAGATGCAGTCCACCTTCGACCGCATCCGGGAAGCCTGGGGCGGCATCGATATCCTGGTGCACTGCCTTGCCTTCGCGGGCAAGGAGGAACTGACCGGTGACTTCAGCAACACCAGCCGGGGTGGCTTCACCCGCGCCCTCGACGTCAGTGCCTACTCCCTTGTCGACATGTGCCGTCTGGCCAAGCCTCTGTTCAACGATGGCGCCAGCGTGATCACCCTCAGCTACCTGGGCGGGGTGCGCGTCATCCCCAACTACAACGTCATGGGCGTGGCCAAGGCTGCCCTGGAGATGAATGTCCGCTACCTGGCGTCGGAACTCGGTCCCCAGAACGTGCGCGTCAACGCCATCTCCGCCGGTCCGATCCGCACCCTGGCCTCCTCGGCCGTGGGCGGCATCCTCGACATGATTCACCACCTCGAGGCAACTGCGCCCCTGCGTCGCACCGTCACTCAGGATGAAGTCGGCGGCACCGCTGCCTTCCTGGCCAGCCCCCTCTCCAGTGGCATCACCGGTCAGGTGATCTACGTGGATGCAGGCTACTGCATCATGGGCATGTAGGAGTTCCGGCCATGAGCACTTCTCCCACGGGCCAGGACCGCACCGCCACGGTGACCCGCAAGACCGGCGAGACCGATGTCACGGTCAGCCTCAACCTCGACGGCAGCGGTCGCTGCGAGGCGGACACCGGCATCCCCTTTCTCGACCACATGCTGCACCAGATCAGCTCCCACGGGTTGGTGGATCTGACGGTGAAGGCGGTGGGCGATATCCACATCGATGACCACCACACCAACGAGGACGTGGGCATCACCCTGGGTATGGCCCTGGCCCAGGCCCTGGGCGATCGCAAGGGCATTGCCCGCTTCGGCCACTTTGTCGCGCCCCTCGATGAGGCGCTGATTCAGGTGGCGATGGACTTCTCCGGTCGGCCCCACCTCAGCTACGGTCTGGCGATTCCCACCGAGAAGGTGGGCCGCTACGACACCCAACTGGTGCGCGAGTTCTTTGTGGCGGTGGTCAACCACGCCCAGATGACGCTGCACATCCGCCAGCTGGACGGCATCAACGCCCACCACATCATCGAAGCCACCTTCAAGGCCTTTGCCCGGGGGCTACGGATGGCGGTGGAGGTGGACCCGCGCCGCGCCGGTCAGATTCCCAGTTCCAAGGGCGTGCTCTAGAGACAGCCCATACAAAAAAAAGAGGCCCCGACTGGGGCCTCTTTTTTGCGGATACGGTGCCGACTATTCGAGCGTCAGGACCTTGGCGACGGTCTGGACGTCCTTGTCGCCCCGACCGGAGCAGTTGATCACGATCCGGGGACTGCCCTCCAGGGTCGGGCAGAGCTTGTCCAGGAAGGCGAAGGCATGGGAGGTCTCCAGGGCGGGAATGATCCCCTCCAGCCGGGAGACCCGCTGGAATGCCTCCAGGGCCTCGGCATCGGTGACGCTGTGGTACTCGGCGCGGCCCTGCTCCATCAGGTAGCTGTGCTCGGGCCCGACGCCGGGGTAGTCGAGACCGGCGCTGATCGAGTGGGGCTCGATCACCTGGCCGTGTTCGTCCTGGAGCAGGTAGCTCATCGCCCCGTGCAGCACGCCCACTTCCCCTTTGGTCAGGGTGGCGGCGTGGGCATTGGTGTCGACCCCGTGACCAGCTGCTTCGACGCCGATGATCCGGATGCCGGGTTCGCGGATGAAGTCGTTGAACAGACCCATGGCGTTGGAACCACCGCCGACGCAGGCCAGCAGAATGTCCGGCAGGCCGCCCCACTTCTCCTGGGCCTGCTGGCGCACTTCCCGGCCGATCATGCTGTGGAACTCGCGCACGATCATCGGGTAGGGGTGGGGACCGGCGACGGACCCGAGGATGTAGTGGGTGCTCTCCACGTTGGTCACCCAGTCGCGGATCGCCTCGCTGGTGGCGTCCTTGAGGGTGGCGGTGCCGGCGGTGACCGGCTGCACGGTGGCGCCCAGCAGGCGCATGCGGAACACGTTGAGGGCCTGGCGGCGCATGTCCTCGGCGCCCA
>CAYZUY010000062.1:0-11508 GCA_964481495.1 uncultured bacterium
GGAGCGCCTAACCGGATGCCGCCCGCCAGGACACGGGTTCGACCGGCGGCAGGGCTCGCAGGGGTGCAGAGGAAACCCGGGCACAGATTTCCGAGAGCTTGTCCTCAGTATCCAGGGGGGAATGGGGGGCCGGCAGATCCAGACAGGGCCAGGACTCCAGGTCCGCACAGGGACAGCCCGGGCAGGCGGTGGCGCCCAGGGCCTGCATCACCGGCATCTGACAGCGGGCGCAGGAGACCAGGTCCCAGCGGTTCTCCAGCAGGGACGCCAGACTCACTGTCGCCCCTTCGAGGTAGCAGTCCCGGAACTGGAGCAGCTGCAGATGCCGCCAGCAGGACTGGAACTCCAGGCTGTAGCGACCGTTGAGCATGACGGTGCGGGGGCGGATCACCAGTTCGGGATGGGTGCAGATCACAGCCTTGCCGAGCTGAAACCAGCAGGCGAGATAGTGTTTCAGTTCTGCGGCAGAGGCCATGGCCGACTCCTTGCCAACTGTCGGGGCAGGTCTTGCAGTTCCAGCCTGCCCAGAGAATCGGGTTCGAAGCGCGGCGATCGCCTGCAGAAAATCTGTAGCCGTTCCGGGTTATGGAGCGATGGGCTGGCCCAGACGGGCCAGATCCAGGGCGAATCCGGCCGTGCAGAGGTAGGTGTGGGCAGCCCCCCGGGCCACCCGGCGGGTGAGGTGCCCGAGGCGATCGCGGAAGCTGCGCCCGAGAGGATAGGCGGGCACGACCCCCCAGCCGGTTTCCTCGGCTACCACAATCACGGTGGCCGGACAGGCCGCCAGGGCCGTCAGCAGGCGATCGCAGCGCAGTTCCCAGTCCTGATCGGGCTCCTCCAGGTAGGCGGCGACCCAGGTACCGAGGGAATCCACCAGCAGGCACTGACGGGCATCCGCCGTCTCCAGCGCCGTCAGCAGGGCCTCCGGGCCCTCCCAGGTTCGCCAGGCGGGGGGACGGCGCTGGCGGTGACGCTCCAGGCGGGCCTGCCATTCCGGGTCATCGCCGCCGAAGGCACTGGTGGCCAGATAGGTGACGGCCAGACCACTGGCGATCGCCAGGGACTCCGCCCACTCGCTCTTGCCGGAGCGGGCCGGACCGGTCACCAGCAGCCGGGTGCCACTACTCATTCATGCTGCGCATGGTAGCCACCGCCGAGGGCGAGACCCGGTTCAGGTAGCGGAAGATCCAGTACTTGAATACGGTGTCGAGAATCACCGGGAAGGTGGCGATGAACATATTGTTGTAGGCCTCATTCACCGGCAGCCCGAAGTGGTGGGCCGTACCGGTGAGCAGCACCTCCCAGCCGTGGGGAGAGTGGAAGCCGACGAACATGTCCGTGAACAGAATGATCACGAAGGCCTTGGCACTGTCGCTGATGCCGTAGAGGAAATCGTCGATAAAGCCCTTGAGCAGAGCCACCTCCCGTCGGCTGGTGACCAGCAGCACTGCGACCGCAATCACCGCCGCCAGGTCGGAGAAGACGTTCTTGATCGCGTTGGCTCCTTCAGCCCGGGCCTCCTCCGCCAGTTCGTCGACTTTCTCGCGCAATTCCTTCTCCAGTTCTGCCCCCTGGAGCGGGGGCGCCTTGGCCAGGAAGCGCTGGAACTGCAGCCGTTCCTCGAAGTGGCGCAGTTCCTTGAACGCCTCCTCCTCGAGGTCCACGTTCAGGAACACCTCTCCCGCATCGGTGGTACGCAGCTGGTCGACGATCGGGCCGACGATGAAGGTCTTGCTGATCTGCTGGGTCAGCAGCGGCACCAGCACCAGCAGGATGATGAACCGCAGCGCTCCCATGGTCTGGGTCTTGCGGGCCCGGAAGCTCTCGACCACCTCCTCCTCGCTGCGGGGGTCGATGTCGCGCCGCAGCCGGTCGAAGGTCCCGAAGATGGAACGCGGCAGCACCTGCACCGGTTCCCGCGCGGGCCCTCCGTTGGCCGCCGTGGCATCGGTGCCATCAAATTCGTCGCGCAGGCTACGGAAAGGCATGGGGGATTCCACCGGAGCAGGGGGGCGGGGGGCGGGCAGGGCGCGGGTGAGCTGCCCAAGCGGACGCTGCAGCAGCGACTCCGCCAGCTGAAGCTTACGGTCAACCGTGGCGCGCAGCTCGGGGTTGCGGGACAGCTCGGCCAGCAGCCCCGGCGACAGCTGGCGGAAGGCCAGCAGCTGATCCTGAAGCTGACGCTGCAGCCGCTTCACTTCCTGGCGGTAGGCGCGGGTGCTGGCATTACCGTTCTGCTGCTGGTAATCACGGCCGACAGCCCGCAGCAGCAGCGCCGTTTCGTAGGCGGCTTCCAGCGCTGCCAGAGCCCGATTCTGTTCCGAGGCAATGCTCATGACCGGTTGGCAACACCGAAGGCTGGCCCGAATGCCCATCATAACGAAGGTGTCTGGCACAGCAGTAACGACGGTGACCGGGTTGTCGGAATTCCCCTGCCTGATCGAAGGACCCTCCCGCAGCGGACGGACCCGGGCCCTGCTGGAGCTGTGGCGTCAGGCCACGGAGCCTCGGAACGGGGCGGAGCAGCCCTGGCTGCTGCTGGCGGCCACCGGCGATCGCCGCCTACGGATCAGTCAGCGCCTGACGGCTCTCGGTCTGGCGGACCGTCCCCACCGCACGGCCACTCCTCTGGGGCTGATCCGCGACGAGATTCTGCTGCACTGGCCGCTGTTGCGCCCCGGCCAGCCGGAGCCGCTGCTGCTGGCCTCCGAGACGGAACTGGCCCTGGCACTGACGGTGTGGGAGTCCCAACTGCCCGACGGCAGCTCCGCCCGACAGCAGCGCTGGGTGCGCCAGCAGTTGGATCGGCTGCTGCTGATGGGCCTGGCGGCTCAGCCGCTGGAACAGGAGCCGGATACCGACCTGCAGAACCTACTGAAGCAGTGGTGCGACTACCTGACCCGCCACAGCCTGATCAGCTACGGGCTGGAATGCCAGCTGCTGCTGCGCCACCTGCTGCCGGACCCGGCCTACGGCCGGAGCCTGGGCCAACGGGTTGCAGGCGTCTGTGGCGATGACGCCGATGACTATCCGCCGCTGCTGCTGCGCTGGCTGGCGATGCTGCAGACCGCTGGGGTGCCGCTGGCCCTGAGTTGTAACCCCGATGGGGCAGTCCGTCTGGGACAGGGGGCGGACCCGGTTGCCCTGGAACAGTTCACGGCGGCCTGGCCCCGCCGAAACCTGGGGGGCAGCGATCGCTTCCTCACGCTGCCGGAGCGACCGACCCGACTGCTGCACCGCATCACCCGCCAGGACGCCCTGCGCCTGCTCAGCCGCTGTCTGGCGGAGGCGATCGCCCGGGGCGAAGTCGCCCCCGGCGAGATCGCTATCCTCGGCCCTGGTCTGGACAGTCTGGGGAGCTACCTGCTGGGACAGATGCTGGCGGAACAGGGTATCGCCAGCCAGATTCTCAGCGAACAGCGCCCCCTGCAGACCCAGGCGCCGGTACGGGCGCTGCTGACGCTGCTGACCCTCGTGGTGCCCGGCCTGGGACGGGAGATCAGTCTGCCGCAGCTGGCGGAGATGCTGACCGTGCTCAGCCGGGGTGCGATTGACCCGGTGCGGGCGGCCCTGCTGGCCCGCCACTGCTTCCGCCCCGGGCTGGCCCATCCCCAACTGCTGCCCTATGACCACTGGGAGCGCTGGGACCGTCTCAGTCACCGCTGCATCGAGGCCTACGAGCCCCTGCGGACCTGGATCGATGAAACGGGCAGCCAGGGGGATCTGGTCACCCGGCTGGAGGCGGCGATCGCCCACTTCTGCCCCGATGCAGTGCTGGCCCCCGGAGAGCGACAGAGCCTGCGGGCCCTGGAGCAGTCCGCCCACCAGTACCTCCAGGTGCAGGAGCGGCTGGGTCGCACGGACCTGAGCGAGATCACCCTGGGCTTCCTGCGGCTGCTGCGCAGTGGCGCCTTCAGTGCCGACCCCCAGCCCCGCAGTGACTGGCAGTCCCCGCCGGATGCCGTACAACTGGCCACGGTCTACCAGTACCGCCAGACCCAGCAGCAGCACCGCTGGCAGGTCTGGCTGGATGTGGGCTCTCCGCTCTGGGGGCGCTATGGCCCCTGCCTGGAGGGGTTCGAGCACTACCTTCAGGACCCGGCTGCCCTGGGTCTGGCGGCGGCAGGCGATCGCCGCGGGTTCGAGGCCCGTCAGCTGGAACAGATCCTGCGGGATCTGGGGGCCCGCTGCGGTGAGCAGCTGATTCTCGTCTGGAGCGACTACTCCGTCGCTGGCCAGGAGCAGACCGGCCCGCTGCTGGGGCTGCTGAGTGAACTGGAGGAATGGGAACCGGCGGACCGCGACGCTCAGGCCACCCGGGGCTGAGCCTCGACCTCCTGGCGCAGCACCCAACCGGCCCGCAGCAGCGCCTGCAGCGTGGCGAACCCCTCGGACACCACCCGCCCCTGGTTGCGGTGGTCGCGGGATCGCAGGTGCATCAGGCTCGGATGCTTGTAGTGACGCCAGACATCGACGCCCGCTGGTCTCAGGTAGAGTTGAGCCGGCTGGTCGGGGTCGGTCCGCACCCAGGTCATTTCGCCCATCGGAGCTGGCCTCCGGCCAATGCAACGGGCTCAGCATAGGGGAGTCCCCGGCGGAAACTGTTCAGACTGGACCGGCGCTCAGATTGCCGAGGCCATCACGGCGTAAAACGGATCGTCCGCCCCGAAGCCGAACATCTGCAGCACCGGCGGCACCTCTGATACCTGCACCACCGTCTCGGGGGCTGAGAAACCAGGCGTGCGGGTGACGTAGTCACAGACCAGGCCCAGCCGGGTAGACTCATCGGCGTCCCGCCAGGCGGCGATCGCCTTGGAATAGAACATCCGGTTGCTGAAGCTGACAATCAGCTGCCCCCCGGGCACCAGCACCCGACGGATTTCAGAGAACACCGCCTCGGGCTGCTGCAGGTACTGCACCGACACGCAGCAGAGCACCGCATCCACCGCACCATCCGCCAGGGGAAGCCGGGCATCGCCGTTCAGGTTCTGCACGAACCAGCGACTCAGACTCGGGTTGCAAGCCAGTTCCTCAGCGTTCAGGCCATGCCCGATCACCTCACTCAGGCTCAGGTCCTCGGGCAGGTGCGAGACCCAGCTGCTCATCAGATCCAGCACACGACTGCCGGGGCGCAGCCGCTGTCGATACAGATCCGTAAGGCGGGCAATGAAGGCGTCATCGACGTGGGTGACCAAGCGAGGCTGGGCGTAGAAGTCAGCGTCGTCGCTCTCATCCAGCTTGCAGCGCTGGTCCGGGCTGAGCACCATGGGGTATTAGGGAACAGGATCTGCTTGGTTGTATCGCAATCGGTTGAGCCCGAGCGGGTACGCTGGCGGCACAACCGAACTTGGAGGAGCCCCATGCAACGCAGTCACTGGCTGGCCGCCGCCGCCGGAGTTGTGGCGGGGATCACAGGATTCACCGTGCTCTGCATCGTTCTCGATCTCGACCTGATCCGTTGGGCAACCTGCACCGGCCCCTTCCGGCAGCCAGTCGATACCCAGAGCCGTCTGTGCACCGAATCAAGGAACCTCTCCCCATAGTCAGCCTAACCGACCAGGGTTATGGGACTCAAGGTTCGATTGGCAGGCTACAACAATTCAAAGAGTTCATCATCCATTTCGTTCTGAGCAAGACGATCTCTAGACTCTTCAAAACCAGCTACATATGTCCCTGCAATAAATATAACAACCAAGGGAATAAATAAAGCCTGCGTGAACTCAAAGTAGTTTTCAACAAAAGCACACAATGCAAGCTGCAGCAGAGAAGCCCCAATAAAAAGACGAATAGAGAATACGATAGACGCCCCTCTGACACCATCAACATTAATCACAAAAAGCCTTGCCAGCTTGAATGCCAGAAATCCGAAAAGCAGCAGGAATCCCGGCAGACCCAGCTCAACTATGGCCGAAAGCCAACTGAAAAACGGCTTCGATATCGCACTCCCTTCTCCCTTTTTTGAAAACTCATCCATTAGGTCGGATTGGTACTTGCGATAGTAATCAGAACCCGGCTGAGAATTTGCATTCAATGATAGCTCATCATCTTCGAGCAAGAACAACTGCGCGGCTCTACCGGAGTACTGACCCAAGCCAGCACCCAAGAAAGAATTTAATGGATTACTCAATACTTGACGAGAATTATCTGTAAATCTATTTTTTAAGCTATTCTGATTTGAGGTTGTTTTTTGCTCCCACATTTCAATGTTGGCCACAAATGTAGGCGCAAAAATACTCATTCCAATCCAAGTTGACCAGCCAAGAGCTAAAGCAGGTAGTGCTATTTTCAGAAATCGCTCAATTTTAATAGCCTTAAAAATAGCTAGCAGGGCTGGAGCCACAAACAGAACAATCAACATGAATAGAGTTGCATGTCCTGAATAAGAAAGAATCAGAGCAACTAAAGTTACACTGATGGCCAATAATTCGAATGCTCGCTTAGGAAGATAGATCAAAAAATAAAGTAGGCATATCGTTGTGAACGCCCAAAGAACCTGAGAAATAGTGACACTTTGACCCAAGCCAAATGTACCCGTAACTGCATCGCTATTTTTTGTCGTTATGTATTGGCATATACCAATCAGAGATTGAAAGAGAAGGTAAAGAGATACAGTCGTCCTAAGTTTGAAAATATCAGAAATACCAATTCTGACAAGATTAAAGGGTAAAATAATTAGAATTAACCATGGAGCATAAGTAAGCAAGGCTGCCGCATAGCTTTTCAAGCTGACTTCATCACCCACAAAGTCATGCATGAGCAATGAAAACAATGAAAGTATGAGCACGCAAGCTGAAACCCATACCCCCCTAAAATCTAACGATCGCAAGCCAAATTTCTTTACAACAAGAAAGATAAAAAATGGTGCAGCTGCATAATAAATATACTTACTGGGGAAAGATGCAACTGCACTTGCAAGCACGAAAATCCAAAACAAAGAAGAGAACTGTATTTTCTCGGACTGCATATTCATACTCAAATAGCCTAGCGCTTAAGATATGGATCAAGATCAAGATTCAGATATATCTTTCTGTAAGGAAAGACCGCAAGAAACATACATATAAGTATGATTGGCTTTGAGAACTGATTATGAACAATTTCAAACAGCCCTTTATTGCCAACAACTACACCTAAAGCTGCCACTCTAAGATTTGCAATGATATAGACTACAAAAGTAGTCCAAGCAATCATTTTAATAAACTGCTTCGTAGTGACGGATGCATGACAGATAGAAACCATTGCATATAAAGTTGGCAGCAGCTTTAGAGGCGTACAAAAGTACTCAACACTGATAGTGCCGGACTTAGTTGCTAAGAACTTACCTTCCGAAAGGCTATCAATGCCAACAAAGTGAAGAAAGAAACCGGCAACTGAAGAAGAATTTTCAGCAAACCATCTTGCAAATTCAGTATTTTCTAGATATCCATCAGGAACTGCAAGCAACAGAAAGAATGGCATTGCTTTTAGTACAGTATTCCACTGCTCTGAAAGCAGTGAAAACCTAATCCATGCAGTCAGAAATACAGCAATAGCCGCTAGTGAACTCCATGTCCATGGATTACTAACAGAGATTGCTATCACACTGGATATCGATAGAAAACCAGCGAAATATTCAATAGCAGCGAACTTTCTACTGATGCGCGGAAAAACCTTATAAAATAACCATGCAATCAAGGCTCCAATAGAAAATATCTGCTGCGGCACCAATGTTCCTGAGTATGAAACAAAGAAGACACAAGCAGCAACAATTAAAATGATTAGGCTTACCAACGACCGCAGGTCAACGGCATCGGTGGGTATTAATTGCTTCACGGTAGATCGCTAATGTTTGAGTATAGTTTGAGTACGGCGAATATCGTTCATTATATATACTGAGTGCATTTAGTCCGCAGGTCTTATTAAGATATACATCACGATGAAGTTGGAGTATTTTTTCGGACAGATCAACCCAGTTACCAGGCTCGAATGTCAACCCTGAAAAATGATTCTGATTCATCTCTTTCATGGCGCCCAGATTGCTGGAGACAACTGGAACGCCAAGAGAAAATGCTTCTAAAGCGACACGACCAAAAGTCTCCTGCCAGATAGATGGAAAGACTAGTAGTGATGACTGCCTGACAAGTTGGAGAGTTTCTTCAATGGATTGTCGTCCTACGAATCTGACCCTCGCATCCCGATCAGACCAACGTTGCACCTCCGTCTCCATGGGGCCATCACCGACCAGAACAATGGGTGGTAGGTCGGAGTTCCGTGTCCAGGCATCAATTAAAGTCCTAACACCCTTTTCAGCACTGAGACGACCAACGTAGATGACATAATCACCTTGGGATTCCCGGGGCTCAAGGCTATGCATAATCACTTGGCCCTTGGTGCAAAGCTTATCGACTGGGAAGCCGGCCTCAATAAAAACTTGGCGAGAGGCTTCGCTAATACAGATAAATTTATCTACACTTTTCAGCCATATCTTCTGAAAGGATGTATAAGTTGCTAAAGCCGTAACCGGAAGAGAAGACCAGACGTTTCGATAGCAACCATGGACAACTGCGCGCCATGGAATTTTCCCAACGCAGTCTCTACATTCTTTTCCATCTCGATTGAGATAGGCACCTGGGCAAATCAGCCTGAAGTTATGAAGTGTAGCAACTACTGGCAGACCTAGACGCTTCGCTTCAATGACAATTGCCGGCGAAAGCAATGGAAATGTATTATGGATATGAACAACATCAGGAGCGAAGTCTCGCACGGCTCGGCGGAACTCAATTACCTTCCTGCGATTATGGAATAGGCTATAAAGCTTACGTACTGGACTATATCCAAGGTACTCATTATTGTGATGAATCCATCGCAAAACTTTCTCACCTTGCTGCTCTAGAAGTCGGCAGTCCATGTCGACGGATTCGTCCTCGCCGCCACGGATTTGATACTGGGTATGGACGCGCATGATTCTCATATTCTTTCTACCTAGATAAATTTTCGAATTAGTCAGAAGTCATATAGCAATAAACAACCGAACAGACTGTCTAGAACTCAGCATTGCCCGGCACTCGTGGGAAGGGGATAACGTCGCGGATGTTGGCCATGCCGGTCATGAACTGCACCAGCCGCTCGAAGCCGAGACCAAAGCCCGCGTGGGGCACTGAGCCGTAGCGGCGCAGATCCAGGTACCACCAGTAGTTCTCCTCGGGCAATCCCTGTTCACGGATGCGGGCCTGCAGCACGTCCAGGCGCTCCTCCCGCTGGGAACCTCCGATGATCTCACCGATGCCGGGGGCCAGCACGTCCATGGCGGAGACCGTACGGCCGTCGTCATCAAGGCGCATGTAGAAGGCTTTGATCTGCTTCGGGTAGTTGGTGACGATCACCGGGCGCCGGAAGTGGCTTTCCGCCAGCCAGCGCTCGTGCTCCGACTGCAGGTCGATGCCCCATTCGACGGGGTATTCGAAGCGCTGGTCAGTTGCCTCCAGCAGGGCGATCGCCTCGCTGTAGGTGACCCGGGCAAACTCGCTGCCGATGATGTTCTCGGCCCGGGTCAGCACCTCCTTATCCACCCGTTGGGCGAAGAACTCCATGTCCTCGGGGCACTGCTCGAGCACCCGTCGGAAGACGAAGCGCAGGAACTCCTCCGCCAGATCCATATCCCCGGCGAGGTCGCAGAAGGCCATCTCCGGCTCCACCATCCAGAACTCCGCCAGGTGACGGCTGGTGTTGCTGTTCTCGGCCCGGAAGGTGGGACCAAAGGTATAGACGTTGCTGAAGGCCATAGCCATGATTTCCGCCTCCAGCTGGCCACTCACTGTCAGGTAGGCGGGCTTGCCGAAGAAGTCGCGGCTGTAGTCGATGGCACCGCTGTCCGTGCGGGGCAGACGATCGGGGTCGAGGGTGCTGACCGCGAACATCTCACCGGCCCCCTCACAGTCGCTGGCAGTGATGATCGGCGTGTGGGCCCAGATGAAGCCCCGGCTCTGGAAGAACTCATGGATGGCAGCGGCGGCGGCGTTGCGGACCCGCATCACAGCGCCGAGGCTGTTGGTGCGCGGGCGCAGGTGGGCGATCTCGCGCAGGAACTCGAAGCTGTGGCGTTTCTTCTGCAGCGGGTAGGTCTCGGGGTCGGCCCGACCCACCACCGTCACCTGGGCAGCCTTCAGTTCCACTCGCTGGCCCTGGGCCGGAGACTCGACCAGGGTGCCACTCACCTCGACAGCAGCACCGGTGTCGAGCTGCTTCACCAGGGCAGCGTAGTCCGGCAGCGCCGGATCGGCTACCACCTGCAGCCCCTTGAGGGAGGAGCCGTCGTTGACCTCGATGAAGGCGAACTCCTTCATCACCCGGGCCGTGCGGATCCAGCCACGGACCATGACGGTCGCTCCCGGTTCCCCGGAACGCAGCAAGGTGATCACTCGGGCGACGGACATCTTCACAATCCCTGCATGGCCGGACCGCTCCATTATCCCTGGCCGACCCGGCGGGGTAGACTGGATTCTCCGGCACGGTTTCCGGGGGGAGCAGCCCCGGAATGCAAAGGGGAAAGCCCGGTGGAAATCCGGCACTGTCCCGCAGCTGTGAGGCCTTGGTGCAAGGCCGAGTCAGAACGCCCACCGCCGCCGTTTCTTCCACATCTGCGAGGTACGGATGTCGCAATCCTCCTTTTTCCGTCGGCAGTGGTTCGCCTCTGCCGGCATCGGTCTGCTGGCCCTGGCCAACGCCCTGCCTGCGGCGGCTCACCACGCCATTGATGGGCGTCTGCCCGCCAACGCCGCTGAAGGGTTTCTCTCCGGTCTGGCTCACCCGGTGCTGGGCCCAGATCACCTGCTGTTCGTTCTGGCAGCGGGGGGGCTGGCCAGTCTCTACCGCCGTGGCTGGATGATCCCGCTCACCTTTCTGGTCGGGATGCTGCCCGGGGTAGCCCTGCATCTCTCGGGTCTGAGCCTGGCCTCCAATGAACTGCTGGTGGCCGGTTCCGTAGTGCTCTTCGGCCTACTGCTCACCCTCTCCCGCCGCCTGGGGCTGCTCGAAACCGCTGCCCTGGCCGGGACCGCTGGTCTGTTCCACGGCTATGCCTACGCCGAATCGATCATCGGCGCCGAAATGAGCCCCCTCTGGAGCTATCTGCTCGGGCTGGTGCTGGTGCAGCTGGCGATCGCCCTGGGCACGGCCCAACTCAGCACGCGCCTGCTCAACGACGACTGGCGCCGCTGGCTCGGCTTCGCGATCGCCGGTCTCGGCCTCAGCCTGCTGCCGGGGCTGCTCTGATGGCTGCCAAGCTGCCGGTTACCGTCGTCACCGGCTTTCTGGGGGCGGGTAAGACCAGCCTGATCCGCAACCTGCTGCGCAACCGCGAAGGCCGCCGCATCGCCGTACTGGTGAACGAGTTCGGCGAAGTCGGAATCGACGGCGAGCTGCTACGCGACTGCGGCGTCTGCCCCGAGGACGACGCCAGCGACACCATCGTCGAACTGGCCAACGGCTGCCTCTGCTGCACCGTCCAGGAGGAATTCCTGCCGACGATGCAGG
>CAYZUY010000063.1:0-10548 GCA_964481495.1 uncultured bacterium
CAGCAGATGCTCCGGGGCATCGCCGCTGTCATCGCCGAGGGTGAGCTCATTCCCGGCCACGGAGCGGATTGGCGCCAGGCGCAGGAAGGCCGAGATGGCCGCATCGACGTGGTAGGGCAGCTGATCCAACTGGTGGTAGGTGAGCAGGACCTCGGCACTGTGGTAGAGCAGCTGGTCTTCGGGCGGGCTCTGGTCCGCTGAATTGATCAGGATCACCACCGGCATGACGATGGCCCGCTGGGCCAGCTGCTGAGTGAGGCTGGGGCTGGCGATCGCCCAGTCGATGATCAGACAGTCGAGGCTGTCACGATTGAGGCTGACGGTTTCGAGAAACTCATCGCGGGAGCGGCAGTAGGCCACCTGGAAGCGATCACCGGCCAGCACGTGCTCGCAGTCGCGCACGACTGCTTCGCTGGCAATCACGGCCCCTATGGAGATCTCAGTCAGCACGCGGTTCCCGCTAAATTTCCTTTTGACAAGGAAAAGTTCGCTAATACAGGCTATCACCCTCATCGCCGGCGGGCAGAATTCCTCAAGGTTGATGACAGATTGATTGTTTCGGGGCGGTGGGGCTTGTCCGGTGACCGGAGATCGGACACAATGATGGTTTGTCAATTCTCCGCTCGGATCAGGCGCTTCCAAGTGCAGTCAGTTCGGCCATCTGCGTCGGGCTCAGGGCTGCCGCCTGTACGGCACCACGGAACCTCACATGGCATACGCAATCATCGAAACCGGCGGCAAGCAGGTCTGGGTTGAGCCCGGTCGCTTCTACGACGTCGAGCGCCTCGCGGTCGAAGAGAACCAGACCCTGGAAATCAGCGAAGTGCTGCTGGTGCAGAACGACGGCGCCACCACGGTCGGTCAGCCCTTCGTCAAGGGTGCCACCGTCAAGGCCACCGTCCTGGCGCACCGTCGCGGGCCGAAAATCATCGTCTACAAGATGAAGCCCAAGAAGAAGACCCGCAAGAAGCAGGGTCACCGTCAGGAACTGACCCGGATCATGATCGACTCGATTACGGTCGACGGCACGGTGATCACCGGCGCCTAGGCCGGGACATGTCTCTGCAGCTGATTTCCATCCGACAAGGAGTTCGTCATGGCAAGTAAGAAGGGTACCGGTAGTACCAGGAACGGGCGCGACTCAAATTCAAAGCGCCTCGGTGTCAAACGCTACGGCGGTGAAGCCGTGACCGCTGGCAGCATCCTGATCCGTCAGCGCGGCACCAAGGTCTTCCCCGGCAACAACGTCGGTCGCGGTGGCGACGACACCCTGTTCGCTCTGGTGGACGGCGTGGTCACCTTCGAGCGCAAGGGCAAGAACCGCAAGCAGGTCAGCGTCTATCCCGCTGCCTAGTCACTCACCGGTTTCAAACTGAAGGAAGGGGGCTGTGCCCCCTTTTTTCATGGCCCTGGAGGTTTCCCGCACCATGACCCTCGACGGATTTCTCAACCTGGACAAGCCGACGGGCTGGACCTCCCACGACTGTGTGGCCCGCCTGCGGCGTCTGCTGCAGACCCGGCGCATCGGCCACGGCGGCACCCTCGACCCGGCGGTGACCGGGGTGCTGCCGATCGCCATCGGCCGCGCCACCCGGCTGCTGCAGTACCTGCCCGAGGGCAAGGCCTACGAGGGCACGATCCGCTTCGGTGTGGTCACCGACACCGATGACCTGGAAGGGGACGTGCTGGCTGAGGCAGATGCCAGCGGGGTGACTCGAGAGGCAATCGCCGCCCTGCTACCCTGCTTCAGCGGGCCGATCCGCCAACTGCCGCCCCGGGTCAGTGCCGTGCGGGTGGACGGCAAGCGGCTCTACCAGCGGGCCCGGGCCGGTGAGGTGTTCGAGGTGCCCGAGCGGGCGGTGACCATTGAGCGGATCGAGATCTGTGACTGGCGGCCCGGGGCGGTGGCGGAACTGGACCTGCGGGTGGTCTGCAGCCCCGGTACCTACATCCGCTCCCTGGCACGGGACCTGGGGGCTGCCCTGGGCTGCGGCGGCACCCTGGCGCGGCTGCGGCGCACCGCCAGCAGCGGCTTCGCCCTGGCGGGTTGCCTGACCCTGGAGCAGGTGGAGGCCCGGGTGGCTGCCGGAGAACTGAGGCTGCAGCCTGCGGCGATCGCCCTGGCCCACCTGCCGGTGCTCAGCCTCGATGCCGATCAGGTGCCCCGCTGGCTGAATGGCCAGAAGCTGCCCTGGGACGGCGGGGACGTGCCCTATCGGGTTGTCGCCGACGGCCATGACTTCCTCGGGGTGGGCCGGGTGGTGGAGGGGCTGCTGCGGCCCCAACTGGTCTGGCATCCGGAGGAGGCAGTAGGCTGAAGTCTTAGTCGATTGCCACGATTCAGCACACATTTTCCATGGCCGGTCACAGTAAATGGGCAAACATCAAGCGGCAGAAGGAGCGGGTCGACGCCAAACGTGGCGCCGTCTTCACCAAGCTGTCGCGGGACATCATCGTTGCCGCCCGTTCCGGCCTGCCTGACCCGAGCGGCAACTTCCAGCTGCGTACGGCTATCGACCGGGCCAAGGCGGCGGGCGTGCCCAACGAGAATATCGAGCGGGCGATCGCCAAGGGCTCCGGTGCCCACAGCGACTCCGCTGCCCTGGAGTCGATCCGCTACGAGGGCTATGGCCCCGGCGGCGTAGCGGTGCTGGTGGAGGCGGTGACCGACAACCGCAACCGTACCGCCGCCGACCTGCGGTTGGCCTTCAGCAAGAACGGTGGCAACCTGGGCGAAACCGGCTGCGTCAGCTGGATGTTCAGCCAGAAGGGTGTGGTCAGCCTCAACGGCGACTGCGACGAGGACGCCCTGCTGGAGGACTGTGCCGAGGTCGGGGCCGAGAGCTACGAACTGACTGACGAGGGGGCTGAGGTGATCGGGGCGATCGCCGCCCTCGAAGCGATGGCCACTGGTCTCAAGGGGCGGGGCTACGCGGTGCGCGATGCGGAACTGCGCTGGATTCCCGGCAACAGCACGCCGGTGGAGGATGCCGACCAGGGCCGATCCCTGCTGAAGCTGATCGACGCGCTCGAGGATCTCGACGACGTGCAGTCGGTGACCAGTAACTTCGAAATGAGCGATGACCTGATTGCGGAGCTGAGCGCATGACCCCCTTCCCCGCTGATGAGGACTACGCCTGGGAGCAGGACGAACCGGCGATCTCCCCTTGCAGCCTCGACCCCGAGGAGCCGCTGCCGCCCCCCCGGCCCACTTTCACCCGCAGCATCGAGATCCGCCATCCCCTGGAGTCCCGGCTGGCGGACCTGAGCGATCTGGATCTGGCCCAGGTGCTGGCTAGCCGCCTCACTCTCACCGATGGTGACTGGCACCGGCGCAAGGGCGATCGCCGCATCCGTAGCCGTGAGCAGGTGGCTGCCGCCCTGGTTTACCTGCTGCGGGATTGCCCGGAAGAAGCGCTACCCCGACTGCAGCAGGCGGTGGGCTGGCTGGATCGCAGCCTCAAGGCACCGCCCTGCCCGGACCATGGTCACTGAAGGCTGAAGCGAAGGCCCCAACGGCGGTGGTCGAGGGTGGTGCCCAGGGCCAGTTCGCGACTCTCCGCCAGCCAGACCACCCGCTCGAAGATCTCCCGGATCAGGAACAGGCCGCGGCCATCACAGGCGTCGGCGGCGGGCAGGGCCATGGACTCCGCATCCGGGCGGGGGCAGTGCCAGTCCTGGCCCTGATCACGGATCAGCCACCAGTGCTCCCGGCCCCGGCGGGCGTAGCGGACCTGCACCGTCAGCTCTGGCTCCAGACGGTTGCCGTGACAGGCAGCGTTGACCAGAGCCTCCTGCAGTCCCAGGCGCAGGTCCTCGCGCTGCGGCGTGGGAACATCCCGCAGCAGCACTTCCAGCACCGGCCCCAGAAACAGGGTGGAGGGAAAGCTGACGACCTTCCAGCGCAGATGGTCGGGAATCAGGACAGACTCGCTCAAGATGAACACTGGGATGATTAGCCGATCTTAACGGCTGCGGCGGCCTGTCTACATCGCCAGACCCTGGACCCGATCCTGCATCTGCAGCCCGTGCACCAGGGCCGCACCGCCGCGGATGGCGGCCGCCACGTGAACCGCTTCGGTCATCTGCTCGAGATCGACGCCCCGCTGCAGGCAGTCCTGGCTGTAGGCGTCGATGCAGTAGGGGCACTGCAGGGCATGGGAAACCGCCAGGGCAATCAGGGCCTTCTCCCGGGCGGTGAGGGCTCCCTCCTGGAAGACTGCGCCGTACCAGGCGAAGAACTTATCCGCCAGCTCCGGTGCCCCCTCGCGGATTTCCCCGAAGCGGGGTAGATGGGCGGGGTCGTAGTAGGTCACCGGTCGGTCACTCCCAGCAGGGTGAGCAGGCGCTCGGCGGTGGGCTCGGCCACCGGCACGATCGAGAGGCGGTTGCCCCGCCGCAGAATCAGCAGCTCCTCGGCGCTGAACTGCTCGCGCAGCTGGTCGAGGGTCAGGCCCGGGCGGCAGTCCTTGAAGAACTCCAGACGCACCGTCTGCCAGATCGGCTGCTCTGGGCTGGCTTTGGGATCGTAGCAGTCGCTCACCGGGTCGAACTGGGTCGGGTCGTCGATGCCGGTCTCGATCACGCTCATCAGACCGACGATACCCGGCGGCCGGGTATTGGAGTGGTAGAAGAAGACGCGATCGCCCACCCGCATCTCGTCGCGCATGTAGTTGCGGGCCTGGTAGTTGCGCACCCCGTCCCAGATCGTCGTGCCCTCGCGGGCCAGATCGGCGATGCCGAAGACGTCGGGTTCCGACTTCATCAGCCAGTAGGCCATGACTCAGGGCTCCAGAACGGCAACGCAGTGACGGAAATCATCGCCGCGGGTTTCGAAGTTGGGGTACTGGTCGAAGCTGGCGCAGGCGGGAGAGAGCAGCACGTTCACTGCTCCCAGTTCCCGGCCCAGCTCCAGCGCTCGGGGCACCGCCCGGGCCATGGTCAGACAGTTCTCGACCGGGCCTGGGTAGCCGGTTTCCTGAAGCCGGGCGGCGAAGGCCTCGGCCGCCTTGCCGATCAGCAGCACCGCCACCGCCTTCTCGGCGATCCGCGCCATCCAGGCACTGTCATCGCCCTTCTTGGGGTCGCCCCCGGCGATCAGCACCGTGGGTCCATTCACCGCCCGCAGGCCCACTTCAGCCGCGTCGTAGTTGGTGGCCTTGCTGTCGTTGATGAAGGCGATCGCCCCTCGCTGACCCACCTTCTCGAGGCGGTGGGCCACCCCGGGGAAGTCGGCGACGGCGGCGGCGATCGCCTTGGCCGAGGCTCCCGCCAGTCGCGAGGCGGTGGCGGCCAGCAGCAGGTTCTGGCGGTTGTGGTCACCGACCATGGCCAGACTGCCTGCCGGGCAGATGCGCTCGCCCTGTACCACCACCCAGTCCTCGGCATCGATCCAGGCGGCGGGCACTGCCCCGTTGGCCAGGGGCTCGGGGCCGTGCACCGAGGTCCAGAGGGCATCGGGCCAGCGGGTCGCCAGCCGCTGGTGCAGTTCCGGGTCATCGCCGTTAAGGATCTTCGTGGCCGAGCGTTCCAGCAGGCTGGCCTTGATTGCGAAGTAGTTGTCGAGCGTGTAGTGGCGGGCCAAGTGGTCCGGGGTGAAGGTGCTCCAGACACCGACGCTGGGGGCCAGGGTAGGCGCGGCTTCAATCTGGTAGCTGCTGACCTCGGCCACGACCCGCTCCGGAGCCGGGCGATCGCCCGTCAGTACGTCCAAGGCCAGACCGCAGGCGGCATCGCCGATGTTGCCGCAGGTGGGGGCATCCAGATCGGCTCGCTGCAGCATCGCCCCGATCAGGGTCGTCACCGTAGTCTTGCCGTTGGTGCCGGTGATGCCCACCCAGGGCACGGTGGCCAGGGACTCCCAGGCCAGCTCCATTTCCCCCAGGGTTTCGCAGCCGAGGGTGCGGGCCTGCTCCAGACCGGGTAGGTCCCAGGGCACCCCGGGACTGACCACCAGGCGGTCGGGACGCTGCTCGGTACTCCAGCCCAGGTCGTTCGGGGCCAGCTTCGTGCCCAGACGAACCTCGATCCCGGTTGCCGTCAGGCGTTCCGCCTCGGCCCGCAGATCCGGGCGATCGCTGCTGTCGAGCAGGGTCACCCGCCAGCCCTGGCGCTGCAGCAGGAGGGCGGAGGCGGACCCGGAACGACCGAGACCGATGACGCAGGCGTGCTTCATAGGGGGCTTAGGCACGGAACCTGACGATGATATCCCGGGCGCTGATCGGAAGCGGATCCGAAAAGGAACGGCTGCGGCAGCGGGGCACGCTTAGGCTGGTTGCAAGCCCCTGCCCCCTGCCATGGCTCTGTCTGCCCGCCTCACCTCCGCGGCAATCGCTCTGCTGCTGACCCTGCCCCCTGCCCCCCCTGCCCGGGCGGCCTGGACGCCTGCGGACCGTCAGGTAGTGGTGCGCACCCTGGAGACGCTCTGGAAGCAGATCTTCCGGCAGCGGCCCCCGGTGGCGGCCTCCCCACCGATGGTCTACGAACTGAGTAGCCGTCAGATGCCGACGGCCCGCACCGGGCCGCGATCGCCCTGCGGCGAGGTGCGGCTGGCCCACTACTGCCTGCGCGATCGCGGCATCTACTACGACGAGGCCCAGTTGGGAGAGGTCTCCCTCGAATACGGAGATGCCGCCGCCTTCTTGGCCCTGCTGCACGAATACGGTCATGCGGTCCAGCATCAGCTGGGGCTGCTTGGCCGTCGGCGCACCCTGAAGGCGATCGAACTGGAGGCGGACTGCCTGGCTGGCGCCCAGATGACGGTACTCGACCGGCTGGGCATGGTGGAACCCGGGGATCTGCAGGAGGCGGTGAACAGCTACCGGCGCTTCGGCGACTACGCCCGTAACTCCCGCCATCACCACGGCACCCCCGGGGAACGCAGCAGCGCCTTTCTGGCCGGGGTGCGGCGGGGGGCTGCGGCCTGTCTGCCCCGGGCGACGCCTAGAGTTCCACCTCCGTCGCAAAGCTCGCCCGGCGCTTGAACTGGAACGGACCGGCGACGGACCCCCAGACCTGTTCGTCCGTTGCGGGGTCCCGGCCGAGGTCGAGGCTGCTCATGCCCGCCTCGTTGATCTCGAACTCGCTTTCGAGGTAGGTTTCCTTGCCCTTGCGGTTGACCATGCAGCCCTTGCCCGGCTCCACGACGCCTTTGAAGCTGGTGCCGGTCCAGTGGGTGATGAAGGTGCAGCCGCAGAGCTTGCGGATGCGATCGGCACTGAGGGCCCGCAGCCGTTCCAGATCCCGGGAGGCCCCGTGGAACTCCTCGCCGTTCTCGATCACGAAGTTCTCGATCTCGATCCGGTCGTTGGCCGCCACCAGCTTCAGCACCCGGGCCCGGTAGGGCTGGCTGACATCGAGGTCGTAGGCCTGTTCGACGTAGAAGGCCGGGGCTCCGAGCAGCGCCTTGGGCAGCGGCCGCATGCAGACGCGGATATGGGCGAAGAAGGGAGGATTCTCCCAGGCCTGCTCCTGGTTGCTGAAGTCGGCGGCCATCCAGCGGGCCAGGGTGGCGACGTCGGTGCTGTGGGTCATGGCAAGGCAATGGGGCGATCGCAGCATCGCCATTGTCACCCCCGACCCCGATCTGCACCCTCGGCAAGCGTTACAAACCGTGACGTTTTGCTCAGGCCCGATTGACTGGGCACGGGCCCGCCCCGAAAGATCAGGGACGGAGATCTACAAGCTCAAGAGGTGCTCCCTTGAAACGCCTGTTCACCATTCTGGCTGCGGCCATCGTTGCTGTTCTGGGTCTGTTCGCCCAGCCCTCCTTCGCTGCCGATGCTGCGCACGGCGCCTCTGTGTTCAGCGCCAACTGTGCGGCTTGCCACCTGGGCGGCAACAACGTCGTTCAACCCCAGAAGACCCTGAAGAAGGATGCGCTGGCCCAGTACCTGACCGGCTATGCTGACGGCCCCGAAGCCGCCGTCATCACCCAGGTCACCAACGGTAAGGGTGGCATGCCCGCCTTCGGTGCCAAGCTGAGCGAAGCCGACATCGCTGATGTCGCCGCCTACGTGATCAGCCAATCCGAAAACGGCTGGCAGTAATCCCGGCGTCCCCAGGGACACCCGAGCAGAGGCCCCGGAGAACCATCGGCTCTCCGGGGCCTCTGTCGTGGTCGGTCACCCGTACTTTGGCCGGAGGAAATCTTTTACTACTCTGGTAGGTGGTTTTACCGATCCCCTCTGAGGAGCCTGATTCCGCATGGCGTACGAACTGCCGGCACTGCCCTTCGACTACACCGCCCTGGAGCCGCACATCTCCAAGTCCACGCTGGAGTTCCACCACGACAAGCACCACGCAGCCTACGTCACCAACTTCAACAACCTGGTCAAGGACACCGACCTCGACAGCCAGCCGATCGAAGCGGTGATCAAGGCGGTTGCCGGTGACGCCAGCAAGGCCGGAATCTTCAACAACGCTGCCCAGGCCTGGAACCACAGCTTCTACTGGAACTGCATCAGTCCCAACGGCGGTGGTGCTCCCAGCGGTGCCCTGGCCGATAAGATTGCCGCCGACTTCGGCAGCTTCGATGCCTTCGTGACCGAGTTCAAGCAGGCGGCTGCTACCCAGTTCGGCAGCGGCTGGGCCTGGCTGGTGCTCGACAACGGCACCCTCAAGATCACCAAGACCGGCAACGCTGACACCCCGGTCGCTCACGGTCAGACTCCGCTGCTGACCATTGACGTCTGGGAACACGCCTACTACCTCGACTTCCAGAACCGTCGTCCCGACTACATCAGCACTTTCGTCGAGAAGCTGATCAACTGGGAATTCGTGGCCGCTAACTTCGCTGCTGCTGCCTAACGCATCTGCGCAGATTTATCCGCTCTGAATGCAGAAGGGGGGCTCCAGCGGAGCCCCCCTTCTGCATTGATGCCTGTTGTGCGGATCAAGCCTCGATGTCGACGCTGGGGCTGTCTTCGGCGGCACTATCCTCGGTGGACTCCTCGGCTTCCTCCCCGCTGGAGGGGACGATGGCCACGGCCATCAGGGCATCGTCGGTATCCAGGCGCTGCACCCGTACGCCAGTTGCCGCCCGGGACTGCTGGGTGATCGCCTCGGCCGCCTGCCGGATGATCACACCGCGCTGGGTGACCATCACCAGTTCATCGGTTTCCTCGACGATGCGCAGGGCCACCAGTTCGTCGCCGGACTGGCGGAACTTGATCGCCCGCAGGCCCAGACCGGCCCGCTTCTGAATGCGGAACTGGCTGAAGGGCACCCGCTTGCCGAGGCCCTTGGCGGTGACCACCAGCACCCAGGGACCGGGGCTGCTGACCTCGGTACTCTCGTCCTCGTCCACCTCGTCCCCGGCTTCGGCCATGGTGGCTGTCAGAGCTGCAGGCAAAATGTCCATGGAAATCAGCTGGTCGGCGTTGCGCAGGGCCATGGCCCGCACGCCGCGGGTAGCCCGTCCCAGGGGCCGCAGCTGCTCGTGATCCACCCGGAAGTGGATGGTCATCCCCTGGCGGGAGCCGATCAGGATGCTGTCCTCAACCCGGGCCAGACGTACCCAGCGCAGCTGGTCGCCCTCCTCCAGGGAGATGGCGATCAGCCCGTTGGAGCGGATGTTGGCGAAGGCGGAGAGGGCTGTTTTCTTGATGAAGCCGCCCTGGGTGAGCATCACCAGGTATTCGTCGTCGGTGAAGGCGCTCACCGGCACCACCGAGGTGATCTTCTCCTCGCGGGGGATGGGCAGCAGCTGGACGATGGGGATGCCGCGGGCATTACGCGACCCGATGGGCACCCGGTAGGCCGGAACGCTGTAGACGACGCCGCGATCGCTGAAGAACAGCAGGCTGTCGTGGTCGCAGCAGGTGAGGAAATGTTCGACGCCATCGTCGTCCTTGGTCTTGGCCCCGGCCTTGCCGCGGGTGCCCCGGCTCTGGGCGGTGAACTCATCCACCGGCATGCGCTTGATGTAGCCCTGCTCGGTCAGGAGGATGATCGACTTCTCGTTGGCGATCAGATCGATGTCGCCCAGTTCGCCCTCCATATCCAGCAGTACGGTGCGGCGGGGGGTGGCGAAGCGCTGCTTGAGAGCGGCCAGTTCGCTGGTGATGATCTCCAGTACCCGCTCGCGGCGGGCCAGGATGTCCTGGCAGTCGGCGATCTTCGCCTGCAGATCGCGGTGCTCCGCTTCGATCTTCTCGGATTCGAGGGCGGTGAGCCGGCGCAGCTGCATCTGCAGAATGGCATCGGACTGGGCTTCGGAGAGCCCGAAGCGATCCTGCAGTTCCTGCTTGGCGCTTGGCGCGTCGGCGGCGCTGCGGATCAGGGCGATGATCGCGTCCAGGTTGCCCAGAGCAATCAGCAGACCCTGGAGGATGTGGTCGCGCTCTTCGGCCTTGCGCAGTTCGTAGCGGGTGCGCCGCTCGATCGTCTCGACGCGGAAGTCGAGGAAGACCTGCAGGGCATGCTTCAGGGTCAGCATGTGCACGCCCCGAAACAGACTCTTCACGCCCGTCTCGGCGAACACCCGGGCGATGTGCTTGATGCGCTGCTGAGCAGCGGTCACCATCGCCATGTTGGTGGCCGCGCCCA
>CAYZUY010000063.1:10558-11212 GCA_964481495.1 uncultured bacterium
CGGAAGTCGAGGAAGACCTGCAGGGCATGCTTCAGGGTCAGCAGCACCGGTTCGCCGTTGACCAGGGCCAGCAGGTTGGCGCTGAAGTTGTTCTGCAGCGGCGTCTGCTTGTAGAGGTTGTTGAGCACCACCTGGGGATAGGCGTCGCGCTTCAGTTCGATGACGATGCGCATGCCCTCGCGATCGCTTTCGTCGCGGATGTCAGAGATGCCGTCGAGCTTCTTGTCGTTGACCAGTTCGGCGATGCGCTCGATCAGGGCGGCCTTGTTGGTCTGGTAGGGCAGCTCGGTGACGATGATCGCGTCGCGGTCGGGACGGCCAGGGTGCTCGATGGTTTCGATGCCCGCCACGCCGCGCATGGTGATCGAACCCTTGCCGGTGGTGAACACCTCGCGGATGCCGCTGCTGCCGAGCACCTGACCGCCGGTGGGGAAGTCCGGGCCGGGGATGTAGCGCATCAGGTCGCGATCGCTCAGCGCGGGGTCGGTGATCAGGCCTACCATCCCATCCACCAGTTCGCCCAGGTTATGGGGTGGGATGTTGGTGGCCATACCGACCGCAATCCCCGAGGAGCCGTTGAGCAGGAGCTGAGGCAGCCGGGCCGGCATCACCGTCGGTTCCTGCTGGGACCCGTCGAAGTTGTCGGCGAAGTCG